>JALHOU010000279.1 GCA_022842825.1 Rubrivivax sp.
GCGGCGGCGCGGGCGGCGGCGGCGCCGGAGCCGGAGGTGCCGGCGTGGGAGGCGGCGCCGGTGCGATGGTGACCGGCGCCGGCGGCGGCGGTGTGATGACGGTGGTGATCGTCGGTGCCGGCTGCGGCGGCGGCGTCACGTTCACTTCCGGCGGCGGCACGAACGAAGGCGGCGGCGGCTGGAACTTCGGTGGCGGCGGCAGGTTCTCCGGCGGCGGCGGGGGGGGCGGCTTGACCTCGTCGATGATCTTGGTGTCGATGGGCGACTTGATCACCTCGACCATGCGCTGCGCGAGCCCGCTGACAAGCGCCCAGCCCAGCAACAGGTGCAGGGCAAGCACGACGCCGATGCCCATCGCGTGGCGCCCGGGGTTGCGCTGTTGTTCTGCGAAGTCCAATCCGTTCCTCCAGTCGTCCCGACACCGGTGGGCGCCAGACACTGCTCGCTCGATTTTTTCGGTGGCCTCGTGAGCCGACCGGCCGTGCCCGGACAGCACGGTGTGTCGCTGCCGGGTCCGAGGCGCGGCACTATATCGCGAAGGATCGGCGCCTCGCCCCGGGGCATCACCCTAGTCGATCCTTTGGGGCCGCCCCCGATGCGCGGGGCCCGCGGGATCGAGGCGCGTCGTTACATCGTGAACCGGCGTGCCGCTGCTGGGACGCGGAGCGCACGCCCTCAGCCGCCGCCCTGGGCGGCCCGAAGCAGGGCGTCGATGCCCCGAAGGAGCACATCGTGCCCGTCCTCGCCCTCGCGGGGGTCGCAGGGCACGACGCAGCGCTCGGGCATCGAGCGCAGCCAGGTCAGTTGACGCTTGGCCAACTGGCGCGTGGCGGTGACGCCCGCAGCGGGCCAGGCGTCGAGGCGTCCGCTGTCGAGCGCCGCCCAGGCCTGGCGGTAGCCGACACAGCGCATCGAGGGCAGCGCCGCGTGCAGGTCGCCACGCGCGCGCAGGGCTCGCACCTCGTCGAGCAAGCCCTGCTCGAGCATGCGCGCGAAACGCTCGGCGATGCGCTCGTGCAGCCACGCACGCAAGCGCGGCTCGAGCGAGACGATCGGCCATCGGTGGCGTTCCTCGCCACGGTTGTCGCCGTCATCGTTGACGCCGATGTGGCCGCCGCGCTGCTGCCACGCGGACAAGACGCGGCCGCTCACGCGCCACACCTCGAGCGCGCGCTGGATGCGTTGCGCGTCGGCAGGCGCCAGTCGTGCGGCCGTGGTGGGGTCCACGCGCGCGAGTTCGGCATGCAGCGCCGGCCAGCCTCGCGCGGCGGCCTCGATGTCGAGCGTGGCGCGCACGGCCGGGTCGGCCGCGGGCATCGTGTCCAGGCCCTCGCGCAGGGCCTTGAAGTAGAGCATCGTCCCGCCCACGAGCAGGGGCAGGCGGCCGCGGGCGCGGATCTCGCCCGCGAGGCGGCGGGCGTCAGCGGCAAAGGCCGCCGCCGAGTAGGCCTCGCGCGGGTCGAGCAGGTCGATGAGATGGTGCGGCACCTCGGCGCGCTCGGCCCCGCTCGGCTTGGCGGTGCCGATGTCCATGCCGCGGTAGACGAGGGCCGAGTCGACGCTGATGATCTCGATGCCGACACCGCCCTCGCGGGCAAGTGCGCGCGCGAAGGCCATCGCCAGCGCCGTCTTGCCGGCACCCGTGGGCCCGGCCAGGCACACGCCCAGCGGCGCGGTGGGGCGCGGCTCAATGGACGACATGGCGCCGCACGAGCGTCCAGGCGACGGCGGCGGTCGCCACGGCCCAGAACGCGAGCCCGTAGCCGAGTGGCCGCACCGTGCCGTCGAGCGCCTGCCCGAGCCACAGGCCGATGACGAAGGCCACCAGCGCCAGCACGAAGCCGGCCAGGGCCGAGGCGGCACCGGCCGCATGCGGGAACGGCCCCACGGCGCCCGCCTGGCCGCAGGGCTGGTGCATGCCGTGGCCGAACGAGTACATCCCGTGTGCCGCCAGCAGCCACCACAGTGCGCCTTCGCCGACCTGCGTGGCCACCAGGGCCAGCAGGCCGCCGGCCAGCGTGAAGGCCGCGCCGCGGCGCACCGTGCCGCCCATGCCATGGCGATGGATCCAGCGCCGGCCCACGAAGGTGGCGACAAGGTAGACGCCACCACCCCAGGCGAGCGTGAGGCCGAAGGCGGCGCTGGTGAGGCCCAGTACCTCGATGTAGACGAAGGGCGACGCGGCCAGGATGGTGAACAGTCCGCCGTAGGTGCAGGCGATGAGCAGCGTCCAGGCGCGGAACACCGGATGCCGCAGCATGGCCGCCCAGCCGCGCAGCAGCGGCCCCGCGCGTGTGGCCGCCGGGTTGCGCCGTCGCACGGTTTCGGGCAGGCGCCATCCGACATAGGCCAGCGCCGCGAGGCCGGCGAGCCCGACCAGCACGAGCGCGCCGCGCCAGCCGAAGGCGCCGGCCACCGCCCCGCCCAGCGTCGGCCCGCCGATGGCGATGACCGCCAGGCCCGACATCGCGAGCGACATCACGCGCGCGCCGGTGACGGGCTCGTAGAGGTCGCGCACCATCGCACGCGCGCAGACCACGGCTGCGGCCAGCGCCACGCCCTGCAGCACGCGCCAAGCGAGCAGCACCTCCACGCTCGGGGCCAGGGCACTGCCCAGGCCCGACAACGCAAAGAGCGACAGCCCTGCGAGCAGGACCGGCCGGCGCCCGAAGCGGTCGGCCACCGGCCCCCAGGCCAGTTGGGCCACGCCGAAGGCGAGGATCAGCGCCGACATCGTCAGCTGCGCCAGCGCCATCGGCGCGGCCAGCGCCTGGGTCAGAAAAGGCAGCGCCGGCAGGTACACGTCGGTTGCCACGGGCTGCAGCCCCAGCAGCAACGCGAGCACGAAGGCGGCCCGGCCCAGCGGCAGTGTCACGGCCACGGGCGGGATCTCGGCCGCGGTGGCCGGAGTCGATAGAGGCATGCGTCGAGGTTAGCAGCCGTGCGCGAGGGGCTCGCGAGATGAGTGCAGGCAGGCGGCGAGCCGCCCGGGCTTCTGCCGGCGCGCTCGCACCGGTTGCCGCCGTGTGAACGGGACCTAGAACCGCTCCATCGGCCCGAGGTAGCGCCACTGCCCCACCGGCAGCGGCCCGAGCGCCACCGAGCCGATGCGCACGCGCTTGAGCGCCAGCACCTCCAGCCCCACCAACTCACACATGCGGCGGATCTGCCGCTTGCGCCCTTCGCGCAGCACAAAGCGCAACTGGTCCTCGTTGGCCCAGCTCACGCGTGCCGGCTTCAGCGGCACGCCGTCGAGCACGAGACCGTGGCGCAGCCGTTCGAACTCGGGCGCGGGCAGGGGCCCTGGCCGCACGTGGCGCACGCGCACCAGGTACTCCTTCTCGACGCGGTGCTCCTCGCCGATGAGCAGCTTGGCGATGCGACCGTCCTGCGTGAGCACGAGCAGGCCGGTGGAGTCGATGTCCAGCCGCCCGGCCGGCGCCAGGCCACGCTGGTGGCCGCGGTGGAACTCGACGCCGGTGCCGTCCTCGCGCCAGCGGTTGGCCGGCACGAACAGGGAAGCCGCGGGCGCGTGGCCGTCCTCGGCCTGGCCGCTGACGTAGCCGATGGGCTTGTGCAGCAGCACCGTGACGCGCTCGGCCTGCATGCGACGCGCCCGCGCGTCGATCTCGATGGCCACTTCGGGCCGCGCGCGCTGGCCGAGCACGGCCGGCACGCCCGCCACGCGCACGTAGCCGGCGGCGATCCACTCATCGGCCTCGCGCCGGGAGGCGAGGCCACGCTCGGTGATGAGCTTGGAGATGCGCACGCCTTCGCTGGAGGCGTCGTGCGGCGCCGCCGCCTGGGACGGCGCCGTCGCGGGCAGAGATCGAGCCGACGGCCGCGGCCTCGGGTCGGGCCGAGGCGGCGAGTTCGGCGCGCGCAGGCGTGAGGGTGGGCGCGAGGGTGGCACGGGCATGCCGCGATTGGACACCATCGACGGGCGGCGCCCGGCTCTGGCACCGCCGCGTCGGCGCAACGGGCAGGCGCCCGGCCGCCCTCACTTCACGTCGAGATCGGCGTCGCCGTGCGCGTAGATGACGACGCCGGTGTCGGTGCTCGCCACGCGGTGCTCGGTGCCGGCCGGTGCGATCTGGTAGTCGAGCGTGCGCAGCAGCACTTCATCCAGGAAGAAGTCGCCGGCCAGCATCAGGCACTCCTCGTCGTGATGGTGGCCATGGTGCGGCACGGCGGCACCGGGCAGTGCGTGGTAGAGCATCGCCGCCTGCGCGCCCTGGCGCCACATCACGCGGCGCTTGATGCCCGGGGCGTAGTCGGCCCATTCGGCCTGGTCGGCACGCAACGTGACAGGGCGGTTCGGCGCGCCATGGGCCGGCTGCGACTCGCGCAGGTAGACGAGTGCGCCGGTCCGCGTCGACCAGCCTTCGCCATCGATGGCTGCGCCCACGCCGGCGCGCACGCCCGCGCTCACCTGTGTGCCTACGTCCACGCCCGCCGGCACGACGTGGTAGTCGTGTGCCTGCAAGCCAGCCGCGCCGATGCTCAGGCTTCCGCGCAGCACGAGGCACTCGCGTTGCAGGGTCGCCCCCGGCGCCGAAGGGCCCGCCCATGCGGCCCCCGGCATCAGCTCGACGAGGCTCACCGCCTCGGGCTCGCCCGGTCGCCGTGGCGTGCCGCTGGTGCGGTACAGCGGACGCAGCGTCACGCCGGGGCCGGCCTCGGCCGCCACGGTGTCGGCATGGCGCCGCGTGTGCAAGCCGCGTGCGCCCTCGGCGCTGACCGTGACGCGCGTGAAGAGGCGGCGTCGCAGCGCCGGCGGGACTGCCGGCCGCCACGCCGCGCTCGCTTGCCACAGCGGGCCGAAGGCGTCGTCGGCCGCGTCGCCTGCCGCATCGGGCGGGCCAGGGGGCCGCACCAGGGGCGACGGCATCCCGGCGCGGGCGAGCGTGGCGATGGGGTCGTCCCAGGGCTCACGCATGTTCGGCCTCCATCACGCGCTTGAGTTGCTGCAGGGCGCGCCGGATGAGCGACTTCACGGTACCCAGCGGCAGGCCCTGCTGCGCGGCGATTTCGTCGTGCGTGAGACCACGGAAGAAGGCGAGCGCGACGAGCTGGCGCGAACGGGGCTCGAGCGAGGCCAGCGCCGCATGCACGTGCGCGTGGCCGCGCGTCGCCTCGAGCAAGTCCTGTGGCGGCGCAACGTGCGCATCGGACAGGCCGGCGGCCTCGGCGCTGTCGTCCTCGGGCAGCGCGTCATGCTGGTAGCGTTGCTCACGGCGCAGGGTGTCGATGGCGCGCGAACGCGCCATCGCCAGCAGCCAGGTGATGGGTCGGCCGCGCTGGGCGTCGAAGCGTGGGGCCTGTCGCCACACCTGCCAGTAGGTGTCCTCGAGCACCTCCTCGGCCAGGGCGGCGCGCTGGGTGATGCGCAGCACGAGGCCGTTCACGCGTGCAGCGGTGGCGTCGTAGAGCGCCTCGAGCGCGCGCTCGTCCTGGCGCGCAATGCGCGCGATCCAGTCGGCCATCGTCGTGTCGTCGGCAGTGTCGCCGGGCGACGCGGGGGCGGCCTGGGCCGCCCGAGGCCGAGCGCTCGCATCCGGATCGGGAAGGCCGCCTTCGTCTTGCTCCTCATCCAGGCCGAGCAAGTCGGCTTCGATCGACTCGGCGCCGAGATCGTCCTCGGCGGAGTCTTCAGCCACCTCGTCCGCGGCGGTCTGACCTTCAAACGCCTGGCGCTGCGCAATGCTGCGGCGGGCGGGCATCGGCAGCACGTTTGCGCTGCGGGCGGTGGCGCCGCTCATGCCGAACTGGCGCCTGTGCGAACCGATGCACCCGCCGTCGTCACGCCGGGCTTCGGCCGGCCCGACGGAAGGCGAGGCCGGCGCATCGCTCTTGCGCTCATCGATGCTCCCTCCCAGGCGCTTGTGCAGCGCCTCCACCTGGGAGTACGCGGCTCGGGGTCGTCTGGATGTCACGGTGTATGCAGGGTTTTCACGGGGGTCGGTTTTGCCGGCGCGTGGGGTCGGACCAGTGCCATGAGCCCTCGCTCGGTGGCCGCAGATGCGAAGGCCGCCGTCGGGCGGATGCATCGGCCCCAGAATGGCCGCATGCGGCTGCGTTGCCTGTTGTGCCTTTCCATCGGCCTCGCGGGCCTGTGCGTGGCGGCCGCGGCGGCACCGCGTGTTCCCGAGCGAGGCGAGCCCGGGCGCGGGGGCATCGCCGCCACGCCGGCGCCGTTGCCGCCCGCGATGCAGGCGCGGGTGCAGGAGGCCGTAGATCGGAAGAGCC
>JALHOU010000280.1 GCA_022842825.1 Rubrivivax sp.
GGCCACGACATCTGGGTCACGAACGCCTGCCACAGCCTGCACCTGCCGCTGTCGCAGGTGCGCACTGGTGGCCAGCGCACGCAGGCCTGGCGACGCATCTACTGGTCCATCCACTACACCAACTACCTCTTCGGCAAGTACTACGCGGCCTACGCAGCCCGCCTGCACCTGCGTACACCGCGTGTAGTGGCGCAGGCCGCGTTCGCGGCCTTCGCGGTCTACCGCGAACTGCTGCGCCCGCCACTGCATGCGCTGGCAATGGCCTGGCTGCGCCGCGGCGCGCGGCGGATGCCGACTGCGGCCTGACGCACGACTCATGGGCACGATGCACGGCAGATGAACGGCGCAACCCACAGCACGCCCCACAGCACGATCGTGCCCACCGGCCGCCGCGACTTCCTCGGCCACGCTGCGGCTTTCGCGGCCGCAGCCTGCCTGCCGCGCCTGGCACATGGCCAGGAACGCATCGCACGCGGCTTCGTGCCGCACGGCTACCAGCCGAGCTTCGGCGACGACTTCGACGACACCGACGTCACGCGCATCAACGAAACCGCCAACGGCAGCCGCCCGGGTGCGCCCGCCTGGCGCAGCCGCTACCGGCACGAACGCCACACCATCATCAACGGCGAGAAACAGGTGTACGTCGATGTCGATTATGCCGGCCGTGCGGGCGACGCCGGAAAAGGGGCCGCGCCGCTGGGGGTGCAGCCGTTCGCGATCGCCGATGGGGTGCTGACGATCACCGCCGGGCGCACCGACGAGCGCATGGCGCCGCTGCTCGGCGGCCAGCGCTACGTCTCGGGCTGCATCACCAGCGAGCTGACGCACTGGCAGCGCTACGGCTACTTCGAGATGCGCGCACGCCTGCCGGCCGGCCGCGGCTTCTGGCCGGCGTTCTGGCTGCTGCCCAAGAGCGGCCGGTGGCCGCCCGAGATCGACGTCATGGAAGGCTCGGGCGCGCGGCCGCGCAGCGTGCACCTGGGCATCCACGAGAAGGGCCGCTCGAAGGCCCGCCCGGGCCTGCGCTGGGTCGACGACGCCGTCGACACCACCGACGGCTTCCACGTCTACGGTGCCGAGTGGACGGCCGACGACGTGCGCTTCTTCATCGACGGGCAGCTGCAGTTCACGAGCGGCCCGCACGGGCTGCATGAGCCGATGTACCTCTTGGCCAACCTGGCCGTGGGCAGCAAGGACGCGGGCTGGATCCCCGACCCCGACGCCACGACGCCCTGGCCCGGGCGCTTCGAGATCGACCACATCCGGGCCTACCGGCATGAGCGCGATGGCTGAGTCGGGCGCCGCGAACGCCCCGGGCGCGTTGGGCACCCCGGGTGCCCCGGGTGGAGGACGCCGCACGGGCGGCCGGCCGATGCTCTGGTCGAGCCTGGAGTCGCTGAGCCTGGCCGTGGTGTCCTTCGTCGTGCTGGCGATGCTGGCGCGCTACCTCGATGCCGACTCGTTCGGCCGCGCCGCCATCGCGCTCGGCGTGGTGCAGATCGCCTGCTCGTTCGTCGAGAGCTTCTTCCACAACGCCGTCGTGCAGCGCAAGGACCTGCAGCCCTCGGACATCGACGCGGCGCACACGGCCGGCCTGCTGATGGCGACGGTGCTGGCCGCAGGCATCGGCGCCTTCGGCTGGTGGGCCTTGCAGGGCCAGCCCGCCGGAGCGCGCATGGGTTCAGGCATGGCCGGCGGCATCGGTTCCGGAGTCGGCGCGGCCGAGCTGGCGCTGTGGATGGTGCCCTCGGTGCTGATGTCGGCGGGCTCGGCCATGGCCATCGCCCAATTGCGCCGGCGCCTGTCGATGCGCCCGCTGGCGCTGGCCATGGCCGGCAGCCGCCTCGTCGGCGGCGTGGCCGCCATCGTCGCGTTGACCCAGGGCGCGGGCGTGTGGGCGATGGTCCTCAACCAGAACCTGGCGGCACTGGCGTTGCTGGGGCTGCTGGCCGCAGTGCGGGCCCCCCGGGCGCGCCTGACGCGCGACTTGTCAGGCGCGCGCCGGCTGGCCGGCTACGCGTCGTGGAACTCCGCTTCAGGCCTGCTCAACGCGAACATGAGCCGCCTCTTCCAGGTCGCCTGCGGGTTCGTGCTGCCGGCGGCCGTGGTGGGCCAGCTGGCGCTGGCGCTGCGCATCGTGGACATGCTGGTGGCCGTGCTCGTCACCGGCGTCGCGCGCGTGGTGTTCTCGCGGCTGGCGGCGGCCGCCCACGAAGGGCGCGACGTGGGCTCGATGTTCATCGCCACGACGCGCAGGCTGTGTTTCGCGATGATGCCGGTGCTGCTGTTGATGGCCGTGCTGGCCGAGCCGCTGGTGCTGTTCATCGGCCGGGCCGGCTGGGAGCAGGCGGCCGGCCTGGTGGCCTGGTTTGCGCTGGCGCAGGCGCTGCGCAGCCCGACCTTCATGGCCAACACCATGATCCTGGGCCTGGGGCGGCCGCGCATCGCGCTCCTCGTCAGCCTGGCGGAACTGGCAAGCCTGGCGCTGATGACCGCCGCGCTGCGAAGCCCGCTCGCCTGGGTGGCACGGCTCGCGATCATGCTGCCGCTGGTGCTGTTCATCCTGCATGCCCGGTTCGGCATCGAGCTGCGCGCCCTCTTGCGCGCCGTGTTCATCCCCATCGCGGCCGCGCTGGCCATGGGCGCGCTGCTGCACGGCGCCATGTCGATGCTGACGCCGGCGGTGCACGCGCCGCTGCTCGTGCTGGTGGCGGGCACCGCCACCGGCGCATTCCTCTACGCCCTCGTGGCCACGGGGCTGCTGGGCACGCAGCGCGTGTCCGCGGCCTGGCGCCACGTTCTCCACCCTGCCGCAGGACCTTCATGAAGATCCATCTCACCACCGGTGTCGAACGCAACTTCGGCGACGAGCTGAACGCCTGGTTGTGGCCCGAGCTCTTCCCCACGCTGTTCGACGGTGCGGCCGACGGCGTCAACTTCGTCGGCATCGGCTCCATCCTCGACGAACGCCTGCCCGCCGGCGGCCTGAACGTCGTGCTGGGCACGGGCGGCGGCTACGCACGCGCCCCCGACGTGCGCGCCGCTCCTGCGCGCTGGCGCATCTACGGCGTGCGCGGGCCGCTCACGGCCCGCCTGTTGTCGCTGCCCGATAGTGCCGTGCTCAGCGACCCGGCCATCCTGCTGGCGCGACATCCACGCTGGAAGGCGCGGGCCGCCTCCCGCGGCGGCGCCGTGTTCGTGCCGCACTGGAAGTCCGTACTGTTCGGGCAATGGCCAGAAGCCTGCGCGATGGCCGGCGTGCAGTTCGTCGACCCGCGCGACGACGCGCGGAGCGTCATCGACCGCATCGCCGGCGCGCGCCTGGTGATCGCCGAGTCGATGCATGCCGCCATCGTGGCCGACGCGCTGCGCGTGCCGTGGATCCCCATCGTGCTGTCGCGCGAAGTGGCGCCCTTCAAGTGGACCGACTGGGCCGCGACGGTGGGCGTGGAGTACGCGCCGCTGCTGCTCGCGCCCAGTTCGCCGCTGGAGGTGCTGCGCGACAAGGTGCTGATGCACAGCTCGTTCGCGCACATCGGCGCTTACCGCGACCAGGCGCGGCGTGCCGGCGGGCCGCGCGAGCTGGCGTGGACGCGCGAGCAACTGCTGGGCGACCATGCCCGCTCCTCTGCGCGCGCCGCACAGGTCTGGCGCCGTCGCAGCAGCGTGCTCGCCGAAGCCGTGCTCAAGCGCATGGCGCGCGTCGCGCCCGCACTGCACGAACGACTGGCGCCGGGCGTCATCCGGCGCTGCCGAGAACGGGCGGCGGCGCAGTTGCAGCAGGTGCTGGCGTCTGCGCAGCGGCTGAGCAGCGACGGCGCGCACGAGCGCGCACTGCTGCGCTGCGACGGTGCCGTGGAGAGGCTGCAGGCCGACTGCCGCGCCGGCCGCCTGGCCGCCTGGCGGATGACGGCTGCACACGCCTCGCCTGCGCGCGCTTCGCCGGCCGAAGACACGCTGCCTGCGCCGCGCGACCTGCGCCGGGGCGACCTGGCGCTGCGGCTTGGCGATCGCACATGACTCCCACCGCGCCGATGCGTTGCCTGTGGCTGGCGCGCGCGCTGCCGTTCCCGCTGGACAGCGGCGACCGCATCTACTCGGCACGCCTGGCCGGTGCTTTGGCCGGGGCCGGTGCCGAGGTTCACTTCCTCGGCCACGCCGCCGCAGGCGGTGCGATGCCCGCGGACCACGCGCCGCCCGGCATCGCGGGGACGGAGGTCATCGCCTGGCAGGGTGTCGAGGGCGGCCAAGACGCCACCTGGCGAGGGCTGCTGAGCGGGCAACCGCTGAACGGCGCCATCCACGCCACGTCCGCCTACCGCAGACGGCTGGGCGCATTGCTCTCACAGGACTGGGACATGGTCGTCATCGACCACTACGGCATGGCCTGGGCGCTGCCCGCAGTGCAACGCCATCGACGCGCCCTCAGCCGGCCACCGCTGCTGGTGCACGTGGCGCACAACCACGAGACGACACTGTGGCAGGGCCTGGTGCGGCACATGCGCGGCTCGCCGCTTCGGCGCCTCGGTGCCTGGCTGAACCTGCTCAAGGTCCGGCGCGTGGAACGACAACTGGCCCGCGACGTGGACCTGCTGTGCTGCATCGCCGCCGAGGATGCCGAGGCCTTCGCGCCGGTGCGCGGCGGCGGCCGCACGCTCGTGCTGACCCCCGGCTACAGCGGCCTGGAGATGCCCGACCGCTCGCTGACGCCCGAGGTGCCGCGGCGCGTGCTGATGGTCGGCTCGTTCCGCTGGGTGGCCAAGCAGGAGAACCTGAAGGCGCTCGTGCAGCAGGCCGACGGCCCGTTCACCGCACACGGCATCGGCCTGGACGTGGTGGGCGACGTGCCGCAGGCGCTGCGCGCGCAGCTGGCGGGGTACGCAAGCGTCACGCTGCATGGCTTCGTCGACAACGTCGCGCCGCTCTTCAGGCAGGCCCGCCTGGCCATCGTGCCGGAGGTCATCGGCGGCGGATTCAAGCTCAAGTTCCTGGACTATGTCTTCGGCCGCTTGCCGGTGGTGACGCTCGACGCCGCGGCGTCCGGCCTGCCGGCCGCGGTGCGCGGCGCGATGCTCGGCTGCGCCGACCTTTCGTCGCTCGTGCGCACCGTCGTCGCGCACATCGACGACCTGTCGGCGCTCGACCGGTTGCAGCGCCGGGCGCATGCCGAGGCGGCGCCGCTCTTCCACTGGGCCGATCGTGGTGTGGCGCTGCGCGACACGGTGCTGGATATGTCGCGGCACGACCAGCGTCGGCTGCTCGCACGGCCGGCGCGGCAGGCATGGGCCTGATAAAAGGTCCTTTCGGGGCAGCGGGCTTTCTGGTGAGTCGGCGGACTCGGGCGCGGCCGGGTCTCGCCCCGGCGGGCGACCTACTTTCTTTGCTGGTGCAAAGAAAGTAGGCAAAGAAAGCACCTTGATGTCCTGATGCGATGGGCTCGCTGCGGAGGCGGGCCTCTATGTGGCCGGCGCGCGCCGGTCACAAACACCAACGATGCATCCGCGCGCCGCGACCCGCGCTCGAGAGAACGGGCAAAGTCGCCGCCGGGGCGCACAGCGTCGGGCCCGAACTTCCGAGCGCCAGTCGTGGCGTGGGACTTGATCGATGGTGTTTCTCGCCGGAGCGCGCCGGCCAAATAGAGGCCCGCCTCCGCAGGCAATCCATCCTTGCAGGACATCCACGTGTTTCTTTGCCTACTTTCTTTGCACGAGCAAAGAAAGTAGGTCGCCTGCCGGGGCGAGACCCGGCCGCGCCCGAGTCCGCCGACTCACCCGAAAGCCCGCCGCCCGCGAGCGATCCGTCGACTACGGCTTGCGCAGAGACGCCGCCGGCTGCCAGGTCTGGTACAGGTGCCCCCGCACCGAGCGCCACACCCCCACACCCGCGCCCGCCATGGCGCTCAGGATGTCGAACACCTGCGCCACCGGCTGCACCGGGAACCGGTAGCCGAGCAGCCACAACGCGAGCAGCGGCAGCGCGGCCGCGGCCACCGCCCACGGCGGGCCTGCCACGACGGCGACCGCCACGAAGGCCACGTAGGCCAGCACGAGGAGATAGATCGTGAACCAGCGCAGCAGCTTGTGCGACACGTACTTGTAAAGCGACAGCGCCGGCAGCCGCGCCAGGCGAGGCCACAGCAGCCGGTGCACGTTGAAGGCCTGGCAGGCGATGCGCACCTTGCGCTGGTACTCCTCGCGCATCGACGGCACCGACTCCTC
>JALHOU010000281.1 GCA_022842825.1 Rubrivivax sp.
GCCCGGCGCCGCTGGCACCCCGCGCCGTGCCACTGGCCCGCTGAGGCGCGCCGTCAAGGCGGGCCGGAGCCCGGGCCGGTGGCGGTGCCGAGCCGCACGACGAGCCCCACGCGCCGCCAGATGATGGCCAGCGCGCAGAACCCGAGCACGAAGATCAGCGCCCCCCACCATTCGGTGACGTTCTCCATGCGGCCCTTGATCTCGTCGCCGAACAGGGCCGCCACCAGCGCGTTGAGCAGGCCGAGCGTCACCAGCGTCACCGCCAGCGCCACCATGGAATGCTCGACCCAGCGTGCGAGGGCAAGACGGCCGGCGCGCACGGCGCGCTGCACGCCACCGCCGGCAATGAGCAGGCAGATGCAGGTGCCGCCGAAGTAGAGCACCGTGCCGTACTGGCGCAGCCAGCGGTAGACCACGCCCTCGGTGCCCAGGAAGGTGCCGTAGAGCACCAGCGCCAGCGCGGCCACCCAGCCGAGCGGCGCCAGCGCCGCCAGCAGCCGGTACGGCGGCAGCAGCGTGCCGAGCCAGCGCGCCGCGAGCAGCCAGCACAGGCCCTGCAGGACGGCCGCGGGCAGCATCACGGCGCGGAACAGGTGGTTCGCGAGCCCGTGCCGGGCCGCCCGGCTGACCGAGACACAACCGTCGACAAACGGGTTGCAGGCCGGGATCAGCCCCTCGCGCGTCGACACCGCCCAGGCCACGAGCGTGCCCACGAGTGGCAGCAGCCCGGCGAGCAGCGCCAGGGGCCACACCCTCATCGACCCCGGCATCGGCGACGGCGGCACCCGCATCGGCGCGCGCAGCGACTCCGGCCCGCCGGCCGGCTTGCCCGACGTCGGCATCGCACTCACCGTGGCGCGAGGAAAGCCGACATGCGCCCCAGCTCCTCTTCGAGGGCGATGCGGAAGGCGCGCTCGCGCGGTGCCCGGCCTGCGACGTAGCCCACCTCGGACTGCAGTCGGCCCTCGCGCCAGGTGAGGTTGCCCCAGCCGATGACCTCGTCGCGCCACAGCAGCGGCAAGGCGTAGTAGCCGCGTTGGCGCCTGGCCGCCGGCGTGTAGGCCTCGAAGCGGTAGGCCCAGCCCCAGAAGTGCTCGAAGCGGCGGCGGTCCCACACCACGGGGTCGAACGGGGCCAGCAGGCGCACGCGGCCCTCGTCGGGCACGCGCGCATGGCGGGGGCTCGCCGGCGACTCGCCCGGCGGCCAGTACCAGTGCACGCCGTCCAGGCGCACCTTCGGCAAGCGCGCTTTCGCCCGCGCGAGCGCGGCCTGGCGCAGGTGCGCCCATTGCGGCGCGCCGTAGCGGATGCGCAGCACCAGCTCGGCCAGCGTGCGCTCGGGCAGCGGCGCGTACTTGCGCACCACCACGTCGGCGAGCGCGTCGTAGGCGGCAGCCGGGTCGGGCGGTGGCGCGCTCACCGCCGGCCCCGCGCCGATGGGCGCGAAAAGGCGCACGCCACCCTCGCGGCCCGCCACTCGCACGAGGCCGCGGTAGTGCATGGCGTCGAGCAGCTGCGTGCTGGCGTTGCTCGAGCCACCGAACCAGTTGCGCGCCTTGCCATGCTGGAAGTGGGCATCGACATCGCGCGGGTGCACGGTGCCGCGCTCGTGCACGAAGGCGAGCACCGCCTCGGCCTGGCGCCGCCGCGCGGCCGCCCACCCCTGGGTGCCGATGCGCGGGTGCATCAGCCGCTGCGTGGCGCGCGGCAGGAATCCGTAGTTGACGAAGAAGTCCTCCTCCACCGCCAGGCGCGGGTAGCGCTGCTCGAGATCGCCGGCGCGGTAGTCGGCGACGCGGTGGCGCAGCGTCAGGTCCTGCGCGCGCGCCGGCGCGCGGATGGGGTCGGCCTGCACGAAGCCCAGCTTCGCGATGGCCCGCGGCAGCGTTGTCGGGGCGAAGAGGCTGCGCGAGAGGGCGTGATGTCGCAAGTGCTCGAGCTTGATCGCGGCCATGGCCGTCATGATGCATGAGCGCGGCCGACCCCGCCGGGCCGGGATGGGCCTGCCCGGCCCAGGCTGGGGCCAATGCGCGACTGCGTCGCGCCAGCCGGCGCGCCGCGCCGCGCCGCACTGCACCGTACCGGGAAGCACAATGACCGTCCATGGCCCCGCCACACGACAAGCCGCCCGCCACACCGCTCCACCCCGCGCTGGCCGGCCTCACCGTGCTGGAGCGGGGCTGGCTCTCCTCGAACAACATCCTGATCCATGCCGCGCCCGGCGAGCCCGGCGCGGTGCTCGTCGACACCGGCCATGTGGCGCATCGCGAGCAGACGCTGGCCCTCGTCCAGCGCGCCATGGAGGGGCCGCTGCCGGGTGCACCGGCGGGCACGCCCGCGCCGCAGCGGCTGGCGCGCATCGTCAACACACACCTGCACTCCGACCACTGCGGCGGCAATGCGTTGTTGCAGCAGGCCTTCGGCGTGCCCATCGTCATCCCGCCCGGCTTGGCCGACGCGGTACGTGCCTGGGATCTCACGCGCCTTTCGCACGACGACTTCGGGCAGCGCGAGCGCTTCTCCATCGAGGGCACGCTGGCGCCTGGCGAATCGTTCGTCGCTGGCGGCCGCCGCTGGCAGGCGCTCGCGGCGCCGGGGCATGACCCGCACTCGCTCATGCTCTTCGACGCCGCAGCGGGCCTGCTGCTCTCGGCCGACGCGCTGTGGGAGAACGGCTTCGGCGTCGTCTTCCCCGAGCTCGTCGGCGAAAGCGGCTTCGACGAGGTGGGCGCCACGCTCGACCTCATCGAAGGGCTGCCCGTGCGCCTCGTGGTGCCCGGTCACGGCGCGCCTTTCGTCGACGTGGCGAGCGCGCTGGCGCGGGCGCGTTCGCGCCTGGCCGGCTTCCGCGCCAACCCGGCGCGCCATGCCCGCCATGCCGCGAAGGTGCTCGTGAAGTACCACGTGATGGAGGAACGCCGGCTGCCGCTCGCTGAACTCGTGCGCTGGTCCGCGGCGGCGCCGCTGATGCTCCGCGTCTGGGAAGGCTTCGGAGCCGGCCGCGGTACTTCGGCCACGCTCGCCGACTGGGTCGAAGGCTTCGTGCGCGAACTGGTCGACAGCGGTGCCCTGGCCATCGAGGCCGGCGACGTCATCGACCGGTGAGCGGCGGCGCCGGCCGCGTTCGCCATGTCCGCCGCGCTTGCCATGCAAGCCGTCGATTCCGCCCCGAGTTGATCTGCGGACAAGCACGGCGCCTCGGCCGCTGCGATGATGGGGTTTTGCATCGCGCATTGGCCGTGGAGGACCGCATGACACCGACCACCTGGAAGATCCTGCTGCCCGTGGACGGCTCCGAGGACGCGCTGGGCGCCGTCCGGCACGCGTTGCGCTGGGCCGGCGGGCGTGCCGAGATCACCTTCGTGCTCGCCAACGTGCAGGAACCCGCCTCGCTCTACGAGGTGGTGGTGACACACGACGCCGAGCGCATCGCGGCCCTCAAGCGCGATGCCGGTGCCGACCTCCTGCGCGCGGCCGAGGCCCTGCTGGACGAAGCCGGCGCCGCCTACGAGAGCGAAGTCGCCGCCGGCGTGCCCGAGCACCTGATCGTCGAGCTGGCCGAGACCTATGCCTGCGACGCCATCATCCTGGGCGCGCAGGGCCAGGGGGCGGTGCCCGAGTCACGCGACCTCGGGTCGGTCACGCTGGCCGTGCTGGAGGCGAGCCCGGTGCCCGTGACAGTGGTTCGCCAGGCGGAGCCGCCCGAGCCCGCTCGGGCCGCTGAGTGAGGCCGCGCTGCCCGGATTGCCAGGGCCACTGCGGCCGCACAGACCCCCTGCGGGCATGACCCCCGCCGAAGCCATCCTCGCCGGCTTGGCGGAGGTGGAGCGCGAACGCGCCCGGCGTGCGGCCGACCCGCCGCTGGCCCGGCGCGTCAACGCGCTCAAGCGCTACCAGCAGCAGCGCCTGCGCCAGACCTACGCCGACCTGCTGGCGAGCACCCGGTACCGGCAGTCGGCCCAGTTCTTCCTGGAGGAGCTGTACGGCCCCGACGACTTCGTGCAGCGCGACCTGCAGTTCGCGCGTGTCGTGCCGGCCATCGTGCGCCTCTTTCCCGGCGAGGTGGTCGGCACGGTGGTGGCGCTGTCGCAGCTGCACGCGCTGTCGGAGAGGCTGGATACGCTGATGGCCGAGGCATTGGGCGCCGACGCGCCGGACGCCATCTCGTACGGCCGCGCCTGGCGCGCGGTCGGGCAGGTCGCCGAGCGCGAGCGTCAGATCGCCTTGCTGCTGCAGGTGGGGCAAGCGCTGGATCGCCATACGCGCAGCCGGTTCCTGCGTGCCAGCCTGCACATGATGCGCGCCCCCGCCCGGGCCGCCGGTCTGGAGGCGCTGCAACGCTTCCTCGAGGCCGGCTTCGACGCCTTCGGTGGCATGGGCGGCGCCAAGGAGTTCCTGCAGACCATTGCCGAGCGCGAGCGGGCGCTGGCGTCGGCGTTGTTCTCGGCCGCGTAGCCACTCCGCGTGGCGGCGCCGCGTGCTGCGAACACGGGATCGCCCTCGCCGAGCACCCGCAGGTCGGTGCGCACGGCATGCGGCCGCTCTCCAGGGTTAACCCCAGCGCGCCGCGTACGATCGGGCCATGGTCTGGTCCGGCCCATTCGCCCTTGCCGCCGCGGCGCTGGTTGGCGCTGTGGCACTGGCGGTGGCGCTGGCCCTGCGGCCCTGGCGCGGCCTGCCACCCTCGGGCCCGCCCTGGCCATGGCTCGCGTGGTGCGCGCTGCTGCCGCTTTCGTGGGTGGCCGACCGGCTGGGTGCGATGCCGGCGGCGCAGCCGCTGCCTGGCGCCTGCCTGCTGATGCTGATGGCCGGCTGGCCGCTCGCCGTGCTGGCCCTGGTGCCGGTGGCCATGGCAGCCGCGTGGCTGGGCGACCTTTCCGCCGCCGAGGCACTGCAGCGCGCGCTGTGGCTCGGCGTGGCCCCGGCGACGATGGCGCTGACGCTGGGCGGCGCCATCCGACGTTGGCTGCCGCACCACCTGTTCGTCTACATCCTCGGCCGCGGCTTCATCGCCACGGCGCTGGCCAACGTGGCCGCCGGCACGCTGCAGGCCATGGCACAACCGCTGCCGCGCGGCCTCGCGCTCGAAGACCTGCTGCTGGCCCGCTGGCTCGCGGGCTGGGGCGACGCCGTCCTCACGGGCATGATCGTGGCCATCTTCGTGGCCTTCCGCCCCGAATGGCTCGCCACCTACGCCGACCGGCTGTACCTCGAAGATCGGCCCACCCGCAACGGAGACTCCCGATGACCACCGCCCTGCACAGCCGCGCCGCAGCGCCCTCCACGGCCGCGACCGCCGCCTCCACCCCCGCCGCCTTCAACAAGACGGCCACCGCCGGCATCGGCACCGTCACGCGCGAGCGCTGCTCGAGCGAGGAGTGGGCGGCGCGGCAGCAGCTCGCCGCCTGCTACCGCGTCTTCCACCAGCTCGGCTGGACCGAGCTCATCTACAACCACATCTCGCTGCGCGTGCCCGGCTCGCCGGGCCACCTGCTGCTCAACCGCTTCGGCCTGCACTACACGGAGGTGAAGGCGTCCAACCTCGTGAAAGTGGACCTGCAGGGCCGCGTCGTCGAGCCCGCCGATGCGCCGGTGAATGCCGCCGGCGTGGCACCGCACTGCGCGATCCACGCCCACGTGCCCGACGCCCACTGCGTGATGCACACCCACACCACCGCCGGCATGGCGGTGGCCAGCTCCAGGGCCGGCCTCACGCACGACAACTTCTACGCCGCGCAACTGTGGGGACGCGTGGCCTATCACGACTTCGAGGGCATCACCGTGCGCGGCGAAGAGGGGCCGCGCCTCGTGGCCGACATCGGCGCCGGTGTCGACGGCCGCGTACCCAAGCCCGCCGTCATCCTGCGCAACCACGGCCTGCTCGCCTGGGGGCCGGCACTGCCGGTCACTTTTTACACGCTGTGGATCCTGCAGCGCTCGTGCGAGATCCAGCTCGCGGGCGCCCCGCTCGGCGCCACGGTGCCGATCAGCGACGCGATCCGCCTGTCGTGCCAGGAGGACGCGAAGAAGGTCAACGCCGAGCCCGAGTTCGGCAGCGACACGTTTGCCGCGATGGTGCGGCTCGTCGACAAGATCGACCCCAGCTGGCGCGAGTAGCCGCAACCCCGGTGCAAGCCCGCTCAGGGCAGCCCGGCGGCCGCCGCGTCACGGGCTCCGCCCG
>JALHOU010000282.1:0-4488 GCA_022842825.1 Rubrivivax sp.
CGCGTGCGGCTCGCCATCCGCACGACCGCAACAGCCTCGCGGGTCGCAAACGTGCAAGACACGTGCGGTGCGGCTGCGGCATCGTCCGCCCTTTTCACTTGTCACGCGCCCGCAGGCAGTTGCCCATGGGCCGAGGAGAGACCTTTGCTTTCACATCGCTTGATCCACACCGCCGTGGCGTTCTTTGTCGCCGGCGTCGCACTCGGTACCTACATGGGTGCGAACCAGGACTTCCGCTTCATTCACGTGCATGCGCACATCAACCTGTTGGGGTGGGTCGCACTCGGCCTGGCGGGGCTGCTGTATTCATTGCACCCGCATCTGCAGCGCGGCTGGATGGCGCAGGCCCATTACTGGCTGCACACGCTGGGGCTGGTGCTCTTCATGGGTTCGTATGCGTGGGGCATGGTCTCCGGCAACAAGCCGGTGCCGTTCATCGCCGCCGGTGCTTCGATGGTGTCGCTGGGGGTGCTGCTGTTTGCGCTCAACGTCTTCACGCGGCTGCGCGCAGCAGGCGCCGCGCTGCACTGAGGCGCGCCATGGCACCATTCGTGCGCCGGGCGGTCGCCACCGACCAGGCCGCCATCGAAGCGCTGGTCCGGGGCGAGCGCCTCAATCCGCACGGCATCGAATGGCCGCATTTCCGCGTCGCCACGCACGGCCACGCCGTGGTCGGTGCCGTGCAGATGCGGCGCCATCGCGACGGTTCGCGCGAACTGGGTTCGCTGGTGGTGAGCTCGGAGTACCGCGGCCGGGGCATCGCCTCGATGCTCATCGACAACCTGCTCGCGGATCAGCTGGGCCCGGTGCATCTGGTCACGGCGCGCGCCGAAGCCGCGCGCTATGTCCGCTGGGGGTTTCGCGCCATCGCTCCCGCCTGGGCGCCGCGCGCCGTGCGCTGCAACTTCTGGCTCGGCCAGTTCCTTGGCGGCGCGGTGGCGTTGCTGCGTGGCCGCGCACCACGGCGGCTGGTGGTCCTGAAGCGCCTGTGAGGCGCCGCCGCTCACCCGCGGGGGGCGCAGCAGAAGCCGGCCCTGCCTGGCGCATCTCCGCCCCCGCACCTCATTGGAGCGCGCCGCTGCGCCGCGCTCTAGAAGCGTTGCGACAACCGGCGGCCGGTGCGTCGCGAATGTTCAAGACCACGCACCTGGAAAAACCCGAAGATGCTTCACGGCCCACCCCCCATCTCCCATCCTCTCCCAATCGCTTCCGCCCACGATGCACTGTCGTCTGCGCAGCGACCGCGTCGCGCGCGGGGGTCGGAGCGTCGCCGGTCGCTGCAAGCATGGCGTTTGGCGGTTAGCATCCGCGCCTCGCGGCGGGGAGGGGTTTTCACGAGTGACTCCGCCATGGACCGATTGAACGAGCCCGGGCTCTACCGGGCGGCGCCGAACGGCGCCGAAACCTTCGACAGCCCCTCTGCTGCCGGCCCCGGCGCGGCCAGCAGCGCCGCGCCTGCCGACGTGCGCACGCTGCACCTGCCGGTGCCGGCCGCGCTGCAAGACAGCGTGTCGGCGATTGTCGGCGTGGAGATGGGCGAGACCGGGCCGGTGCCACTGGCCGTGGCACCGCACGATTCGATGATGCTGTCGGTGCAGCTCGCACGCGGCACCGAGGCCATCGGCCCCAAAGGCGAGCTCGGGCTGAACACGCGGCTCACCGGCATCCGCTCGTGGACGGGCGCGTTCACCGGTGCCGGTGAGTGTGTCACGCTGTTCGCCATGCTCACCCCGCTGGGCAGCGTGCGCCTGCTCGAAAGCCGCCGGCTCGGCGCGAGCGAGCGCCTGCGTGCGCCGCTGGCCGCGCTGCTCGACGAGCGGGTCACGCGCCGGCTGGAGTCCGACATCGCCATGGCCGCGGGCCTGGACGGCAAACTGCGTGCCTTCGGCGCCTGGCTCGAAGCGCGTGCCGATGCGCCGCGGCCGCCCGGCCGCGAAGCGCTGCGCGCCGCACGCGCGGCCATGCGCCTGTGCGAAGCGCCGCGCGCACCGATCCAGGACCTGGCCGATGAGCAGCACGTGTCGCGCCGGCAACTCGAGCGCGACTTCGAGCGCTGGCTCGGCGTCTCGCCGCGTCACCTGGCGCAGGTGGCTCAGGTGCAGGGCGTGGCGCGCAGCATCTTTGCCGGCGCCACGCTGGCCGATGCCGCCGCGGCGCGCGGCTTTGCCGACCAGTCGCACATGACCCGGGTGGTCAAGCAGCTCACCGGCGTGACGCCGCGGCACTTTGCGCGCGGGCGTTCAAGCCTGGCCAGCGTGGCCGCGCCCTCGGTCTCGACGGCGATCGCATCGGCATTCCGGTGGGCGACGGGCGGCAGGACGGTCTACCTCGGCGGCCTCAGCGCTTGAGGCGAGCGCTGAGACAAGCGCCGAGGCGCCCGGCGACGCTCAATGCGCCGCGAAGAACTCGCGCAGATGCCTGGCCAGCAAATCCGGCTGCTCTTCCGGCACGAAGTGCCCGCAGTCGGGCAGGCTGCCGCCGCGCACGTCGCTGGCCACCAGCCGCAGCGACTCGAGAGGCTCCTCGCCGCGGCCGCGCGCCTCGGCGCGCGCGCCGCCGAGCGCCAGCACCGGCATCGGCAGCCTGAAGCCCGAGTCGAACAGGGCCCGGTTGTCGATGTGGTCCTGCGGCATGTTGCGGTAATACGCGAAGCCCGCGCGCAAGCCGCCCAGCTTGCCGTAGCAGCGCACGTACTCGTCCAGGTCGGCCGGGCCGATGGCGCCGCGCTGCCAACTGAAGTTCTCGTAGAACCAGCCGAGGTAGATGCGTTCGCGGCCCTGCACCAGCGCTTCGGGCAGGTCGGGGGTCATGTGGAAGGCGTGGTGCCAGCGCTTGCCGCCCTGCGTGATGTCGGGCCCGAGGCCGGGGATCGTCACGTCCAGGATGGTGAGCGTGCGCACCTTCGCCGGCACGGCGCAGGCCAGCGCAAAGGCCGTGGGGCCGCCCCAGTCGTGGCCGACGAGGTGGAAGCGCTCGAGCTTCAGCTGCCCGCACAACTCGACCAGGTCGCGTGCGATGGTCTTCTTGTCGTAGCCGTCGGCGGGCGCCGAGCTGTCGCCCAGGCCCGGCAGGTCGGGCGCGATCAGGCGGTAGTCGCTCGCCAGCAGGGGCATCAGCTTGCGCCACTCGTGCCACGTCTGCGGCCAGCCGTGCAGCAGCAGCACGGGCGTGCCCGTGCCGGTGCTGGCCACGTGCATGGAGAGGCGGCTCAGGCGCAGGGTCTGGTGTTCGATGTGCATGGGGGTCTCGGCTCGGGCGGGTCAACGGGTCGTCGGGCAATGCGGCATTGACAGCAGTTCGCTTGCCGGCCGGGCCACCGCGGGCATCAAACCGCCGTCTGACCCGGCAGCTGCCGGGTCACCGGGTGCGAGCTCGAGAGCCCGCCGTCCACGGCGATGGCCTGGCCGTTGATGTAGCTCGACTCACTGCTCGCCAGGAACAGCGCCACGTTGGCCAGCTCCTCGGGCTGCGCGGCGCGGCGCAGCGGGTTCAGGCGGCCGAGCTTGTCGGTCACGCCCTTGTCCTTGGCGTGGTCGAACACGGGCTTGGTCATGCCGGTTTCGGTGAGGCCGGGGCAGAGGGCGTTGACGCGCACGCCGGTCTCGCACAGCTGCTGCGCCGACACCATCACGAGGTTGATGACGCCGGCCTTGCTGGCCGAGTACGCCGGCCCGCCGGCGCCCGAGCGGATGCCGGCCACCGAGGCCGTGCAGATGATGCTGCCGCCGCGGCCTGCATCCGCCATCGCGCGGCCGGCGTGCTTGATCATCAGCCACGGGCCGATGAGGTTGACGCGCAGCACCTCGGTGAAGAGCTCGGGCGTGGAGTCGAAGATGCTGGCCATGCCGCCCGAGATGCCGGCGTTGGCGAAAGCCACGTCCAGCCGGTCATGGGCCGAGAGCGCGTAGCCCACGAGCCGCTGCACGTCGGCCTCGAGGCCGGCATCGCACTGCAGCCCGATGGCGTTGCCGCCGGCCGCCTTCACCGCATCGGCGGTGGCATGCACGGCTTCGGTCTTGTCGCCGAGGATCAGCCTGGCACCTTCGCGCGCAAACAGCAGCGCCGCAGCGCGGCCGATGCCCGAGCCCGCTCCGGTGATGATGGCGACCTTGCCGCTGAGTCTTGCGCTCATCGTTCCACCTTCTTGTCGTCAGATCGGTCTGCCGCCGCCGTGCGCCGCCGTGTGCCGCCATGCCTGCACGGCGGCGCCCGGCCTCAGGCCGAGAAGATGAACCGCGTGCCGGTGGACGAGCGCACGAAGCGCTCGGGCATCGCCTGCTGCACCATCGAGATGAAGGTCTCGCCCGAGCAGTGCATGGGGATCAGCAGGTCGGGGTTGAGGGCCTGCAGCTCGGTGAGCGTCTGGCGCTGGTACTCGGGCGTGTGCGGCGCGAGGTGAAAGCCGCCGAGGATGGCGTGCACCTTGTTCACCCCCGAGACCTTGATGGCCGTGCGCACCGAGTTGACGATGCCGCGGTGGCCGCAGGA
>JALHOU010000282.1:4588-6178 GCA_022842825.1 Rubrivivax sp.
ACCTGCCGCGTCTCGCTGCCGCGCGTGGATTCGAGGTGCAGCGCCAGGCCCCACTCGTTTTGCAGCGTGCGCTGCGGCGGCGTGCGCGGCGAGACCGCAAAGCCGAGCCGCTGCACCTGCACCCCGGCCACAGTGCGCGCGGGCTCGAAGGCGTGGTGATAGGAGTCGGTGACCACGCGCACGGCCAGCTTGTCCACCACCGGCACGGAGGCCGGTGAATCGAGCGTGCGTGCCTGTGCGACGCGGCCGCCGAACAGGCCGCCGGCGGCGGCCAGCGCCAGCGAGCCGGAGCCGGCGCTCAGCAGGCGGCGGCGGCTCGCGTCGGCCAGGTAGGAGGTGTCTGGGTTCTCGCGCATGGGAGGTCTCCTCTCGGGTTGATGGACGTCTCGGGGCCATTCTGCAAGCAGGCGCCGCAGCGGCGCAATCGTGGTGCGCCCGGAGCCTGCCGCGCGAGGAGCTCAGGTCAACGCCGCGTAGCGCTCCAGGTGATGGTCGGCATCGCCAAACCGCTGCGCGATCATCGTCAGCCGCCGGAAGGTGTGCGAGATCTTCAGCTCCTCGGTCATGCCCATGCCGCCGTGCAGCTGCACGGCCTCCTGGCTCACCTGCCGTGCGGCATCGGAGATCTTCACCTTGGCGGCCGAGACGGCGCGCATGCGCTCCTTCGCATCGGTGCAGGTATCGACCTTGCTCGCCGCCAGGATGGCGAGCGAGCGCGCCTGCTCGGTGACGATGACCATCTCCACGATGCGGTGCTGCAGCACCTGGTTGGCCCCGATGGGCGCGCCGAACTGCTTGCGCGTCTTCAGGTACTCCAGCGTCGCGTCGTTGGCGTACTGCATGGCGCCGATGGCCTCGGCGCACAGCAGCGCGGTGGCGAAGTCGGTCGCCTCTTCGATGAACGGCAGCGCGCCGCCCGGCGGACCGAGCAGCGTGTCGGCACCGAGGCTCACCTTGTCGAAATGCACGTCGGCCACGCGCAGGCCGTCGACCGTGCGGCTGGGGTTGAGCGTCACACCCGGCAGGGCAGGGTCAACGACGAAGAGGCTGGCGCCCGCGCTCGGGTCCGTGCCGCTGCGCGCCGAGACGACGAGCCGGTGCGCCGAGGGCGCGCCCACCACCACGCACTTGGCGCCTTCGAGCACCCAGCCCTCGGCCGTGCGGCGCGCTGAGGTGGTCTCGGGCGCGAGCTCGTAGCGCCGCCCCGGCTCCAGCCCCGCGAAGGCGAGCTTCAGCGACCCCTCGATGAACCCGGGCAGCAGCGCCGCACGTTGCGCCGGCGAGCCGGCCTTGGCCACCAGCCGCGCGCCCAGGCCCACGTTGTCGAGCAGCGGCTCCACCACCAGCGCCTGGCCGCAGGCTTCCATCGCGGCCATCAGGTCCAGCGCGCCGCCACCGAAGCCGCCATCGGCCTCGGGCAGCGCCAGCGTGGTGAGGCCCATCTCGGCAAACGCCGCCCACACCGCATCGCTCACGCCACTGGCGCTGTTGACGATGGCCTTGCGCTTCTCGAAGTCGTACTGGCCGGCCAGGAACTTGCCCAGGCTGTCGGCGAGCTGGCGTTGCTCTTCGCTGTGTTCGAAGTTCATG
>JALHOU010000283.1 GCA_022842825.1 Rubrivivax sp.
CGGCGGTAGGCCCCGGCCGGCACGCCGAGCGCCGGCAGCACGAGGGCGGCCGGGCCTGTGTTCGAGGCCGAGGTCGCGGCCGGCCAGAAGGCGAGCGGAGCCGCGTGCCCGTGCCGCGGTGGCATGGGCAGCCGCTCGGCCCCCGGGGGCCGCTCAGCCGGTCCCGTCATTGCTCACCCCCGAGGCCACGTGCCCGGCCGGCACGTGCGGCGCCGCGTTCTCGATGTGCCCGGTCTGGTCGTCGAAGAAGAAGTCGGGTTCGAACTCGCGCAGGAAGGCACCCTTGGGCAGGCCGCCGAGGAACATCGCCTCGTCGACCTGGATGCGCCAGGCCATCAGCGTGCGGATGGCGCGCTCGTGCGCCGGTGCGCTGCGCGCCGTGACGAGCGCGGTGCGCAGCTGCATGCCGCCGGCCGGCTCCTGCTGCAGGCGGTGCAGCGCTTCGAGCAGCGGCTTGAAGGGGCCGGGCGCCAGCGGCGTCTCGGCGCGCTCGCGTTCGTGGTGCTGAAAGGCGCTGAGCCCGTCGCGCTGGAAGACGCGTTCGGCCTCATCGCTGAAGAGCACGGCGTCGCCGTCGAAGGCGATACGCACCTCGGACGGGTGCGCCGCCGAGGCGCGCGCGCTGTCGGGGTACACACGCGCGGCGGGCACGCCGGCAGCCAGTGCGCTGCGCACGTCGGGCTCGTTGGTGCTGAGGAAGAGGTTGGCCGCCAGCGGCTTGAGGTAACGCCAGGGTGGCTGCCCGCGCGTGAAGACGCCACGCTCGAGCGTGAGGCCGTAGTGCTGCACCGAGCGGAAGACGCGCATGCCCGAGACGGGGTCATTGCGCGAAAGGATCACCACCTCCACGCGCGGCTGCCCCGGCTGGTTGAAGGCGAGCAGCTTGTTGACAAGCGAGAAGGCGACGCCGGGGCGGGCCGGCTGGTCCACGCGTTGCATCTGCAGCTCCATGTAGGCGTGGTCGTCCTCGGCTTCGAAGAGGCGGTTTTCCTCCTCGAAGTCAAAGAGGGCACGCGAGCTGATCGCGACGACGAGGCGGCCTTCGAGGCTGGTGGGCATGGCGCCGCGATGGTACGGCGGGCGCCGGGCGCGCCAGCGGACAGACCCTGTGGCCGACAGACATCGCGCGGTCACATCCGGCTGGCACATTGCCGCGCAAGGCAAGGCCAAGGTCCACCGACATGGTCGCGCCGCCTGCAGCCCGAGGTACCGCACCCATGAACACCCGCCCCGTCTCCACCGTGCGCGCGGCCGACTGGCCGGACACGCTGCCCTCCTTCTATCGCAGCGAGGCCTTCGCGGAGGACCTCCACGAGCTGGTGGCGCCACTGCCACAATGGCGCGAAGACGCATCGCACGGGAAGGTGCAAGGGACACGCGGTGGCGGAACGGGCGCATCGGATCAGGGTCAGGAGCTTCGCAAGCTCGTCGGTGGCGGTACCGCCTTGCCGGGTGGCTTGCGCTGGCAAGGCGTCTGACCCGCGCGCGGCGCCCCCCGATGCCTGTGGCATCGCGGTGGGTCGATCCCGGCTGAACCCGGGGGTCGGCCCCGGCGCCGGCATGGCGGCATGAAGGGCGCGCCGCTGCTCGAGGTCCGCGAGCTGCGCTACGCCTGGCCGGGCGAGGCCGACGACATCCTCTCGCTCGAGGGCTTCGCGGTCGAGGCCGGGAGCCGCCTCTTCGTCAACGGGCCCAGCGGCTGCGGCAAGAGCACGCTGCTCGGTCTGCTGGCCGGCGTGCTCGTGGCCCGCGAGGGTGCGGTGCGCCTGCTCGGCCAGGACTGGGTGCGGCTGCTGGCGGCGGCGCGCGATGCGCGGCGCGCCGACCATGTCGGCGTCATCTTCCAGCAGTTCAACCTGCTGCCCTACCTGAGCGCACTCGACAACGTGCTGCTGCCCTGCCGCTTCTCGCGCCGGCGCACCGGGCGCGCCGCGTCGGCCGCCGGCAGCGCACTCGCCGCGGCGCGCGGGCTGCTGGCCCGCATGGCCCTGCCCGAGGCGCTGTGGGCACGCCCGGCGCGCCAGCTGAGCGTGGGCCAGCAGCAGCGCGTGGCGGCGGCGCGTGCGCTCATCGGCGCACCGGAGCTGGTCATCGCCGACGAGCCGACCTCAGCCCTGGACGCCGCCCGGCGCGACGAGTTCATGGCGCTGCTGCTGGGCGAGTGCCGTGCCACCGGCGCGGCGCTGGTGTTCGTGAGTCATGACGAGCGGCTCGCAGCCAGCTTCGACGAGCGGCTCGACCTGCCAAGTGCGAACCGGGCCGTGCGGTCCGGCGAGGAGCCCATGAAGGCACCGGCGTCCGTGTCGACATCGGTATCGGTACCCGCGCCGGCTTGTGCCTCTGCGCCGGCGACCGAGTCCAGGGCCGCGACCGTGCGCGGCGAGGCGCCTCCATGACCTCCCTATGGTCACTCGCGGCCCAAAGCGCCTGGAACCGCCGCGGCACGCTGGCGCTGGTGATGCTCTCGATGGCACTCGCCACCGCCTTGCTGCTGACGCTGGAGCGACTGCGCACCGACATCCGATCCAGCTTCTCGCAGGCGGTGAGTGGCACCGACCTCGTGGTCGGCGCGCGCACCGGCGGCGTGCAGCTGATGCTGCACGCGGTGTTCCGCGTCGGCGGCGCCACCAACCAGGTGACGATGGCGAGCCTCAAGGACGTCGCCGCGCACCGCGCCGTGGCCTGGCTGGTGCCGCTGGCGCTGGGTGATTCGCACCGCGGCCATCCGGTGCTGGGCACGAGCACCGAGTACTTCCAGCGCTTCCTCTACGGCGACCGGCAGGCGCTCGAGCTGCGCGAAGGGCGCGCCTTCGCCGGCACGCTGGACGGCCTGTACGAAGCCGTGCTCGGCGCCGAGGTGGCCGAGGCGCTGCAGTACCGGCTCGGCGCGCGCATCACCCTCACGCACGGCCTGCAGCCGGTGGCCGGGGCGCTGGCGAACGAGCACGCCGACAAGCCCTTCACCGTGGTCGGCGTGCTCGCGCGCACCGGCACGCCGGTGGACCGCACCGTGCACGTGAGCCTGCAGGCCATCGAGGCCATCCACCTCGACTGGGTGGGCGGCGCGCCGGTGCCGGGCCTGCGCATCCCGCCCGAGGCGGCACGCAAGTTCGACCTCGAGCCCAAGCAGGTGACGGCGGCGCTGGTGGGGTTGAAGAACCGCGTCGCGGTGTTCAACGTGCAGCGCTTCGTCGCCCAGTACGAGGGCGAGCCGCTGATGGCGGTGCTGCCCGGCGTGGCGCTGGACGAGCTCTGGGCGGCCGTCGGCCTGGGCGAGCGGGCGCTGCTGGCCATCTCGGCACTCGTGGCGCTGGTGAGCCTGGCCTCGCTGGTGGCGGTGGTGCTCGCCGGGCTCAACGAACGGCGGCGCGAACTGGCCGTGCTGCGCGCCGTAGGCGCGGGGCCGCGGCACGTGCTGGCGCTGCTGGCCGCCGAGGGCGCCTGGGTCACCCTCGCCGGGGCGCTGCTCGGCGCCGCGGCGGCCGCACTGGCGGTGTGGGCGGCGGCACCGTGGCTGCAAGCGCAGTTCGGCATCGCCCTGCAATGGGCCGCGCCGACCCCGGCGCAGTGGAGTCTTTTCGCTGCGGTGGTGGCGGCGGGTATGCTTGCCAGCCTCGTGCCGGGCTGGCGCGCCTACCGGCTCTCGCTGGCCGACGGCCTCTCGCCGCGGCTTTGACACGCCGCGGCCGGTCCCTGCTGATGCACCGCACGCCACCATGAACGCACGCCGCACACTCGCCCCGCCTCTGGCGCCGATCCTCGCCCGCCTTGTCGCGCTCTGCGCCGCGCTGCTGCTGGCCGCGCCGGCGGCCCTGGCGCAGGCGCCCGCGGGCGTGCCGTTGATGCAGGAGCCGCTCAAGCCCGGGGCGGCCTCGGCCGCCAGCGCCGGCAAGCCCGGCGCGGCGCGCACCATCACCTGGGAGGCGCTGGTGCCGCCCAACTGGGACCCGTTCAAGGACTTCAAGGGCCTGAACTTCCAGATCCTGGACGACGGCGATCCGCGCGCGATGCTGTTCCTCAAGCGCATGCGCGAGGTGTGGGACAACGCGCCGCACAACCCCAAGGTGGTGGGACAGAACGTGCGCATTCCCGGCTTCGTCGTGCCGCTCGAAGACAGCAAGGAGGGGATGAAGGAGTTCCTGCTCGTGCCCTACTTCGGCGCCTGCATCCACAGCCCGCCGCCGCCGGCCAACCAGATCATCCACGTGCTGCCGAAGTCGCCGGCCAAGGGCCTGCGCTCGATGGACACGGTGTGGATCAGCGGCCGCATCGACACCGTGCGCACCGACTCGTTCATGGGCGCGTCGAGCTACCGCATCGAGGCGGTGGACGTGTCGCCGTACCAGGAGAAGGGCCAGTGAGCGGGCCGACTGGGCCCGAGTGCCGCCGGGCGCCTCCGGCCCCGGCGCGCTGATGCGCCACCGCACCCTGGGCCCGGTGGGCGCGCGCGACCTCACGCGCACGACCTTCGCGGTGCTGTTCATCGGGCTGCTGCTCGGTGCCTCGCTGTGGATCCTGCGCCCCTTCCTCGGCCCGCTCATCTGGGCCACGATGGTCGTCGTCGCCACCTGGCCGGTGATGAAGCGGCTGCAGTCATGGCTGTGGGGCCGCCGCGCCCTCGCGGTGACGGTGATGACGCTGCTGCTTCTGCTGCTGTTCGTGGTGCCGCTGGTGCTGGCCATCGTCACCATCGTCGGCAATGCCGACCAGCTCGTCGAATGGGCCAAGCTCGCCACCACCTGGCGGCCGGGCGAGCAGGCGCCGTCATGGCTGCGCAACCTGCCCGTCGTCGGTGGCATGGCCGATGCGCTGTGGGCGCAGCTGCGCGCGCTCGGCCTGGCCGATCTCATGCCCAGGCTCACGCCCTATGCCGGCAATGTGACGAAGTGGTTCGTCGCCGAGGTGGGCAGCGTCGGCCTCGTGGTCGTGCAGTTCCTGCTCACCGTGGCCATCGCGGCCATCCTGTATTCGATGGGCGAGGAGGGCGCCGACCACGTGCGGCGCTTCGCGCACCGCCTGGCCGGCGAGCGCGGCGCGGGCGCGGTGCAGCTGGCCGGCGACGCCATCCGCGGCGTGGCCCTCGGCGTGGGCGTGACGGCAGTCGTGCAGTCGGTGGTGGCGGGCGTGGCGCTGGCGATGGCGAGCATCCCGTTCGCCGGGCTGCTGACGGCGCTGATGTTCATGCTCTGCATCGCGCAGGTGGGGCCGCTGCCGGTGCTGGTGCCGGCGCTCATCTGGGCCTTCTACGACGGCCACCCGGGCTGGGGCACCTTCCTCGTCGTCATCTCGGTCGTCGTGACCATGCTCGACAACGTGCTCAGGCCGCTGCTCATCCGCATGGGCGCAGACCTGCCGCTGCTGCTCATCTTCGCCGGCGTCATCGGCGGGCTCTTCGCCTTCGGCCTCGTCGGCATCTTCGTGGGGCCGGTGGTGCTGGCAGTGGGCTACACGCTGCTGGAGGCCTGGATGGGGGACCTCGAGATTCCCCACGCAGCGCCGGGGCCCTGGAAGGACTGACGCGCGCTGGCGCTCGGCGACACGAGAGCGGCGACATCATGGGTGTTGGGCTGAGCTCGTGATTGCGCGCCGACAGGGGTGGCGCGCCAAGGCCGCCGGGTGGTCGGCTCCGCGAATGTCCTCTTTGAGCGGCCCTGCTCGCAAGCTCGCAGGTCCCCTCAATGCCCCCTTGATTTCGCTGCGCCGACCACCCGACGTCCTTGGCGTGAACCGACGGCGGTGCGCCTCCTGGTGGACTGCCCACAGCGGTGCAGGATCAGGCCGATGGGATGCCCTGCGCAGCGAAATCAAGGGGGCATCGGGGGGACCTGCGAGCTTGCGAGCAGGGCCGCCCGAAGAGGACATTCGCGGAGCAGGGCATCCCGTCGGCCCGATCCCGCCACCGTTCCTGTCCCGCCCGTGCCCGCTCGCGATGGTCGCCCAGGCCGCTCCTCAGGTCTGCGCCGGGTTCGCCGCGGGTGCGGCGCGGCGAGCCAGCGCGACGAGACCGGAGAGCAGCGCCGCGCACAGCACGAGCCCGAGCGCGCCGAAGCCCCAGATCACCCACACGATGACGGGCAGCGCGCCACCCAGCCACCCGAGCACGCCGCCGAGTGCCTGCGCCGAGTAGACGACCGCCTCGCGCCAGCCGGGCAGCACCATGTCCATCCACTCGGC
>JALHOU010000284.1 GCA_022842825.1 Rubrivivax sp.
CCGCCGCGGCCGCGCCCAAGCCGCCGGCCATCGTCGTCGAGCAGGCGCGCCAGCGGGCCGAGCGCGAGCGGCAAGACCGGGATCAGCGCGACCAGCGCGAACGCCAGGAGCGACAGGAGCGCGAACGGCGCGAGCGCCAGGAACGCGAGCGCACCGCCGCGCAGGAGCGACAGCAGGCCGCCGCCACCGAGCGCGCCCGCGAGGAGCAACTGCGCCGCATCACGCAGGCCGCCGGCACCACGGGCGCCTCGCCTGCGGGCACCGCCGCGCGCGACGCGGCGCCGTCGGCCAACTACCTCGGCCGCCTCGCCTCGCTCATCCGCAGCAACTCGGTGTTCAGCGGCGAGGTGAGCGGCAACCCCGCCGCCGAGGTGGAAGTGCGCACCGCTGCGGGTGGCGCCATCCTCTCGCGCCGGCTCGTCAAGAGCAGCGGCGACACCGCCTGGGACGACGCCGTGCTGCGCGCCATCGACCGCACCGGCAAGCTGCCGCCCGACACCGACGGCCGCGTGCCGCCGGTGCTGATCATCGCGTTCCGGCCGAAGGAATGACCGCGCCGGCCTCGCCGGCATCGGCTGGCGACGCGGGTGGCATCGCCCCCGCGACGGCGCCCGGCTTCGAGTAGCGGGCCACGAAGCTGCGGTCGAGGTGGTTCTTCCACCACCAGACCCACCGCCCCTCGGCCGACCAGCCGCCCCAGCTCGCAAGGGCGCGCCGCCGACCGCAGGAGATCAGGTTCAGCGTTCGTCCCTGCGGCATGTGCCGCTTCAGCGGCGCGCCCGAGCAGAACGCGCGCAGGTTCTTCAGCAGCGGCGGCCCCGCGCGCACCGCATACACGCCGCTGCGCGGGTGCGGCGCATCGATGCGCGTGGCCACGTCGCCGACCGCGAAGACCTCGGCATGCGAGCCGCTCTGCAAGGTCGGCCCGGTGACGATGAAGCCCCGCCCATCGAGCGCCAGGCCGCTGCCGGCCAGCCAGCTCGGCGCCTCGCTGCCGGTGACGAGGACCGGCGCATCACAGGCCAGGCGCGCCCCCGAGGCCAGCACGATGGCGTCGGCGCGGATCTCCACGCAGGCCTCGCGAAAGCGCGTCACGCGGGCACGATCGAGGGCCCGTTCGGCGCGCTGGGCCACCGCCTCGGGATAGCCGGGCAGCACCCGCTCGCCCCCCACGACCAGCGCCACCCGCCCCGGCTCGCCGCCGAGCCCGCCGAGCCGGAACTGCAGTGCCAGCGCCAGCTCGACGCCGGCCGAGCCGCCGCCGATCACCACCACGTCGAGCGGCTGGCGCGAAGCCGCGTCGAGCATGTCCTCGATGTCGGCCAGGAAGTGCTCGATCGGCCGCACGAAGAGCGCGTGCTGCCGCGCCCCGGGCAGGCGCCCACGGTCCATTTCCGAGCCGGTGTCGACCGAGAGCACGTCGTAGCCCAGCACCTGGCCGTTGGCCAGGCGTACCAGCCGGCGCGCGGCATCCAGCCCCACCGCGGCCGTCTCCAGCACGGCCACGCCGGCGGCCGCGGCCAGCGGCGCGAGCTGGATCGCCGCCTGCTCGGTGGCGTAGTGGCCAGCCACGACGCCCGGCACCATGCCCGAGTACATCTGGCGCAGGAACGGCGTGACCAGCGTCACCTCGGCGGCGGCGAAGCGCTCGCGGCCCATCTCGCGCAGCACGTGCACGTGGGCGTGGCCGCCGCCCAGCAGGAGAAGTCTCTTCACGGACCGAAGCGTAACCCGGCCACGTGCGCCACCGACGTGGCGCCGGTGTTGTCGGCGTCGGCGGCCACGATGGCCGCCGCGAGCGGTGGCACCTCGGCGCTTTCGTCGCCGAACGCGCGGCGCCAATCGGCCGCCACGTCGCGATCCTCGTCGAACCAGCGGCCGGACGCGTCGCCCTCGTTGCGCAGCACGATCACCCGCACGCGGCGCGAATAGGGGTTGGCGATGACCGCCTCGCGCGCCTCGGCGCGGCCCCACACCCAGCACAGCGTGGCCGCCGGCAGCGCCTCGCCGGTGCGGCTGCGCGCCAGGCGCAGCACCTGCCGCTCGACGAAAGGCACGCGCTCCAGCGGCAGTTCGAAGGCCAGGCAGACCTTCGCGGCCGCATCGTCGCCTTCCTTGCGCGCCAGGTCGACCGCGGGGTTGGGTTGATCCATGCGCCAGCTCCAGCGCAAGCGCGCCGGCGCCGGCTGCCCGGGCAGGTCGAAGACGAGGTTGCCGTATGAAGCCGAGGCGGTCAGCCGCACGGCGGCGCGGCCATCGATCTCGGCCACGCCGTAGCGCGTGAGCGGGGCCGCCTGGCGCGGCAGGCCGGCCACGCGCCAGCCCGGACCGAGCGCTGCCCCCCCGGTGACAAGCGGCGCGGGCTGCGCCCACGCGCCCCCATGCCACTGCACCAGCAGCGCCAGAAGCGTTGCGTGCAGGCACCGCGTCACACTCATCTCCCGGGGCCCCGGCGCACCGGGTGGCCGTCAGCCGCGCCGCCAGGCATGAAACTTCTCGACCCAGCGCAGCAACCCCTGCGGCGCGTGCGCGCGCTTCCACTCACCCGCGGCGTACTTGTTCGCCTCGGCCAGGGTCGGATAGGTGTGGATGGTGCCGAGGATCTTGTTGAGCCCGAGGCCGTGCTTCATCGCCAGCACGTACTCGGCGAGCAGGTCGCCCGCGTGCACGCCGACGATCGTCACACCGAGGATGCGGTCCTTGCCGGGCACCGTGAGCACCTTCACCCAGCCGTGTGCGGCACTGTCGGCGATGGCGCGGTCGAGGTCGTCGATGCCGTACCTCGTCACCTCGTACGCGGCGCCTTTCTCCTTCGCCTCCTGCTCGTTCAAGCCGACGCGCGCCACCTCAGGGTCGATGAAGGTCGCCCACGGAATGACCGAATAGTCGGCCTTGAACTTGCGGAAGGTGCCGAAGAGGCCATTCACCGCCGCGTACCAGGCCTGGTGCGCCGCCGTGTGCGTGAACTGGTAAGGCCCCGCCACGTCGCCCGCGGCGAGGATGTTCGGGTAGACCGTCTGCAGGTACTCGTCGGTGACCACCGTGCGCTGCGTCGGGATGCCCAGCTCCTCGAGGCCGAAGCCGGAGAGCCTGGCCACACGGCCCACGGCGCACAGCAGCAGGTCGAAGGGGATGCGCTTCGTCGCGCCGGCGGCCTCGAGCTCGATCCACTTCTCGCCGCCGTCCACGCCGCAGCGCAGCGCCTTGTGTCCCGTGAGCACGACCACGCCGTCGGCTTCCAGCGCCTGCCGTGCGTAGGCCGAGACCTCCTCGTCCTCGCGGATCATGATGCGCGGCAGCATCTCGACCTGCGTCACCTGCGCGCCTAGGCGCGCGAAGCTCTGCGCAAGCTCGCAGCCGATCGGCCCGCCGCCGAGCACCACCAGCCGCCGCGGCAGCGCGCGCAGGTCCCACAGCGTGTCGCTGGTGCGGTAGCCCACCTCGTCCAGGCCCGGCAGCGGCGGCACGAAGGGACGCGCCCCGGTGGCGATGACGATGCAACGCGTGGAGAGCACGCTCGCGCTGCCGTCGTCCTTCGTGATCTGCACGTGCCAGGGGTCGAGGATCTTCGCCGTGCCGATCTGCACGTCGACGCCGAGCCCGGTGTAGCGCTCGACCGAGTCGTGCGGCTCGATGGCGCGCACGATGCCGGCCACGCGGTCCATCACCTGCGCGAAGTCGAACTCGAAGGTGGCCTTGGCGATGCCGTAGTCGGCGCTGTGCCGCATCTGCCGCACGAGCGTGGCTGTCTTGATGAGCGCCTTGCTCGGCACGCAGCCGTAGTTGAGGCAATCGCCGCCCATCTTGTGGCTCTCGACAAGCGTCACCTTGGCCTTCACGGCGGCGGCGATGTAGCTCGTCACGAGCCCGGCGGCGCCGGCACCGATGACGACCATGTTGCGGTCGTAGGACTTCGGCTTCTTGTGCGCCCACTTCGCATAGACGCGCCGCGCCTTCACCGCATCGACGATCTTCTTGGCAATGAGCGGAAAGAGGCCGAGCAGCACGAAGCTCGCCAGCAGCCCCGGCGAGACGATGCCCGAAAGCGACTCGATCTTGGCCAGCTGCGTGCCCGCGTTCACGTACACGAGCGTGCCGGCCAGCATGCCGAGCTGGCTCACCCAGTAGAAGGTGGCCGCCTTCATCTTCGTCAGGCCCATGAGCAGGTTGATGACGAAGAAGGGGAAGATCGGCACCAGGCGCAGCGTGAAGAGGTAGAACGCGCCCTCGCGCTCGATGCCCTTGTCGACGTCGGCCAGCCGCGCACCGAACTTGTCCTTGACGCTGTCGCGCAGCACGTAGCGCGAGACGAGCATCGCCAGCGTCGCGCCGATGCTCGAAGCGAACGAGGCGAGCACCGTGCCCACGAGCAGCCCGAAAACGGCGCCGGCCAGCAGCGTCATCACCGTCGCTCCGGGCAGCGACAGCGCCGTCACCGCCACGTAGATGACAAAGAAGAGGCCGGCCACGAGCAGCGGCCGCTCGGCATAGAGCGCCGCGAAATCGGCCTGCGCACCCTTGACGTAGGCGAGGCTGAGGAAGCGGCCGAGGTCGAACGCGAAGAACGCCGCCACCAGCGCCACCAGCAGGAGCAGCAGCCACAGCTTCTTGGATTTCATGGGTCTCCTCGAACCGCACCAGACCGGAGTGGTCGTTGCTCGATGGGCCGACGTTACACGCCGCGAACCGCACGCGAGGATTCGAAGGTTTCCGGCCTCACCCCGCCGTCGTGGGCCGGCCGGAGGATCAGCGCGCGCCGAAGATCACCCAGCCCGCCATCAGCCGGGTGCCGATGGTGAGCGCGCACAACGCCGCGAAGCCATAGGCCCACCAGGCGAAGTGCTGGGGCACGAGGCACATGAGGGCGAAGCAGGCGATGGTCTCCGTGCCCTCGGTGAGCCCCCCCAGGTAGTAGAAGCCCTTGGAGGGGTAGCCCGTGCTCTTCAGCCCGCGCCGCTCGGCCAGCACGGCGAAGGCCAGGAAGCTCGACCCGGTGCCGATGAAGGCCGCCAGCAGCACCGCGGCCGCCAGCGCGTTGGCTGCCGGGTCGGCCAAGGCAAAGGCGAGCGGGATGCTGGCGTAGAAGAGGAAGTCGAGCGTGATGTCCAGGAAGGCGCCGCGGTCGGTGGGTGCCGTCAGGCGCGCCAGCTCGCCATCCAGCCCGTCGGCGAGGCGCGAAGCCGCAATGAACGCCAGGCCGAGCAGCGGCTGCCGCAGCGCGATGGCCACCGCCGCCGCCCCACCAAGGGCCAGGCCGCACAGCGTGACGGCGTCGGCACCCACGCCGGCCGCGGCCAGCCGCCGGGCGGCGCCGTGAAGCAGCGGGCGCAGCAGGCCGAGCAGCGCGCGGTCAAGCATCGGCGCCGGCGTTGGCCGATTTCGCCACCACCGACCCCCCGGCCCCCGAGGACACCGACGCCACGGTCGGCCTCGCCGTCAGCCACAACCGCACGGCGAAGCCGCGGTCGACGGCAAGCAGCTCCAGCCACCCGCCGTGCGCGCTGGCCACCCGGTCGGCGAGCATCAGGCCCAGGCCGGTGAGTGCCTGCTCGGAAGCCGCCAGGCCCGAGTCCTCTCGCACCAACGCCTGCCGCAGGTGCTCCAGGCGCTCGCTGCTGACCCCTGGCCCGTCGTCGGAGACGGTGATGTGCTCGTCGTGCACCTGCACGCGCACGTGGCTGGCACCGTGTCGCACGGAGTTGTCCAGCAGGTTCATCAGCGCCGCGGCGAGCAGGTCGCCGTCGGCCCTTGGCCGCGCCGCGCCGGCGGCCAGCTCCACCGTCAACCCCTCGAGCGGCAAACGGGCCAGCAGCGCCTCGATGTCCACGGGCTCGCGCTTGATCTCGCCGCTGCTGCGGAACAACGCGAGCAGCGCCCCCACGACCCGCGACAGCCTGGCCGTGGCGCCCCGCATGCGGGCCAGGCGCCCCTGCAGCTCTCCCGCGGGCGCTTCGCGTTGCGCCACGGCCAGCTGCGCGTCCAGGCCGGCCAGCGGCGTGCGCAGTGCATGCGCCGCATGCGCGCTGAAGGCCCGCTCGGCTGCGGCATGCTCGGCGAGGCGCCGGCCCAGCGCCTGCACCGCGTCGTGCACCGGCGCCAGCTCGCGCAGCGCGGGTGGCGGCAGCGCGGCATCGGGCTTCATCGGGTCGTAG
>JALHOU010000285.1 GCA_022842825.1 Rubrivivax sp.
AAGAGCGCGCTGTACTACGCGGTGCTGGTGCGCTTCGGGCTGCGCACCCGTTCGAGCGTGCTGTCGACGCTGTCGCTCACCAACTACTCGGAGTTCGGCCTCATCGTGGCGGCGCTGGCGGCCACGTCGGGCTGGCTGTCGGCCGAATGGCTGGTGGTCATCTCGCTGGCCGTGGCCGGCAGCTTCGTGCTGGCGGCGCCGCTCAATGCCGCCAGCGAGGGCATCTACGCCCGGCTCAAGGGGCCGCTGGCCCGCCTGGAGGCCAAGTCGCTGCTGGCGGCCGACCGGCCGATTGCGGTGGAGCAGGTCGACGCGGTGGTGCTGGGCCTCGGGCAGGTCGGCAGCGGCGCCTACCTGCGGCTCATCGAAGGCCACGGCCTGCGCGTGCTCGGCGTGGACAACGACCCGGGCAAGCTGGCCGTGCACCAGGCCGCCGGGCGCCGGGTCATCGAAGGCGACGCCGTCGACTCCGACTTCTGGGACAAGCTGCTGCTCACCGACTCGGTGAAGCTCGTGCTGCTGGCCATGCCCGGCCATGCCGGCAACGTCTACGCGTTGTCGCAGCTCAAGAACCGCGCTTTCGGCGGGCGCATCGCGGCCATCGTGCAGTACCCTGAAGAGGTCGAAGTCCTGCGCAAGTTGGGCGCACACGCCGTGTTCCACATCTACGACGAGGCCGGCACGGCGTTTGCCGACGACGCGCTGGCCGGGCTCAAGGGGCCGCCCCCGCCATGACCACACCGCCACCGCACGAGCCTTCGCCGGCCGCCGACCGGCTCTCGCCGGTGCTCGTGAACGTCGTGCGCCAGATCCCCACGGCGCGCGTGCGCCGCAGCGCCAACCCTGGAGAGGACGCGCGCCGCCTGGCCCGCAAGGCGGCGCTCAAGTCGGCGCTGGCCGCCGGCACGCTGGCATTGCCCACCGGGCCGCTCGGCTGGTTGACGCTGCTGCCGGAGCTGCGCTCGGTGTGGCGGATCCAGGTGCAGCTGGTCGCCGACATCGCCGCGCTGTACGGCAAGAAGTCCGGCCTGACGCAGGAGCAGGTGCTCTACTGCCTCTTCCGGCACAGTGCGCTGCAGGCCTTCCGCGACCTCGTGGTGCGCATCGGCGACCGCTTCATGGTGCGACGGGCCTCGGCGCAGATCCTGCAACACCTGGCGCGCAAGCTGGCACTGCGCATCACCCAGCGCGTCGTGGGCAAGGGCCTGGCGCGCTGGCTGCCGGTGGCCGGCGCGGTGGGCGTTGGCGCCTACGCTTACCACGAGACCTCGCGCATCGCCGAGACCGCCATCGAGCTGTTCAGCGCCGAGATCGAGGTCGAAACGTCCGTGGTCGCGGAAATCTGAAGGCCCGGCAGCCTGCCCAGGCTCCACCGGCGAGGCGCGGCGGCTCTTTGCCGCCCTGCGCCCTTACACGCTGGACGTCACCTCGAGCACACGGCCGCTGCGCGGGTCGACCTCGCACGTGTAGCTGAACGGCACGGCGTTCATGCCCGGGGCGCGCTGCACGGCGCCCTGGCCGAGCAGCAGCACATGCCCGTCGGCACCCGGCTGCAGGCGGCGGGTATCGGGCTCCATGGCGATCTGCGCCACGCGCGGATGCTTGCGGCTGAGCAGCTGCGCCACGGCGCTCTCGCAGGCCTCGGGCGAGATGCGACTGAGGTCGGGATTCCACGCCGCCGCGGCGCGCCCGCCCGGGCCGCCGCCGGCCTCGCGCAGCACCACGCCCGAGGTGAGGCCGGTCTTGGTGCTGAACGAGCAGCTGAAGCTGAAGCTGTTGCCCGCGCCGCGGCCCCGGTAGCGGCCGGCGCCCTTGACGCTGATCTCGCCGTCGTCCGCCGGCGCCACCACCCGCTGCGCGGGCACGAACTGCACGTCCTGCGCGTCGGGGCCGCGGTTCTTGCGCAGCGTCTCCACCACGCTCGCCTCGCAGCGCTCGAGCGCGCGCGCGTTGTCGGCGCGCATTGCGGGCGCCGATGCAGCCGGCTCCATCACCGGCTGCGCCTGGACACCGGCCGCGAGGACCAGGCCGAGCACGACCATGGACGGTGTTGGAGTCCGGCGAGGAAACAGGCGGGGGCTCGAGCTCATGGGCGGGAGGTTTCGCGGCGCAATTGAGAACTCGGGCATCGTAAGCCCGCTGGCGGATGCAGACACCGTGAACCGGGCGCCTGTTGCAAGGATTGCCGCTTGGCACCCCCAGCGACGCGCTCGCCCCCTTTCGGCCGCCCTCGGCCGCCGTAGACGGCCGAGGTGGCACGAAACGCCTGACTTCTGTCTGCGCGCCAGGCCAGGCGGGCTGCCACGCCCTTTGCAGCGCCGTCCGCCCGCCTCCCGTCGCAACGGAGGACGAAGAGCTCAGTTGTCCCAGAACCAGGTCGCCAGTCGCGTCTGGCGGTCGCCCGTGCGCACGAAGAGCCCGACTTCGCGGTAGTCGTTGATGTTGGTCGTCAGCGGCGGCAGGCGGCCGTCGCCCGTGCAGCGCGGGTTGGGGTTGATGCCCGCGGTTTGCGTGCTGGGCGACAGCGCCGTACCCGCCACCACGCTGCCGAAACGCCAGCCGCTGGCGGTGGTGTCGCCGAAGGCTGCGGGTTCATGGTCGATGCGCGCGCGGTAGGCGTGGGTAGCCGTCTCGTTCTGGTTGTTGGTCGCGCTGAGGAAGTCCTGCCCGAACAGGTAGCCCGAGCTGACGTAGGCACCGGCCGGCAGCGTCCACGACAGCGTGTTGGCCAGGCTCGCCTGGGCGCCCGCCTGCGCCCCGGTGGGCGTGAGGTGGTCGATGGCGTAGGTGCTGTTCAGCGTCGGCCACGGCACCGCGGTCCCCGCCCCCGGGTTCTCCAGGCCGGAGCCCATGCGCGCGTACATCACCTGGTCGGGCGCATCGGAGTTGCTGCTGAAGCGGAAGACCTCGAACTTGTAGCGCGACCAGGCCGGCGCCGTGGTCGGCAGGTTGCTGAACGGCGTCGGGTTGAAGTCCTGGAATGACGCGCTGGTGGCGGTGTTCACCGGCACAGGCGTCGCGAGAGTGGTGCCGTCGAGGTTGGCTGCGCCCATCACGAAGTCGGTGGCCGAGCCGGTTGACCAGAACTGCAGCAGGCCGTTGGAGACGCCACCGATGACGCGTGTGCTGCCGTTCTGGTAGCTGATGGCCATGCGGTCGTCGGTGCCGCAACGGCTGCTGCGGAACATCGCCACACCGGCCGCGGGCAGCCCGGGGCCGCTGATGCGCACGGCGCGCACGTCGGCGGTGTCGCCCACGCTCAGGTCGAAGTTCAGGCGCAGGATGGACTCGAAGCGGTCCTTCAGGAAGTAGGGGTCGATGGTGCTGCCGGCGCCGGCGCCGTTGCGGTTCATGTTGATCTTGCGCACCAGGCGCGGCTCGAGGAACCCGCGGTAGGGGCGCTGGTTGCCGACGAAGTTCCACGCGCCGTTGACCTTGGCCAGCACCCATTCCGTCCCGAGCGGCCGACCGCTGGCGCTGGTGAGCGGCCAGCGTGCGACGACGCAGGGGCCGTCGTTGCAGTAGGGGTGCTTGACGACATTGGCGTCGGTGTGGCCCTCGGGATTGACAGCCAGTACGACCTGCCCGACGCCGATCCTGGCGCCCGTGAGCAGGTTCTTGGCCAGCGTGAACTGACCGACCTCCTGCGCAAACGTACGGCCGTTGCTCTTCCAGTCGGCTGGCACGAAGTTGCAGACGCCGAGCACGGTGGTGACATCGCCGTTGGCATCGAGCGTCACACGTTGAGCCACGGGCAACGCGAGGCAGGCTTCGTACTTCGCGCCCAAGGCGGCCAGTTCGGCGGCCGTGGGCAGGTTGCCGGCAGGCACCGAGGCCGGCAGCGCGGGCGCGGCGTTGGGCGTGGCCACCTGGGCCGGGGTCAGCGTCACCGGCGGCGGCGCGCCGTTGTCGCCGGGCGGCGCGGCGAGGTTGGTGATCTGCACCTGGCCCGCGAGCGTGGTGATGCTCACGCGGTCCAACGCCGCGTCGATGCCGGTGCCGTTGGCCTCGAAAGCCGTGGCCAGCGGGTCGAAGGTCGCACCCAGCAGCGCGGCCGTGCCGGCGTCGCTCTTCAAGGTGTTGACGAGCAGCGCAGTGGCATTGCCCACCTGTGCAGAGGTGGCGGCGCTGGCCAGCGTGGCGGGCGTGGCCAGCGCGGCCGCATCGCCGCCGGGCGCGACGAGCGTCGCCACGGCGCTGGTGAGCGGGGTGACGTTGGCCGTGTTGCTGCTGTTGCCGGTGACGGCGGGCACCACGGCCACGTGCTCGACGGACTCGCCGCTCACCGTGGCCGTGGCGCGGATGAACAGTGGCGCCTTGAGGCCGGAGATGTCGACGCTGTAGCGGCCGTCGGCGCCGGCGGTCACAGGCGCCGGGTCGGTGGTGCCGGCGTCACTGTCGATCACCCGCACCGTCGCGCCGGCCATCGCCGCGCCGATGGCGGCGGTGCCGCTCAGCGCGGTGGGCAGCGGTTCTTCCTTGGGATCGCCGCCGCAGGCGACGAGCGCCCCGAGGGCGAGGACGGTGAGAGCGAACGCAGGGCGTCGCTGGTTCGACTTGAAAGCGTGGTGCACAGGAACCTCCTTGGGACGCGGTCAATCCGCGGCACCGAGGTTCACGGCGTTGCAGCAACGGGGCATCGGCAGTTCGTGCGAGCGGCGCCCGCAGGCTTGTGGATGCGAGCAGGTGCGCCGCGGCGCGGTCAGCAAGAGTGACGAGGCATCCACATCGATGGCGATGCCTCGGGCGCAGGGTGGGGCCGAGACTGGCCACATCGCACCACTGCCTGGACTGCCTCATGAACGCCACCCGACCTGCCTCACATTGCGCCGCGGAGCCCACTGACCAACAAGTCGCGCACCGCACCGCGCAGCTCAACCGCCGCCGCGCCCTCGGCGTGCTGCTGGCAAGCACAGCGGCGGCCCTGCAAGGTGGCTGCGCTTCCCAACGGCCGGCGGCGCCGCCGCCGGCGCCCGCCGCGGCGGTGACGTACCGCGACGTGGGCAGTGTCGGCCTCGTGGCCGGCGTGGGCACGGAGAGCCAGGACATCGTCGCCGTCACCGACGCGATGGTGCGCGACCTGCTCTCCTCGCCCTTCATGGCCGGGCTCAGCCGGGCGCCGGTCATCCTCATCGACAGCGAGCGCTTCTCCATCGAGGGGCAACGCATCAACAAGGCGCTCATCATCGATCGCCTGCGCATCCACCTGCAACGCGCTTCGCGCGGGCGCCTGATGTTCGTCTCGCGTGAAGCCGCCGCCGACGTGGCCACCGAACGGGACCTGAAGGAGCGCCGCGTCACCGACGCCGGCACGCGCAACCTGGGTGACAAGGTGGCGGGGCTCGACTACCGCATGTACGGCCGCATGGCCGTGCAGGACAAGCGCGCCGGCAACGGCATGGTCGAGCGCTACACGCAGTTCAGCTTCGAGCTCGTCGACCAGCAGCGCTCGTTGAGCGTGTGGGCCAACAGCTACGAATTCCAGAAGGCCGGGCGCGACGACGCCGTCTACCGCTGAAGGAGCTTCTCGTGCGTCAAACCAAAGGCTGGGCGGCCGCGGCCGCCCTGGCGGTGGGCGCCTGCGCGTCCGCACCGAACGCCCCCTCGTCGGCGAACACCGATCGCCGCGGCTCATCGCAGATCGGCCGCGAGCTGGCCGACGCGCAGGGCCGAATCCCGCGGCCTCTTGCGCCCTACGTGGCCGCCGACCGCGCCGAAGGCCCGCGCAACGTGGTGCTGAACGCCATGCTCGCCGGCAAGGCCGCGCTCGACTTCGGCGCACCTGCCCAGGCACGCGCGCTGCTCGACCTGGCCTACCAGCGCATCGAAGTCATCTACGCCGACAACCCGGCCGCCCGCGAGGCGCGCGGCAAGTTCGTGCCCGAAGCACGCAAGGACTTCAAGGGCGAGCCCTACGAACGCGCCATGGTCGGCTACTACCTCGGCATGGCCGACCTGCTGCTCGGCGACCTGGACAACGCACGCAACGCCTTCCGCTGGGGCGAGTTCCAGGACACCATGTCGGCGGCCGAGCAGTACCAGGGCGACATGGCCTCGCTGCAGTTCCTGATGGGCTGGGTCTCGCACTGCCAGGGGCGC
>JALHOU010000286.1 GCA_022842825.1 Rubrivivax sp.
GGTGCGCGCCACAGCGCCTCGGTGAAGGCGGCCTCGGCCTGGCCCCACCGCTCGGCACGCGCCAGCAGGTGGCCGCGCAGCCCCGGGCCCAGCGGCGAGGCCGATTCGGCTTTCTCGAGCGTGCGCAGCTCCTCGTCGAAGCTGTCGTCGCCCAGGCGCCAGCGCAGCCGCGCCAGGTCGTACAACGTCAGGCCGTGCTGCGGCTGGGCGGCCAGCGCGCGCCGGTACGACGCCATCGCCTCGTCGCCGCGGCCCAGCGACTGCAGGGCATTGCCGTGGTTGTAGTGCGCGTCGGCGTCGGTGGCGCCGCGCGCCAGTGCCATGTCCAAGGCGGCCAGGGCCTCGGCAGGGCGGTTCAGCCGCTGCAGCAGCACGCCGCGGTTGTGGTGCAGCGCCGCCTTCTCCGGTGCCAGGCGCAGCGCCATGTCCAGCGTCGCCAGCGCCTCGCCCAGGCGGCCGGCGTTCTCCTGCAGGCGGGCGGCCAGCTGCAGCATCGCCTCGCGCGGGCCGCCCTTCAGCGCGAGCGCGTTCTGCAGCGACGCCGCCGCCTCGGCCGGGTGGCCGCCCTGGTGCAGCACGCGGGCGAGGTTGTAGTGCGCGTCGGCGTAGTCATGGGCGAGCGCGATGGCGCGTGCGAAGGCCTGCAGCGAAGCCTCGGCGCGACCGGTGCGCGCGAGCAGGTTGCCAAGGTTGTTCCAGACCGCCGGCTGCGCCTCGTGCGTGGCGAGGGACTGGCGCCACCGCGTCTCGGCGGTGGCATCGTCGCCGCGCGCCCGCGCGAAATCGCCCAGCCAGCGCAGCGCCTCGGGCTGCCCGGGCACGAGCGCCAGCGCCGCCTCGGCCTCGGCCGTGGCGGTGCCGAACTCGCCCCGCCGGTGCGCGGCGGCGGCGCGCGTCATGCATTCGGCGAAGGCGGCGGCGGTGGAGCGGTCGACCATGGCGGCGCACATTGTCGTTGCCGGCGCCGCCCACGACTGCGATCGGTCCCCGATCGATTCCTACCGGGCCGATCTGACCCATCTCGGACCCATGTCGGACCCATGTTGGACGCGGCAGGCCACAAGGATCGCGGATGTTCGCGCGTGTACGTAGAGTTCCGAGCGGGCGTCGGGGACCCGTTGCCCGGGCGGCACAATGCCACCCTGGAGCCGGATCCCCTTGAACGCGCCCGCCAGCCCCCTCGTGATTCGCCGCGCCGTGCCCGACGACGCAGCGGCCATCGTGCGGCTGAACGGCGAGCCCGAGGTGCTGGCCAACCTGCTGCAGGTGCCCTTCGCCAGTGTCGAGGCGCTGCGCGTGCGCCTGCAGGAGCAGCAGCAGCCCGGCCGCCATGACCTGCAATTGGTGGCCGAGCTGGATGGCGAGCTGGTGGCCTGCGCCGGGCTGCATCCTGCGGGGCCGCTGCTGCGGCGCCGGCATGCCGCCGGCCTGGGCATCGGCGTCGCGGGCAAGGCGCAGGGCCGCGGTGTCGGCAAGGCGTTGATGGCGGCGATGTGCGACTGGGCCGACCGCTGGGGCCACATCACGCGCATCGAGCTGAACGTCTTCACCGACAACGCGCGCGCCATCGCGCTGTACCGGCAGTTCGACTTCCGCGTCGAGGGCACGCACCGGGCTTTCGCCCTGCGTGACGGCGCCTACGCCGACGTGCTGTCGATGGCGCGCCTGCATCCGAGCCCGCCGCTCGTGGGCTGGGCGGAAGGGACGGAGGAGTGAGCGCGACGCGGGCCGGGCGGCGTTCCTCGCGGGCTGTGCGCGCCGCCGCGACACGGGCGGCTGCGTGCGGCTCCGCGCTCCTGCGCCCGCTGGTTCTCGCCTTGGCGCTCCTGCCCCTGTCGAATGCCGTGCGTGCCGAGGCGCAGGCCGTCACCGTGCCCAGCCTCGACCGTGATCGCGGCGCGCCGGTGCAGCTTCCTTCGGCGTGGTACGTGGCTGCGGCCGGCGTCGCGCCGGCCCCGGCGATCGTGCTCATGCACGGCTGCGGCGGTGCGCTCGAGCGCCGGCGCGACGGCGAGCAGGGCCTCGGGCCCCGCTACACCGAGCTGGCCCAGGCACTCAACGCCATGGGCATCCACGTGCTCGTCACCGACTCGCTCACGCCGCGCGGCGAGCGCGAGCTGTGCACGCAGCGCACCGGCCAGCGCAAGGTGACGCAGCTGCATCGCCGCCGCGATGCGCTCGGCGCGCTCGCGTGGATGGCGCAGCAGCCCGGTGTCGACGCGGCGCGGCTCGGGCTGCTGGGCTGGTCCAACGGCGGCAGCACCGTGCTCGCCGCCACCAATCTGGCGCATCCCGAAGTGCGGCGTGCGGCGGTGCGGCCGAGCCTCGCCGTCGCCTTCTATCCCGGCTGCGAGGCCGAGTTGCAGCGAGGCTACGCGCCGGCCGCCCGGCTGCTCATGCTGCTCGGCGAGGCCGACGACTGGACGGCGGCCGCGCCGTGCAAGGCCCTGGCCGCGACCGTGAAGGCCACACCGCCGCTGCGGGCACCGGAGTGGGAGGCCTACGAAGGCGCCCACCACGGCTTCGACGGCACTGCGCCGGTGCGACTGCGTCGCGACGTGCCCAACGGCGTCAACCCTGGCCAGGGCGTGCACGTCGGCGGCCAGCCCGCGGCACGCGCGGCGGCGCGCGCGCGCCTGGAGCGCTTCCTGCGCGAGCACTGGGCACTGCCTTCATGAGCGCCGGTGCCGTGGAGGGCAGCGCGGACGACGGCGGCGAACGCCGCGGCGACGGGGGGGCCGACGGCTTCGACGAACTCGCCGGCCTGTGCGAGCGGCTGCTCGGCTTCGACGACACGCTGCACGTGCACCATGTCGACGGCTGGCTCACCGCGATGGCCGCCGGCCCGGTGCGGCCTGCCACCGAACAGTGGCTGGAGCTGCTGTTCGGCGACACCTTCGACCGCACCTTCGCCGACCCGGCCGACCGCGAGCAGGCGCTCGCCGTGCTGCGGCGGCGCCTGCGCGTGCTGCACTCGGCTCTTGATGCCGAAGCGCTGCTCGACCGTCCGGACGACCTGCGCCTGGAACCCTTCTTCGACGACTGGACCGAAGAGGACCGCCGGCACCTCGTCGACGAAGGCCACGCCACGGCCGAGGAAGCCGCCGCCATGTGGCCCGGGGCGCTGTGGGCCGAAGGCGTGCTGCAGGGCCTGGACGACCTGGCCGCGCTCTGGCAGCTGCCCACTGACCACGACACCTTCGAGGCCGACTATGCGAGCCTCGTCGACCAGGTGAACGCGCTCTCGACGGGCCCGGCCGACGAAGGCTGGAAGACCTTTCTCGAGCGCTACCACGGTGGCAAGGAACCGGCGCGCGACGACCTGCTGATCAACGCCTGCTTTGCGATGCAGGACCTGCGCCTGCTGCTGCTGGACCACGGCCCCAAGCCGGAGACGCGCCGCGTCGCGCCGCAGCCCGGCCGCAACGACCCGTGCCCGTGTGGCAGCGGCAAGAAGTTCAAGAAGTGCCACGGGGTGACGGCATGACGGTGGTCGTGGCCGGCTCGCTCAACCTCGACCTCGTCGGCCGCGCACCGCGCATCCCTGAGCCCGGCGAGACGGTGCTCGGCGAGACGCTGGTGCGCTGCCAGGGCGGCAAGGGCGGCAACCAGGCGGTGGCGGCGGCGCGGCTCGGCGCGGCCGTGCGCTTCTACGGCGCCGTGGGGCGCGACGCTGCGGGTGACGACCTGATCGCCGGCCTCGCCGCCGAGCGCGTCGACGCGGCCGGCGTGGCGCGCGTGGACGCGGCCAGCGGCACCGCGCTCATCACCGTGAACGAGGCGGGCGAAAACGCCATCACCGTGCTGCCCGGCGCCAACCGTGAGGCGCCGTGGCCGGCCGAGGGAGCGCTGCGCGGCGCCCGTTGCCTCGTGCTGCAGATGGAGATTCCGCTCGCCGCCAACCTTGCCTGGGCCACGGCGGCCAGGGCGGCGCGCGTGCCGGTGTTGCTCAATGCGGCGCCAGCCTCTGCCGATGCCGCGGCGCTGCTGCCGATGACCGACCTGCTGCTCGTCAACGAGGGCGAGCTGGCGCTGCTGTGTGCCCACACCGGCCAGGCCGAAGAGGCGCTCGGCCCGGCGATCGTCGTCACGACGCTCGGGGCGCAGGGCTGTCGCGTGTGGCACCGCGGCCGCTCGCTGGCCGTGCCCGGCCACGCAGTGGACGTGGTGGACAGCACCGGCGCGGGCGATACCTTCGCCGGTGCGCTGGCGGCGGCGCTCGCCGCAGGCCAGGCCCTCGTGCCCGCCGTGAGGCAGGCCAACGTGGCCGCGGCGCTGTCGTGCCGGCGCGCCGGCGCCCGCGGCGGCATGCCCACGCACGCCGAGCTCGACGCAGCGCTGGCCGAGGCCTGACGAGCCGCACGGCGGCCGGCACCGTCGAACGACGCGGGGCGACTTCCGGGTGATGGTCGAGCGACAACAGAGCGACAGCGAACGGTTCTCTCCACCTACGGCCTGAACAACGACCTCGCGCAAAAGGCTTGACCTTGCGCAACGCGCCATCGGCCATGCGGGGTAATGCTCCAGCCGACGATTCGTCGCACATCTCGTCGCGACATGAGGAGGAAACGATGCCCACCCGCAAGCCCAAGGACCCCGAACTCGCCCAGGCCGTGCAGAACCTTCGCGATGCCGCCCAGCATGTGCGCAACGCCGTGCAAGGCCGCGTCGACAAGTTGCGCGGCGTCGCCGCGGCGGAGATCCGCAAGGCCAAGGCCGCGCTGCTGAAGAAGACCGGTGTCGCGCAGGACCGCGTCGACACGGTGCTGAAGACGACCGAGGAGCGGCTGCACAAGGCCTTTGTCGGCGCGCAGAACGCGCTGGACAAGGCGGTTCAGCAGGCCGAGAAGCGCAGCGTGGCCACGGCCTCTGCGGTGTCGAAGCGGACAGCGGCCGCGATGCCGGCGGCGAAGAAGGCCGCCCGCAACGCGGCGACGGCGAAGAAGACACGCACGACGAAGTCGTAGGCGGCGCTTCACCGCGTGCCGGGCGCGCGCCGCAGCGCCGCAGCGCAGAATGGGCCGCAGGGCCCTCCGTCGGGCCGACACGCGCCATGACACGCACCCTGCTCGCCGCCCGGCTCTGGTTCGAAGGAAACCGCTTCGCGCCGCGGCGCACCGGGCTGGCCGAGTTGCAGCAGCGCGAGTGGCTCACTGGCGAGGCCGCATTGTCGGCGGCCGCCGGTACGGCCACCGAGATGGCCGCGGTGGCCGACTTCGCCGCAACCCACGCCGGGCCGTGGCGCGTGGTCGTCTCTCGCTGCGCCTCGGCTTCGCCTGGCGGGCCGCTGGACGACGCGGTCTTCGAACGGTGGCTGCAGGAGGTCAACGCCGACGTCGCCCGCGAGCGCCCGGCCGTCGTGTACCTCAGCCTGCACGGCGCGGCCATCACCGGCCGGCGCGAAAGCCCGGAGCTGGAGTTGGTGCATTCGCTGCGCCGCACGCTCGGCCCGGCGGTGAAGCTGGGCGCCAGCTTCGACCTGCACGCCAACCTGCCCGCGGCCATCGTCGACGACCTCGATGCCGCTTCGGGGTACCGCACCTACCCGCACGTGGACATGCGCGAGACGGCCGCACGGGTGCTCGAGCGGCTGCGTGCGCTGGCCGACGGCGCGCTGCCGGCGTACGGCGCCGTGGCATCCACGGGGCGGCTGTTGCCGAGCTTCAACATGCGCACCGACGCCGGTCCCATGCGTCGGATGCAGCAGGCGGCACGTGCGCTCGAGGCCGCGGCGGCGCACGAGGGGCTGGTCGACATCTCGGTGTTCGGCGGCTTCCCCTATGCCGACACGGTGCATGCCGGCGCCTCGGTGATGGTGTGGGCGCGCGAGCGCGCGGTGGCGGCGCGGCATGCCGGCACGCTGGCGGGCGAACTGGTCGCGCTGGCGCCGCAGTTCGCGCCGAGCCTGCAGGCGCCGCGCGACGCGCTGCGCGCCGCGGCCGCGCACGCCGGTGCCATGGTGGCCGTCACCGACCCGGCGGACAACCCGCTGTCCGGTGGCGCCGCCGACACGCCGGGCCTGTTCGCGGCGCTTCTGGCCGAGCGCCGGGACCCGGCCTCGCCAGTGCAGCGTTG
>JALHOU010000287.1 GCA_022842825.1 Rubrivivax sp.
CCGGTGTAGAAGGCGTCCGGCCCGTGCCGCGCGATGAGGCGGAAGGTCTCGGCCAGCGGCTTGTTGGTGACGATCGTGCCCACCGGAATGGGCGCGCCGCCGGGGCAGAAGTAGGCGGCCGTCTCGGGGTACACGCGGGCGCGGCTCGCGGCGCTGGCGCAGTTGGGCGAGCTCACGAAGCGCGGCGTCGCCGCGAAGCCCCGGTCGGCCAGCTCGATGGCCGGCTGCAGCACCCGGCGCAGCGGCAGGCGGCCGTAGCGCTCCAGCGCCATCGACGTGCCGCGCACCATGCCCGGCACACCCACCGAGATGCCGGAAGTGGAAGCCTGCGTGAAGGTGAGCGTGCCGAACATGTCGGGCGTGGCGAGCGCCGGTGCGCGCTCGCGCGAATCGATCGCGAAGGTGCGGCCGTCGGCCAGGTGGATGAGCATGAAGCCGCCACCGCCGATGCCGGCCGACTGCGGCTCCACCACGTTCAGCGCGTAGGCGATGGCGACGGCGGCGTCGATGGCGTTGCCGCCTTGCTCGAGGATCTTCGCGCCCGCCGCGGCCCCATAGGGGTTGGCCACCGTCACGACGCCCTTGCCGAAGGCCTCGCCCTGGTACAGCGCCTCCAGGCGCGGCGTCTTCGGGTCGGGCCGGTGGCCGGGGCGGTCGCGGTCGTCGGTCGCGTGCAACGGCGCAAACGACACGGCCAGAAGGAGGGCGGCAACGGTGCGAAGCTTGGCCTGCATGGGCTGGACCTCTCGGTTCGTTCGGTGGATGGGCGGCTGAGTATGGAAGCCCCCGCGGTCAGGTCAACCGGGTTCGGCCCTCATGCCGGCCACGCGCCCGGGCAACGTTCGAGCCCGGCGACGCCGTGACACAACTCCTCCGCCGGCACGGGCGCGGCTCTTGCCACCTCAAGTCGCCCTCGCCGGCGCCGAAAGACGATGAATCCGCCATTCCGCTCCATCCACCTCGCTCCTGCCTCCAATGTCCAGCGGCCCGTCTGCTCCAGCCAGCCTTGCCGCGCCGAAGACTTGTCCGGCGCCGTCGTGCACTGATCCTTCTTCGATATGCGGGACGAGGCTGATCTGAACGTGCACGTCGCGGCGTCCCCGACGCCTCTTCGCTCGCCGGACGATGCGCCTGCATCGCAGGGGCCGTCCGGTCATCACCGCCGGGCGATGCGGACGCAGATCATGGTGTTGTCGTTCTACCTGGTGGACGCCCTCTTCATGGCGGGATACGCCGCGCATGGTTCACTTCCTGCGCTCGCCCCGGTGCTCTACGGCGCTGCCGGTTGCGGACTGACAGCATTGTTTGCCGTCGCCATGCGCATGGGCCTTCATCGGCGAATGGGTGGCGCACACTTCACCACGGTCCAGTTGCTGACCGCATGCATCCTGATGCTCATCACGGCGGCCATGGTGCCGCAGATCGGCATGCTGTTGCTGCTGACCATGATGGTCGCCGTCGCGACGGCCGCGCTGCAACTGCCGCTCAGGCACGTGCTGGCGGTTTCCGGCCTCGTTGCCGCCTTGTCTCTGGCCCTCCTGATGGTCAATGGCCACCGGTTCGGCATGCCCCTGGACGATGGCTGGTCGCGCCTGCTCAGTGGCCTGTGGTTCGCCGTGGTCCTGGGCAAGATCGCGGCCATCAATCTGATCGGCGTGGCGATGCGCAAGGCGCTGTCGGCAAGCAATGCCCGGCTGGCCCTGGCATTGACCCAGGTGCGCGAGCTCTCGGAGCGCGATGAGCTGACCGGGCTGAAGAATCGGCGGAGCATCCTGGCCCTGCTGACCGAAGAGAGGGCGCGATTCGCACGCGGCGGTCGGGCGTTCGGGTTGGCGCTCCTCGACATCGACCACTTCAAGCGTGTCAATGACCGCTTCGGACATGCCTTGGGCGATGAAGTCCTGCGGGTGTTCGCCAAGATCGTCGCCGGCAATCTGCGCGGCACCGATCACTTCGCGCGATATGGCGGCGAGGAGTTTCTTCTGCTGCTGCCGAACACGCCCGACGCTCATGCCGCGGTGCTGGCGGCAGAACGTCTGCGCCGCGCCGTGGATGAGCATCCCTGGACGGACCTGGCCGCGGACCTCAGGGTCACCTGCTCGATCGGGGTGACCGTGAGTCACACGGGGGAAGGTGTCGCCGAGATGCTCGAGCGGGCCGACGCCTCCCTGTACCGAGCCAAGTCGGCAGGGCGCAATGTCGTGTGCACCAAATGAAGATCGCGGACCAGGGCATGCCGGGGGCACTGCGCAGCGGCCGCTACGACCAGAACCTGCGCCACTCGCTGGTGTGGGTCATCAGCATCGGCACCAGCGAGATCCCAGCGCAGCCTCATCGCCCCGCGCGGCCTGAGGCTGCCGCGCTGGGGGCCCGCTTCGGCCGGCTCGGCCGCGTCAGTCGGCGATCGCCTGGTAGACGAGCGTCTTCACCATCTTGCGGTAGTAGGCCCGCGAGGCCGCCGGGCCCTGCGACATGAGCACCGCCACGAGCTGCTCCTTGGGGTCGATCCAGAAGTAGGTGCCGCCGTAGCCGGCCCACATCGCCTCGCCCGCGCTGCCTTGCACGCCGGCCATGCCGGCGCCGTGTCGCACGAGGAAGCCGAGCCCGAAACCGTAGCCCTGCGTGCCCAGCAGCAGCTCGGGCGGCGTGGCCGGCACGCTCGGGCGGTCGCCCACGTGGTCACTCATCATCAGCTCGGTGGTCGGGCGGCTGACGATGCGCCGGCCGTCGAGGCTGCCGCCGTTGAGCATCGCCTGGGCGAAGCGCAGGTAGTCCAACGCCGTGCCCACGCCGCCCGCGCCGCCGGAGTCGTTGCCCGGCGGGCGCGCGACGTCGATCTGCGGGCTGACGAAGGGGCCGCTGCCTGGTCGCGCGAAGGGCTGTGCCAGGCGCGACATCTTCTCGGCAGGCACGTGGAAGGCGGTGTCCTTCATGCCCAGTGGCTGGAAGACGCGCTGCTCGAGGAAGGCCGAAAGCATCTGCCCCGAAGCCGCCTCGACGACGCGCCCGAGCACGTCGGTGGCCAGGCTGTACTGCCACATCTGGCCCGGATGGCCGATAAGCGGCTGCTTCGAGAGGCGATCGGTGAACTCCGCCGGCGTGAGGTCGCGCGTGTCGAAGTCGATGACGCCGGGCTTGAAGAGGCCGGCCTTCGCATAGGCCTCCTTCACCACCGCGTTCGGGGTCACCTCGCCGTAGGCGAGGCCGGCGGTGTGCCGCAGCAGGTCGTGCACGAGCATCGGGCGCGACGCAGGCACGAGCTCGTTGACCACGCGGCCGTCGGCCTCGCGCCGCTGCACCGAGACCTGCAGGTTGGCGAAGGCCGGCAGGAACTTGGAGACCGGGTCGGTGAGCTGGATGCGCCCTTCCTCGACGAGGATCATCGCCGCCACCGAGGCGAGCGGCTTGGTCATCGAGTAGATGCGGAAGATCGAGTCGCGGCTCATCGGCGTGCCCGCCGCCTTGTCCTGGAAACCGAGCGCCTCGTGGTAGACGAGCTTGCCGCGGCGGGCCACGGCGATCACGACGCCGGGCACCCGGCCCTGGTCGATCTCGGCCTTGAAGCCCTGGGTCAGGCGGGCCAGCCGCTCGCCGGAGAAGCCCGCGGCTTCGGGGGCGGCGGCCTCGATGCGCCCGAGCGCGACAGAGCCGGGCCCCGCGCCCGGCGTGGCGCAGGCGGCGACAAGAACCAGCAACGCTGGCGCGATGAATCGATGCGGTTTCACGGGGTGTCTCCTGTTGTCGTGGTCGTGGCTTCCTGCGGCGCAGGCAGGCGGCACCCTGACCATGCCGCAAGCGCTCGACACCCGCAACCGGGCCCGTCCCTCGCTGTGGCCGCCGCGCCACCGGGCTTGGACCGCCAGCGGCCGAGGCAGGCCATGGCGAACAGGCGCGACCCTCGGCGCGGCGAGCGGCACAATGCGAGCGATGCCCATCGTCTCCTCCGCAGGACCGGCGCGTCCGGCGGGCCCGGCCGCGGATGTGCAACAGCTGGCACTGCTGGCCGGTATCGTCACCGTGGTCATCTGGGGCGCCAACTTCGCGGTGCAGAAGGCGCTCTTCGCCGTGCTGCCGCCTTCGGGCTTCCTCTTCGTGCGCTACCTCGTCATGCCGCTGTGCGCGGCGGTGCTGCTGCTCGTGGTGACGCGCGGCCGCTGGCTGCACCTGCCGCGCGCCGACGCATGGCGGCTGGCAGGGTTGGGCGTGCTCGGGCACGGCGTGCACGTGAGCCTCGTCACCTACGGCATCCACTGGTCGACGGCGTTCTCCAGCGCCCTCATCCTCGCCTGCGGGCCTGTGTTCACGCTGCTCATCCTGCACCTGGCCGGCATCGAGCGGCTGTTGCGCGGCCAGGTGCTGGGTGTCGCCGTGGCCTGCGCCGGCGTGCTCGTCTTCCTGTCCGACAAGCTGCTCGGCCGGCAATGGGCGGCCACGGGGGGCGACCTCGTGCTGCTCTTCTCGGCCTCGCTGTTCTCGTACTACACGGTGATGACCAAGCCGCTCATCCAGCGTCACGGCGGCGTTGCCGTGATGGCCTATGCCACGCTGGCGGGCAGCGTGCCGGTGCTGCTGGTCAGCACCTGGCCCGCCGCGCAGGCGCCCTGGGCGCAGATGGGGGCGCTGCACTGGGTCCTGCTGCTGTGGGCGTCGTTGGTCTCGGCCTTCCTGGGCTGGCTGGTGTGGGGCTGGGTGAACGAACGGCGCGGCGTCGGCCGCACGGCGCCGCTGATGTACCTGATGCCGCTCGTCGCCGGCTTGGGGGCCTGGCTCTTCACCGGCGAGCGCTTCGGCACCGTCAAGGTGCTTGGCGCCGCGCTCACGCTGGCCGGCGTGGCGTGGGCGCAGTTCTCGACCGCGGGCCCACCCCGCGAGGCGCCGGCGCAGGTCGACTGAGCCCGGCGCGCCGCCGCTCCCGCAGTCAGCGTGCCGAAGCCGCCCGCCAGCGTGGCCTTCGCCGCCTGCCAGCGCTCGAGCGTCTCGTGCGCGATGTGCAGGTCGTGGTCGTGCTGTGTCTTGAACTCGAAGGGCATGCCAGGCGCCTCGAAGAAGGCAAGGCACGAGCCGAGTCGGTCGAGCAGCGCCTGCTGCTACCCTGTGAGCCATTCCACCGAGCGAGAACCAACGATGCAGTACACCCGTCTTGGCCGCACCGGCCTGTCCGTCTCGCGCATCTGCCTGGGTTGCATGACCTATGGCGTACCCGAGCGCGGCACGCACCCGTGGACCATCGGCGAAGAGGCAAGCCGCCCGCTCATCCGCCAGGCCGTCGAAGCCGGCATCAACTTCTTCGACACGGCCAACATCTACTCCGACGGCACCTCGGAGGAGATCGTCGGGCGCGCCTTGCGCGAGTTCGCGAAACGCGACGAGATCGTCGTCGCCACGAAGGGCCGCTTCGGCAACCGGCGCGGCCCCAACATGGGTGGGCTCTCGCGCAAGGCGCTCTTCCAGCAGGTCGACGACAGTCTGCGCCGCCTGGGCATGGACCACGTCGACCTCTACCAGATCCACCGCGCCGACCCCGACACGCCGATCGAGGAGACCATGGAGGCACTGCACGACATCGTGAAGGCCGGCAAGGCGCGCTATGTCGGCGCCTCCTCGATGCATGCGTGGCAGTTCGCCAAGGCGCAGCACGTGGCCGAACGGAACGGCTGGACGCGCTTCGTGAGCATGCAGCCCGAATGGAGCCTCATCTACCGCGAGGAAGAGCGCGAGATGATCCCGCTGTGCCTGGACCAGGGCGTCGGCGTCATCCCCTGGAGCCCGCTGGCGCGCGGCCGCCTCGCCCGCCCATGGGGCGAGGCGACACCCCGCATTGCCACCGACGCCTTCGGCGCCGACCTGTTCAAGCACACCGAGGTGGCCGACGGCCGCGTGGCCGAGGCCCTGGCCGCCGTCAGCGCCGCACGCGGTGCGCCGCGCGCGCAGGTGGCGCTCGCCTGGCTGCTGGCCAAGCCGGGCGTCACGGCGCCCATCGTCGGCGCTTCCAGGCCCGGCC
>JALHOU010000288.1 GCA_022842825.1 Rubrivivax sp.
GGCACCGCCGGCGCGCCCGCGGCTGTCGCCCCTGGAGCCTGCGCTCGTGCTGGGTGCGGGCGGGCGCCTGGGCTCGGCCTTGCTCGCCGAGGCCCTCGTCGCCGGGCGCTTCGCGGCGGTGTCGGCCTGGGTCGCCGCGCCGTTGGTGAGCACGATGCGCGGCCTCGTGCCGCTCGCCGAGGCGGCCTTTGCGGCGCCTGGGCCGCTGGGCGCGACCGTCGCCTTCGTCGTCTTCGAGCGCGAGCGCCACAGCAACGGCCGTGACGATGCCTTCGTGATGCCGCAGCCGCAGGCGCTGCCCGCCCTGGCCCGCCGGCTGCGCCAAGGCGGCGTGCGCCGCCTCGTGGTGGTGCTGCCGCATGCCAGCGCGATGTTGCCGCAGGCGCTGGCCGAGGGCCTGGCCACGCACGACGAGGCCGCCGTCGCGGCGCTTGGCTTCGAGCATCTGGTGCTGGTCAAGCCCGCGCAGGACCTGGCGGCCGCGCGCGCCGGCGGCCGCATGGAGCAGTTCGCGTCGTGGTGGCTGTCGCAGCTGCGCTGGATGATCCCGCAGCGCGAGCAGCCCCTGCGCGCGGTCGTGCTGGCACGGTTGGCGGTGATGATGGCGCGCGCCCTGCCCGGGGCTGCGCCCGGCACCTTCGTCGTGCCGCAGTCGCTGCTGTGGCAACTCGCCCAGGACGCCGACGGCGGCGAGGCGCGTTGGGCGGCGTGGCTCGACGACGCGGCGGTGCCGGCGGTCCCGCCCGGATAATGCCTCGCATGAGCGAGCCCGCCACCGCGTTGAAGAACGACACCTTCCTCAGGGCCTGCCTGCGCGAGCCCACGGCCTACACACCGCTGTGGCTGATGCGCCAGGCCGGCCGCTACCTGCCCGAATACAACGCCACGCGCGCGCGCGCCGGCAGCTTCATGGGCCTGGCCACCCACCCCGAATTCGCCACCGAGGTGACGCTGCAGCCGCTGGAACGCTGGCCGCTCGATGCGGCCATCCTCTTCTCCGACATCCTCACCGTGCCCGACGCGATGGGCCTGGGCCTGAGCTTCGCGGCCGGCGAGGGGCCGCGCTTCGCCCACCCGGTGCGCGACGAGGCGGCCGTGGCGCGCCTGGCCGTGCCCGACCTGGAGCGTCTGCGCTACGTGTTCGATGCCGTGCGTTCCATCCGCCGCGCCCTGGCGGGGCGCGTGCCGCTCATCGGCTTCTCGGGCAGCCCGTGGACGCTCGCCTGCTACATGGTCGAGGGCGCCGGCTCGGACGACTACCGCACCGTGAAGACGATGCTGTATGCGCGGCCGGACCTCATGCACCGCATCCTCGAGATCAACGCGCGCTCGGTGGTCGCCTACCTCAATGCCCAGATCGACGCCGGCGCGCAGGCGGTGATGGTGTTTGACTCCTGGGGTGGCGTGCTCGCCGATGCCGCCTTCCGCACCTTCAGCCTGCACTACACGCGCGCCGTGGTGAGCCAATTGAAGCGCGAGGCGCAGGGCCGGCGCGTGCCCTGCATCGTCTTCACCAAGGGCGGCGGCGGCTGGCTCGAGGAGATCGCCGACCCGGTGCACGGCACCGGTGCCGACGTGGTGGGCCTGGACTGGACCGCCGACCTCGGACGTGCCCGCCGTCGTGTCGACGATGGCGTCGCGCTGCAGGGCAACCTCGACCCGGCCGTGCTCTTCGCGCCGCCCGAGGTGGTGGCGGCCGAGGCGCGCGCCGTCATCGACAGCTTCGGCTCGCCGCGGCGCGCCGACGGTCGCCACGGCGGGCACGTCTTCAACCTCGGCCACGGCATCAGCCAGTTCACGCCGCCCGAGCACGTGGCCGCCCTCGTCGAGGCGGTGCACGGCCATTCGCGGCGCTGGCGCAACGCGACGTAACGGACAGGCTGTGCCGAGCGGTGGCGCCCCAACGCGCGCTGCAGGTAAGTGAGCGCTCAGGGCTTGACTTATCCCCATGACCCATGGTTTAGGGGCCCCCCGTGTTCAGGTGGGGCTGGCGGCCGCCGGAAACGCACGACTTATGTGCTAAGTGATTGATTTTCCTTGAGTCGTCCGCTTGCTGCATGAACGAGCAAGGCAATGGAGAGGTCGAAAAATCAATCACTTGCGGTGCCTGGGCGCAGCTTGATCACATTGTTATCCACAGTTTCTCTGGATAGCGCGAAAAGTCCTTGGGAATCATGAGCTTGGCTGGGTGTCTTCAGGGAGTGCCTCGCTTCGGCCCATACCTGTGGTGGGCTGTTACATGACGGCCGACTCCGCCCCGGCGCTGCGCGTGGCCGTGGCCGTCGAGGCGCCGCTGCATGCCGCGCTCGGGGCTTCGAGTGGCCTGCTTGACTACACGAGTGAAGGCGCACTGGCGCCGGGGACGTTGGTGCGCGTGCCATTGGGCCGGCGCGAGGTGGCGGGCATCGTGTGGGACCGGGCGGCGCGCGACGCCGAACCCGGCGACCCGCTGGCGTTGAAGCCGGTGAAGGCGGTGCTCGATGCGATGCCGCCGCTCGCGGCGCCGTGGCGGGCGCTGATCGAGTTTGCTGCCGGCTACTACCAACGCGGCCTGGGCGAACTGGCATTGGCCGTGTTGCCGCCGCAGTTGCGCCAGATCGACGGCACCCAGCTGGCGCGTCGCCTGAAGCGTCTCGACAGGCCGGACCGGCCCGCCGCGGCGAGCGAAGCGGCCGCCGCAGCCGCCGCGGCCGTGACGAAGGCGCAGGCGGCGGAGGCAGCGGCCGGGGTTGTGCCGGCACCAGACGGCGCCGCCGCGGGCCCGGCCGGTGCGGCACCGCCCGGCCTCACCGCCGAGCAGGCGGCCGCGCTGGCCGCCTTTGCGCAGGACACGACGCCGGCGCTCCTGTACGGCGTCACGGGCAGCGGCAAGACCGAGGTCTACCTGCACGCCGCCGCACTGGCGCTGCAGGCGGGTCGCCAGGTGCTGGTGCTGGTGCCGGAGATCAACCTCACGCCGCAGCTGGAGGCGCGCTTCGCGGGGCGCTTCCCGCACCACAGGCTGGCCAGTTTGCACAGCGCGCTCACGCCGGCGCAGCGGTTGCGGCACTGGCTGCTGGCGCACGAGGGGCACGCCGACCTCGTGCTCGGCACGCGGCTGGCGGTGTTCGCGTCGATGCCGCGCCTGGGGCTCATCGTCGTCGACGAGGAGCACGACGCCTCGTTCAAGCAGCAGGAGGGCGCCCGCTACTCGGCGCGCGACCTCGCAGTCTGGCGCGGGCGACAGCTCGGCGTGCCGGTGCTGCTGGGCTCGGCCACGCCGTCGCTGGAGACCTGGCACCGCGTCCAGCAGGGCCGCTACCGCCGCCTCGCGCTGCCGCAGCGCATCGGTGGCGGCGAGCTGCCGCGCGTGCGGCTCATCGACATGCGCCAGTTGCCGCGCCTGGGGCAGAGCGCGCCGGGCGGCGATGCGACGCCCCTGGCGCCGCCGCTGCTGGCGGCGCTGCGCGAGCGCCTGCAGCGCGGCGAACAGAGCCTGCTGCTGCTCAACCGGCGCGGCTACGCGCCGGTGCTGCACTGCGCGGCCTGCGGCTGGAAGAGCGGCTGCCCGCACTGCAGTGCCTGGCGTGTCTTCCACAAGGCCGACCGCACGCTGCGTTGCCACCACTGCGGCTTCACCGAGCGCGTGCCGCGCGCCTGCCCCGAGTGCGGCAACCTTGACATCGCGCCCATCGGCCGCGGCACCGAAAAGCTGGAGGAGCAGCTTGCCGCCGTGCTGCCCGGCGCGCGCATCGCGCGCATCGACGCCGACAGCACGCGCGGCGTGGGCGAGCTCGAACGCCAGCTCGCCGCCGTGCACGAGGGCGAGGTCGACGTGCTCGTGGGCACGCAGATCCTCGCCAAGGGGCACGACTTCCGCCGTGTCACGCTGGTGGCCGCGGTGAACCCGGACGGCGCGCTCTTCACGAGCGATTTCCGCGCCCCCGAGCGGCTGTTCGCCCTGCTCATGCAGGCCGGCGGCCGCGCCGGCCGCGACGCCGCGCAGTCGGCGGGCAGCGAGATGTGGATCCAGACGACGAGCCCGGGACACGCGCTGTACGCGGCGTTGGCCCGGCACGACTACGAGGCCTTCGCGAAGGCGCAACTCGACGAGCGCCGGGCGGCCGGGCTGCCGCCGTTCACGCACCTGGCGCTCGTGCGTGCCGAAGCGCGCGAGGCGGCCGCGGCCACCGCCTTCCTGCGCGAAGCGGCGGGCTGCCTGCAGGCGCTCGATGCCGCCGCCGGCGTGCGGGCCTATCCGCCCGTGCCGCCGGCGCTCGCGCGCGTGGCCGACGTCGAGCGGGTGCAGATGCTGGTCGAATCGGCCTCGCGGCCGGCACTGCAGCGCGCGCTGTCCGGCTGGCTGCCGGCGCTCGTGGCGCTGCGGGCGCGGCACAAGGGCGTCATCCGCTGGGCGGTGGACGTGGATCCCCAGGCGATCTAAGCCCGCGCGGCGAGCGCGGGGCCGCGCTCAGCCCCAATAACGGGTCAGTTCGGGGCGCGTGCGCCCTCGGCGCCGGGTGTGGGCGGCAAGGACAATGCCGACAACGGCACCGGGGCCAGCTTCACGCCACGCGGGGGCGAGGCCTGCGCGACCGCCAGTGTCGCCAGCACCAGGACGAGGCAAGCCACCGCCACGTAGCCGCCAAGCAGAAGGACGACTCCCCGCATATCGACGCCTCCTCGAGTCCAGAGCCCTGGGCCCGAAGCTACATCGGCGCGCGTGCAGGCGAACCTGCAAGGTCTTGCAGGTGTCCCCGAAGTGAGGGGCGCCCCCGGCTCGGGGTACCGTGGCCGCTCGCCGCGCCGCAGGGCAGGGTCAACACCCGCCTTCGCACCTGGCGACCAGGATGTCGGACGACCTAGGTTGCCAGTACCCGCTGGTACTGCAGTGCTTCGGCCAGATGCGCCGCCTGGACGGCGCCGCCGCCGCCCAGGTCGGCCACGCTGCGCGCCACCTTGAGCACGCGGTGCAGACGACGGCCGGACCAGGCCAGGCGCCTTGCCGCGCCCTCGAGAAAGGCCGCCGCCCGCTCGTCGAGGGCGATGTGGCGATCGATGCCAGCCGGGTCGAGCAGGGCATTGGCGCAGCCCTGGCGCTCGAGCTGCCGTTGGCGTGCCTCGGCCACCCGGCGTGCCACCTCGGCGCTCGGGTCGCCCCCCGGCGCCGCCAGCATTTCCTCCGGCCGTGCGGCGAGGACTTCGACCTGCAGGTCGATGCGGTCGAGCAGCGGGCCCGAGAGCCGCCCCTGGTAGCGGGCGACCTGGTCCGGCGTGCAGCGGCAGGCGCGGCCGCTGCCGGCCGGGGCGCCGAGCCAGCCGCAGGGGCAGGGGTTCATCGCCGCGACGAGTTGGAAGCGGGCCGGGAAGCGGGCGCGCCGCGCGGCACGGGCGATGCAGATCGACCCCGTCTCGAGCGGCTCGCGCAGGGCCTCGAGCGCGGCGCGCGGGAACTCCGGCGTCTCGTCGAGGAAGAGCACGCCGCCGTGCGCGAGCGAGATCTCGCCTGGCCGTGGCGGCGAGCCGCCACCCACCAGTGCCACGGCACTCGCGGTATGGTGGGGCGCGCGCATGGGGCGTGCGCCGAAGGGCACCGAGTCGTCCCCCGCGAGGCCAAGCAAGGCGGCGCTGTCGAGCGCCTCTTCGTCGGTGATCGGCGGCAGCAGCCCTGGCAGCCGCTGCGCCAGCATCGACTTGCCCGTGCCGGGCGGGCCGACGAGCAGCAGGCTGTGCGCGCCCGCCGCGGCGACCTCCAGCGCCCGTTTGGCGGCCACCTGACCCTTGACGTCGGCGAGGTCGAGAAACGCGGCAAACCGGTCGCCGAGGCTCGCACCGCCCGAGGCCGCGCCCGCGCCCGCAACGGGGTGGCCGAGCGGTACGGCGGCATCGCCGGGCAGCAGCGCCCCCGCCACCTCTGCCAGGGTGTCGGCGGCGAGCACGTCGACGCCGCGCACGCGTGCCGCCGCCGCCGCATCGGCGCGCGTCAGCACC
>JALHOU010000289.1 GCA_022842825.1 Rubrivivax sp.
GCGGCGGCGGGGGGGGCGGCGGGGGAGGAGGCGGCGGAGGCGGCGCGACCGGAGGTGGCGGGGGCGGCGGCGGCGGCGCAGCCTTGATTACGCCATCGCACGCAGGGTCGGCCGTGGCCGGGGTCCAGCCGGCATCACGCCAGCAGAGGTCGTTGGTGCCGCTCTTCCAGACGGTGCCGTCAGCGGCCCGCCAGTTGTCGACCGTCTTCGCCTGCGCGAATGCTCCGATCGGGGCGGCAAGTGCAGCAGATGCGAAGAGCACCGCCACCTTGTTCAATTTCTTCATTGATTCTCCTCTCGAGGAAAGCCGCAGTGGTCTGCGATACGTCGAAAACGACAGGCATGAATCCCGGGTGAATACCTATGACGCAACGGGTTGCGCAGGCACTCGCCATCGACAGGTCATTGTGCCACGGGATGTCGAGCGAGCCTCATTTTGGCGGTGATGGCACGCCGGCCCGCAGCCCTTGTTGCGCATCTGCGACAGGGCCGCCCCCCGTAGAATCCCGCCCTCCGCGCCCTCGCATCGCCCTCTGTCGGCGCTCGTGCCGCGCGGCTGACTCGCCACCACGCGCCCCACTCCATGCCCGAGTTCGCCAAGGAAACCGTCGCCGTCAGCCTCGAGGAGGAGATGCGACGCAGCTACCTCGACTACGCGATGAGCGTGATCGTGGGCCGCGCATTGCCCGATGCGCGCGACGGCCTGAAGCCCGTGCACCGGCGCGCGCTGTTCGCCATGCACGAGCAGAGCAACCACTGGAACCGGCCCTACAAGAAGAGCGCTCGCATTGTCGGCGACGTGATGGGCAAGTACCACCCGCACGGCGACAGCGCCATCTACGACACCATCGTGCGCATGGCGCAGCCGTTCTCGCTGCGCCACATGCTCGTCGACGGGCAGGGCAACTTCGGCAGCGTCGACGGCGACAACGCCGCGGCGATGCGCTACACCGAAATCCGCCTCAGCAAGATCGCCGCCGAGATGCTGGAGGACATCGACAAGGAGACCGTCGACTTCGTCCCCAACTACGACGGCAGCGAGAAGGAGCCGGCGGTGCTGCCCGCGCGCCTGCCCAACCTGTTGGTGAACGGCAGCGCCGGCATCGCGGTGGGCATGGCCACCAACATCCCGCCGCACAACTTGAACGAGATCGTCGACGCGTGCCTGCACATGCTCGCGCACCCCGAGGCGACGATCGAAGAGCTGATGGAGATCGTGCCGGCGCCCGACTTCCCCACCGCCGGCATCATCTATGGCCTGAACGGGGTGCGCGAGGGTTATCGCACCGGGCGCGGCAAGGTCATCATGCGCGCCAAGTGCCACTTCGAGGACCTCGAGCGTGGCGACCGGCAGGCCATCGTCATCGACGAGATTCCCTACCAGGTCAACAAGAAGACGCTGCAGGAGCGCATCGCAGAGTTGGTGCGCGAGAAGAAGATCGAGGGCATCTCGCACATCCAGGACGAGAGCGACAAGTCCGGCATGCGGGTGGTCATCGAGCTCAAGCGCGGCGAGGTGCCGGAGGTCGTGCTCAACAACCTCTACAAGAACACGCAGCTGCAGGACACCTTCGGCATCAACATGGTGGCGCTGGTCGACGGCCAGCCGCGCCTGTGCAACCTCAAGCAGCTGATCGAGATCTTCCTCGACCACCGGCGCGAGGTCGTCACGCGGCGCACGGTGTACGAGCTGAAGAAGGCGCGCGACCGCGGCCACGTGCTCGAGGGCCTCGCGGTGGCGCTGGCCAACATCGACGAGTTCATCGAGACCATCAAGACCTCGCCCACGCCGCCGGTGGCCAAGACGGCGCTGATGAGCAAGAGCTGGGACAGCTCGATGGTACGAGAGATGCTTGCGCGCGCCGAGGAAAGCACGCCCGGCGGCCGCGCCGCCTACCGCCCCGAGGGCCTGCCCTCGAGCTACGGCTTGCAGACCGACGGCCTGTACCGCCTCAGCGACGAGCAGGCACAGGAGATCCTGCAGATGCGCCTGCAGCGGCTCACCGGCCTGGAGCAGGACAAGATCGTCGCCGAGTACCGCGAGGTGATGGCCGAGATCGCCGACTTGCTGGACATCCTCGCCAAGCCCGAGCGAGTCAAGACCATCATTTCGGGCGAGCTGACGGCGCTGAAGCAGGAGTTTGGCCAGACCAAGGAGGGCGCGCGCCGCAGCTTCATCGAGCGCAACGCGCAAGAGCTCGGCACCGAGGACCTCATCACGCCGGCCGACATGGTGGTCACGCTCAGCCACGGCGGCTACATCAAGAGCCAGGTTCTCAGCGAATACCGCGCGCAGCGCCGCGGCGGCCGCGGCAAGCAGGCCACGCAGACGAAGGAAGACGACTGGATCGACCAGCTCTTCATCGCCAACACGCACGACTGGATCCTGTGCTTCAGCGATCGCGGTCGCGTCTACTGGCTCAAGGTGTGGGAGGTGCCGCAGGGCGGCCGCGCCAGCCGTGGCAAGCCGATCGTCAACATGTTCCCGCTGCAGCCCGGCGAGAAGATCACCGTCGTGCTGCCGCTGACAGACGGCTTCCGCAGCTTTCCGGCCGACCACTACGTCTTCATGGCCACGGCGCTGGGCACGGTGAAGAAGACTTCGCTGGACGAGTTCAGCAATCCACGAAAGGCCGGCATCATCGCGGTCGACCTCGACGAGGGTGACTACCTCATCGGTGCCGCCCTCACCGACGGCAAGCACGACGTGATGCTGTTCTCCGACGGCGGCAAGGCGGTGCGCTTCGACGAGGACGACGTGCGCTCGATGGGTCGGGCCGCGCGCGGCGTGCGCGGCATGATGCTCGACGAGGGCCAACACGTGATCGCCATGCTGGTGGCCGAGGACGAGACGCAGAGCGTGCTCACGGCCACCGAGAACGGCTTCGGCAAGCGCACCTCCATCGTGGAGTACACGCGCCACGGGCGCGGCACCAAGGGCATGATCGCCATCCAGCAGAGCGAGCGCAACGGCAAGGTCGTGGCCGCGACGCTGGTGCGGGCCGAGGACGAGATCATGCTCATCACCGACCGCGGCGTGCTGGTGCGCACACGCGTGTCCGAGATCCGCGAGCTCGGCCGCGCCACCCAAGGCGTGACCCTCATCGCGCTGGACGACGGGACCAAGCTCTCGGGGCTGCAGCGCATCGTCGAGAACGACGCGAACGGCCACGAAGCGGGGGCCGAGCCGGGCGACGGCGACCCCGGCGCAGACAACGGCGGCCCCGGTCACGGCGCCGCGGAAGGCGAAGGCCAGTGAAGCGCTCCCGTATGTCCGCCGCGGCCCGGGCGGCGGCCGCCGGGCTGGCCGCCGGCCTGTCCCTGCTTCCAATGGCCGTTCTCGCGCAGTCCGCAGAGGCCTCCTCGGCCGCCAAGAAAGAGCTCGTCGCGCGCGTACTCAAGCTGCAGCAGCCCGGCGTCGAGAACCTCGGCCGCCAGCTCGCCGAGCAGCCGGCGCTGCAGCTGGCCGCGCCAGTGCGGGCCGCCATCGCCCGCCTGCCCCAGGACAAGCGCGAGGCGGTGGCGCGCCAGATCGAGGCCGATGTGCAGCGTTATGCCGAGGACGTGGTGCCCATCGTGCGCGACAAGGCCGTGGCGCTGGCGCCGGCCACGTTAGGGCCGATGATCGAGCAGCGCTTCACCGAGGAGGAGCTGCGCCAGCTCGTGGCCATCCTCGAGTCGCCGATCAACGCCCGCTACCAGGCCCTCGGACTCGAGATGCAGCGCGCGCTCGGCGCCAAGCTCGTGGCCGACACACGCGCCGCCGTCGACCCGAAGTTCAAGGCGCTGGAGCAAAGCATCCAGGCGCGGCTGCGCACCGCCTTCGCGACCGCGGGCGCAGCCAGCGGGCCGGGCCCGCGCGCTCCGGCATCAGGCCCGGGCAACTGACAAGCCGCGCATGTCGGACCGCGAAGCCGCTGCCTCGCCGCCTACCCTGCAGGCCCTGCGCGAGCAGATCGACGCCATCGACGGCGAGCTGCTCGTGCTGCTGAACCGACGCGCGCGCGTGGCGCTGGCGGTGGGTGAGCTGAAGAAGCGCGAAGGTTCGCCTGTCTTCCGCCCCGAGCGCGAGGCGCAGGTCATCGACGGCCTCAAGAAGGCCAACCAGGGTCCGTTGCCCGACGCTTGCGTGGCGCCGATCTGGCGCGAGATCATGTCGGCCAGCCGCTCGCTGGAAGCGCCCACGCGCGTGGCCTACCTCGGCCCGGCCGGCACCTTCAGCGAACTGGCGGCACTGGGCTACTTCGGCTCGTCGATCGCGCGCGTGCCCTGCGCCAGCATCGACGAGGTGTTCCGAGCCACCAGCGCCGGCGCGGCCGACTTCGGCGTCGTGCCCGTGGAGAACTCGACCGAAGGCATGGTCGCGCGCTCGCTCGACCTGTTTCTGCACACGCCGCTGGCCATCGTCGGCGAGACGAGCCTCTTCGTGCGCCACAACCTCATGCGCAGCGTGTCAGGGCTGGAGGGCATCACCGCAGTCCTGGCGCACCCGCAAGCACTGGCGCAATGCCACGCGTGGATCAGCGCGCGCCTGCCGAAAGCGGAGCGCCGGCCGGTCGCCAGCAACGCAGAGGGGGCCCGCCTGGCGGCCGCCGACGACACGCTGGCGGCCATCGCCAGCGAGCGGGCCGCCAGCGAGTTCGGCCTGCACATCCTGGCGCCTGCCATTCAGGACGAGGCGCACAACCGGACCCGCTTCGCCATCGTCGCCGAGCCCACCCGTTGCCCGTCGCCTCGCGCCACCGGGCACGACTGCACCAGCCTCGTGGTCTCGGTGGTCAATCGGCCGGGCGCCGTGCACGACATGCTCGTGCCGCTGAAGAACCACGGCGTGTCGATGACCCGCTTCGAGTCGCGGCCTGCGCGCTCCGGCCAGTGGGAGTACTACTTCTATATCGACATCGAGGGCCACACCGAAGAACCGCGCGTGGCCGCGGCACTGGCCGAGTTGCGCGCCGCCTGCGCATTCTTCAAGATCCTGGGGTGCTACCCGGTCGACGTGCACTGAAGGGCCCGGCACACTCGCCTGCCATGTTCAATCAGCTCGGTGTCATCGGTTGTGGCCTCATGGGCGGCTCCTTCGCGCTCGCCCTGCGGCGCGCCGGCCTGGTCAAACGCGTCGTCGGCTACAGCAAGTCGCCCTCAACGACCGAACGCGCGCGCAAGATGGGCATCATCGACGTCGCCGCCGAGTCGGCGCTGCTCGCCGTCTCGGGTTCGGACATCGTGCTGCTCGCGGTGCCGGTGGCGGCTTCGGAGACCACCTTCCGCGCCATCCGCCACCTCGTCGAGCCGGGCGTGCTCTTCATGGACGTCGGCTCGACCAAGCGCGATGTCGTCGACGCGGCCCGGCGCGTGCTGCGCGAGCGCATCGCCACCTTCGTGCCGGCCCACCCCATCGCCGGCAAGGAGGCCTCGGGCATCGAGCATGCCGACGCCGGCCTCTTCACCGGCCGCCAGGTGATCCTCACGCCGCTGCCGCAGACCAACGTGGTCATGCTGCAGAAGGCCACCGACGTGTGGGCCGCGGTGGGCGCGCAGGTGCTGAAGATGTCGCCCGAGAACCACGACGCCGCCTTCGCCGCCGTGAGCCACCTGCCGCACATGCTGGCCTTCGCCTATTTCGGCGCCGTGGTCAACCAGGCGGCCGGGCGCGACTACCTTTCGCTGGCCGGGCCGGGCTTCCGCGACTTCACTCGCATCGCCGCCAGCAACCCCGAGATGTGGCGCGACATCCTCATCGCCAACCGCGAGGAGGTCATCAAGCAGTCGCAGCTGTTCCGGCACGCACTCACCGCGTTCGAGCAGGCACTTCAGACGGGCAACACCGAGGCGCTGGAGGCCATGATCCGCGGCCCGGCCGAGGGCCGCGCGGCCTGGCAGATGGGGTCGCTGCGCGTGCCCGGCAGCGGCCCAGGTGGAACCCCGGTCGGCGCCGGCGGTGCGGGTGGCGCCGG
>JALHOU010000290.1 GCA_022842825.1 Rubrivivax sp.
CCCTGCCGCTGCAGCACGTGCGCAGCCGGCCAAGCCGGCAGCTCGCGCAGCCCGTGCCGCCGAGCAGCGAACGCGACCTCGCGGCTGGCCCCACGCGCGCGCTCGTCGGGTTCGGCACCGACCCCGAACAGGAGGCCGGCGCACGCGCCAGCGCCGCTGCCGCCACCGGCCGCGCCCTCGTGGTCACGGTGCACAACGGCGACCTCAGCTTCGTGCGCCAACCGCTCATGATCGGCCACTACAACTCGCTGCGCCTCTCGGGCGCCGAGGCAGTGCTCGACGGCATGCTCGGCGGCAGCATGTCCGCCTCGCTCGCCAGCGGCCTGTACCCCGAGGCCTGCGGCACGGTGCAGGTGTTCGGCAACGCCCACCGAGACCCCGTCAACCCCTGGGCCGAGCCACATCCGCGCGCCGCCATCGTCGTCGGTCTCGGCGACGAGGGCCAGCTCACCCCCGCCATGCTGGCCGAGTCGGTGCGCCAGGGTGCGCTCGCCTGGGCCCAGCGCACGGCCGAGACGCCCGGTGGCGCGGCGGCCACGCTCGAAGTGGCCGCCACGCTGATGGGCAGCGGGGGCGTCGGCATCCACGCCAGCGATGCCGCACGCGCCATCGTCGAAGGCGTGCACGAGGCCAACCGACGACTGGCCACCAACGGCTGGCCCGTGGTGACGGGGCTGAGGATCATCGAGCTCTTCCTCGACCGTGCCAGCGACGCGTGGCGGGCGCTGCGTTTGCTGCAGGCGTCGCGGCCCGAGATCTGCGAGCTCGCGCCCGCCATCGGAACCGGCCCAGGCGCCCGCCGCCGGGTGCCCGACAGCGGCTACCGCGGCGCCGACTACGACCTCGTGCGCATCACCGGCGGCGGCGAGGACGGTCGCATCGAGTTCAGCCTCGACACCCGGCGCGCGCGCACCGAGGTGCGCGCCGAGCAGACGCAGGGCGTGCTGGTGCGCGAACTCGTGGCACGCGCGGCCCAGCACGGCCAGCACGACACGGCGTTCGGCCGCACGCTGTTCCAGCTGCTCGTGCCGCACGAGCTCGAGCCCTTCCTCGGCAGTGCGGCGCAGATGGTGATGGATCTGGACGAGCGCACGGCGCCGATCCCCTGGGAGCTGCTCGACACCGCCGCGGGCCAGTCGGCCGACCCGCGCCCGTGGGCGCTGCGCGCGCGCCTGCTGCGCAAACTGCGCACGGCCGACTTCACGGCCGCGCCGCCGCGCGACGCCCATGCCGACGACGCCGTGCTCGTCGTCGGCGAGCCGCTTGCGCCAGCGGGCTACGCGGCGCTGCCCGGAGCGCGCGCCGAGGCCGAGGCGGTGTTCGCCGCGCTCACCAGCACCGGCAGCATCGGCAGCGAGCGCGTGACCGCGCTCTTCGGCCCCGCCGCCGATGCGCCGGCAGTCATCAACGCCTTGCTGGCGCGGCACTGGCGCATCGTGCACGTGGCCGGCCACGGCGAGGCGCCGGACGAGAAGCAGCCTGAACAGAAGCCCAACGGCGTCGTGCTCAGCGGCGGTGTCTTCCTCGGGCCGAACGAGATCCGCAAGATGCGCGCTGTGCCCGAGCTCGTCTTCGTCAACTGCTGCCATCTCGCCAGCCACGATGCGCGCAGCACGCTGGCCGACCGGCCGAAGTTCGCCGCCGGCGTGGCCGATTCCCTCATCCGCCTGGGCGTGCGCTGCGTCGTCGCTGCGGGCTGGGCCGTCGACGACGAACCGGCGCAGGCCTTCGCCGAGGCCTTCTACGCGCGCCTGCTCGCCGGTGACCCGTTCATCGAGGCCGTGGGCGCGGCACGCGAGAGGGCCTGGCTGGCCGACCCCGGCGGCAAGACCTGGGCCGCCTACCAGTGTTATGGCGACCCGCAGTGGACCTACCGCGAGCGCACCGGCGACGCCCAAGGCGCGCGCGCACGGGCCCCCGCCCTCACCGGGCCGGCGGCGGAGTTCGACAACATCGCTTCACCGGTGGGGCTGGCGTTGACGCTGGAGGACATGACCATCGTGCAGCGCCACCAGCCCGGCCGCAGTGCCGCCGCAAGGCAGGAGCGCCTGAACCGACTGCAGGACCGCCTGCGCCACCTGCAGGCGCGCTTTGCCGACCCGGCCGGGCCGCTGCGCTGGGGCGACATCGGCGCCGTCGCCGAGGCCTTCGGCCTGGCCTGGGAAGCGGCCGGCCAGCGCGACGAGGCCATTGCCTGGCTCGCCCGCGCGGTGGCCGCCGAGGATGCGAGCGCGTCGATGAAGGCAGCGCAGAGCCTGAACAACCTGCGCGCGCGGCGGGCCGAGCTGCGCGCGAGGGCCGAAGCCCCGGCCGCCAAGGCGCCGAAGGCGGAGCAGGCGTCGAAGGCCGGCAAGGGCCGCACCGCGGCCGGCAAGTCCAGACGCGCCGCCACTGCAACGCCGCGCGTCGCCAAGGACAGCACGGCCTTCGACCAGGCCTGCGCCGAGATCATCACCGCGCGCGACGAGCTGCAGCGGCTCGCCGCGTTGCACCCGAGCGTCGAGGGCCACGCGCTCGTCGGCTCGGCGAACAAGCGACTGGCACTGCTGTACCGCGGCTTGGGGCGCACCGCCGAGGCGCGCACCGCGCTGCAGGCCACGGCCGCCGCCTACGGCCGCGCCGAGCGGATGGCGCAGGAACGCGGCGACAGCGAGCTCTTCTACCCGGCACTCAACCGCATCGCCGCCGAGCTCGTGCTGAAGGCGGGCGACAAGGCCCCCGTGGCGCTGGACCCGGCGCTGCTGGCCGCCGTGCGAACGAGCCTTGCCGGCAAGCACGCCAGCAGTCCGGATTTCTGGAGCGCCACCGCCTTCGTCGAGCTCGACCTCTACGAGGCCGTGGCGGCGCGCCGGCTGGCCGAGCGCAAGCCGGCCTTGCTCGACGGCCTGGCCGAGGTGCGCAAGCGGCGCGACGATGCGAGCCAGTGGGAGTCGGTGGCGACGCAGGCCGACTTCGTGCTCGAAGCGCTGGTGGCCGAAGGCGCCTCGGCGCCCGAGGCGTTGGCGGCGCGCGAGCTGCGCGAGACGCTCGCGGCGTACGCGAAGGTCAGCGCCCCCCGGTGACGTCCAGCACGGCGCCCGTCGTGTAGCTCGCCTCGTCCGACAGCAGCCACAGGATGGCCGCCGCCACCTCGTCGGCGGTGCCGGCGCGCTGCATCGGCACCATCGGCGCCATCTGCTGCACACGGTCGGGAATGCCGCCGCTGGCGTGGATGTCGGTCTCGATGATGCCCGGGCGCACGGCGTTGACACGCACACCCTCGGTGGCGACCTCGCGCGCCAGGCCGAGCGTGAAGACGTCGATGGCGCCCTTGCTCGCCGCGTAGTCGACGTACTGGCCCGGCGAGCCGATGCGCGACGCCGCCGAGCCCAGGTTGACGATGCCGCCGCCGGCGTGGCCGTGTTTCGTGCTCATGCGCCGCACCGCCTCACGCGCGCACCACAGCGAGCCGAAGACGTTGATGCGGAACATGCGCTCGATGCGCGCGCCGCTCATCTCGTCCACGCGCGCCGGCTGGTCGACGACGCCGGCGTTGTTGACGAGGCCGGCCAGCGGCGCGAGGCGGCCGGCGGCCACGGCGGCGTCGAGGGCGGCATACATCGCCATCACCTGCGCCTCGTCGCCCACGTCGGCCAACACGACGAGGGCACGGCGGCCGGCGGTGCGCACGTCGGCGGCCACGGCTTCGGCGGCAGCCGCGTCGCGCGTGTAGTTGACGACGACGTCCCAGCCGCCATGGCGAGGCAGCGCGGCCCGGCGCGCCACCGCAGCACCGATTCCGCGGCTGGCGCCGGTGACGAGCAGCGTGCGCGCTGCGGGCGTGGCGCGGGCGGGACGGGTCAGCGTGTTCACCCGTTCATGCTAACCGCGGGGCCACGGCCCCGGGCGACGCCTCAGCGCCGCCGGGCCGCGGCGGCCGAGCTGCGCATCACCTGCACGTCGCCGCTGCCGCACTCGCGGCCGGCGGGCGTGCCAGGGCAGCTCAGGAAGTTGGTCTCCAACGACAGGCCGTCGCCGGTGCGGCCGTTCAGCGCGATGCTCTTGTCGTCGCCCGCCGCCACGGCAGTGGCGCTGCGCAGGGTGACCGCCGCGCTGCGCTCCGAGGGCCGCGCACGGCCCTCGCCGATGCGCCCCGGGTTTCCCTGGCCGCACTGGGCGCGGTCGCTGCAGACGTTGATCTCGCCCACGGCCAGGCTGCCGCGCGTGAAGCTCCAGCCCACGTCGATGGGCGTGTCGGTGTTCGCCGCCAGGGCCAGGTTGCGAAGGGTGCTCAACGTGCCGGCGGCGAGATCGGGCCAGGGCAGCGTCGGCAGCGCCGCCCACACCGGCGGCACGCCGATCACCTCCACCTCGTAGCGGCTGGCGCCGGCGACGTTGAAGCTCGTGCTGCAGTCGGTGTCGTCGTAGAGGTCGACCAGGACGCTGCGGCCACCGCGGAAGAAGTGGCGCAAGGCGGCATCGCCGTCGTTGCCCTGCGGCAGCGTCACCCAGGTGTCGTCGCTGCTGCGGGTGGCGCCGGCCAGCGGGTCGAGGCTGTGGTCGTTGCCCTGGCCGGTGGTCGTCCACAGCGACAGGCGCTCGATGTTCACGCCTGCGTGCCGCTTGAAGTAGGCGAAGGTGACGAGCTGGCCCTCGACGTTGCGCTGCGAGATGCGCGCGCAGGCCAGGCCCGCCGCGGCCGGGATCTCGAAGGCGATGGCGCGGTTGTAGCGGACCACCGGCGTCGGCCCGTCGAAGCGCAGGTCGCGCTGCACGCGGGCGCTGGCCACCATCGCCAGCGGCAGGCGGTCGCCCTTGAACCTCCAGTGCCCGCCGGTGTAGGTGACGGCCATGCCGTTACCCAGCGACTCGACGCCGCCCTCGCTGTCCTGCAGCGAGAAGCTCACGCCGCACACCGGGGCGGCGCCGTCGAAGTCGCATTTGCCCAGCACCGGGCTCATGAAGCGTGAGCCCCAGCGCGCCGGCTCGGGCGCCTCGCCGCCGAGGAAGGTGCACAGCGCCTGCGCCACGTTGGCCGCGCCGGTGATGGACGGGCCACCGAAGCTGAGCGCCGCGTCGGCGGCCAGCGTGCTGGCCAGGCCCGTCTCGGCGTGGCCGCAGGCCTGGGCGCTGGCGATGGCTGCGGTCATGCGGTTGAACAGCGCCTCGAGACCGGCCAGCGGCAGATCGGCCGCACCGGCGGCGGCACTGAGCGTGCCCACGGCGGGCGCGCCCTGCTCGAGGTAGAGGTTGCCTTGCCCCATGCGCGAGCCGATCTGCACGAAGGGCTGGACATCGACGCCGGTGTTCACCTGCACGGCGTCGAGCAGGCGGTCGTAGCCGGCGCGCGAGCCGGCGGCGAGGTTGCCGGTGACGAGGTCGAGGCCGGCATCGACGCCGGCGCTGGTGAGCACGGGCCCGAGACCGCTGCGCAACACGCCCTGGGCGGCGGCCACGGCGTTGGCGTCCAGGCCGCTGGCGGCGCCGCTCATCAGCGCCTCGGGCGAGCTGCCGCTGGCCAGCAGCACGAGCGCGCTCGTGAGCGGCGTGACGTTGGCGGTGCCGCCTTGCTGCGCCACCGAGTGCACGCAGGTCCAGTTGGGGCCGGCATAGCCGCAGGCCTCCAGGCGCCACGGCCCCGTGCCGGTGAGGGCGACGCCGGCGAAGCTGCCGTCGGCACCGAGCGCCACGTTGTCGGCGACGACGTTGCCCGCGGCATCGACGATGCGCAACCGGCCACCGATGATGGGCGCGCCGACGGCGGCCGTGCCCGCCAACGTCGGGGCTGGCGCGGGTGCGGGCGCCGCCGCCTCGTCGTCGTCGCCGCCGCAGGCGAGCAAGGCCAAGCTGGCAGCCAGCGCCGCCAGCAC
>JALHOU010000291.1 GCA_022842825.1 Rubrivivax sp.
CTGCCCGACTGGCGCAGCACGCGGCGCAGGCGCGGCACCAGCGCATCGAAGGGCACCATGCGCGTGCGCATGAGGCCTTCCTGCAGGTCCGAGCTCACGCGCGACTGCTGCAGCAGCAGCGTTTCGTACTGACGGGTCAGGTCGTCGAGCGAGCCCTGCAGGCTGACCAGGTCGGCCGCGGACTCCGCCAGCGAACGCGACAGCTGCTGCTGGGTGGTGAAACGGTCGAGCTCGAGCGGATCGAACTGCTCGTCGCTGGCCTCGCCCTCGCGCTGGTAGCGCGCGATGATCTGCGCCTCGGTCTCGATATCGAGCTTGCGCAGCTGCTCGCGCAGGCGGGTAGTGGTCTGGCCGAGCTCGCCGAGGTTCGAGCGGAACGCACCGAGCTGCTGTTCGAGGCGGGCGCGGTAGATGGCGACCTCGCCGGCGTAGTTCACCAGGCGGTCGAGCAGGTCGGCGCGGATGCGGACCTGTTCCTGCGGCGCCCGGACGCCGCCGATGTCCTCGCCTTCGTCGAGCGCGTCGATCGGGGCGGACAGCGGCGACATCGGACCGGCCGCACCGGCACTGGGCGCGAACACGGGGCGGGCGACGGCAGCCTCTTCGGCGGCGGCGGCCTGGCGATCCAGGGCGGTGGTGGCCGGACGCTCGGCAGCAGGGGCGGCCGGGGCGGCGTCGGACCCCGCCTCCAGCGCACGGCCCTTGGCCAGGGCGTCGATCTGGCCGATCAGGTTGGCGGGCAAGGCGATGGCCTTGCGCTCGCCGACCCGGGTGACCATGCCGTGGAGGCGGTCGAAGGCGCGCTCGAGCACGACCACGCCGGTCTGGTCGAGTTCGCGCTTGCCTTCGGCGACGACCTCGAGCAGCGACTCCATCGCGTGGCCGAGCTCGCCGATCGGGAAGATGCCCGCCATGCGGGCGCCGCCCTTGAGCGTGTGCAGGTCGCGCTGCAGGCCGACCACGAGCTCGCGGTCGGTGGTGCGGTCGCGAAGCTCCGCCAGCAGGCTGTCGGAGTGGTCAAGCAGGTCGGCCGACTCTTCCAGGAAGATGTCCAGCAGGTCGGTGTCGATGTCGCTGGTATCCAGTTCCGCGTCCGGATCGTCCGGATCCTGGGCCAGCGGGACCTGGGCGTTGGCCGGGGCGTCCTGCTCGTCGGCGGCGAGGCTGGCCGCGGCCAGTGCGGCGGCAGCGGCTTCGGCAGCGGCGGCTTCGGCAGCAGCCTCCGCAGCGGCGGCGGCTTCGGCGGCTTCGGCGGCTTCGGCGGCCGCGGCGGCCTCGGCGGCCGCAGCTTCGGCGGCGGCTTCCGCAGCTTCGTCATCAGTGGCCGATTCGCCCGCGGGCGACGTCAGCGCCTCGAGCTCCTCGATGGTCATGCCGTAGAAATCGTCGGCCGGCATCGACGCGGCGGCTTCGGCAACAGCGGCCTCGGCGGCAGCGGCCTCGGCGGCAGCGGCTTCGGCGGCAGCGGCTTCGGCGGCAGCGGCTTCGGCGGCAGCGGCCTCAGCAGCAGCGGCTTCAGCAGCAGCGGCTTCAGCAGCGGCGGCCTCGGCGGCAGCGGCAGCCGCAGCGGCTTCGGCAGCAGCGGCTTCGGCGGCAGCGGCCTCGGCAGCAGCGGCCTCGGCGGCAGCGGCTTCGGCAGCAGCGGCGGCAGCGGCTTCGGCGGCAGCAGCTTCAGCAGCCGCTTCGGCAGCAGCGGCTTCGGCGGCAGCGGCTTGGGCAGCGGCATCCGCGGCAGCGGCTTCGGCAGCAGCGGCCTCAGCGGCGGCGGCTTCGGCGGCGGCGGCGAGTGCGGCATCAGCCGCAGCCAGCTCTTCGGCGGAGGGGCCGGCGCTGAAGTCTTCGGTGATGGTGAACGCGGGGGCCGCGTCGTCGACGGCGGCGTCCTGCAGGAAAGCGTCGAGCGAGATGCGCTCCTGCGCCGCGTCCTCGCCAGCGTCGTTCGTGTCGAAGCTGGGCAATCCGGACAGGTCCGGCGCTTCCATCGGCACCGGCGTCGGCATCACGCCGGTCGGTTCGTCCGGATGCAGCGGGATAGGCGCAGTGGCTTCCGGCAGCGCATCGCGCAGCGCGGCGGCGCGGGCCGCCAGCGGGGCGAAGGACGGCACCACACCGCCCGGGCGCTCCAGCGCGACGATGGCCTCGCGGATCGCGGCGGCGGCGTCGCGGACGACCGAGACGCCCTCGTCGGAGGGAATGCGACGGTCGGCGACCGAACGCTTCATGAAGCCTTCCAGCGGCGCGGTCACGTCGGTGAGGGCCGTGACCTCGGTCATCGCGAAGGCGCCGTTCATCGTGTGCACGGCGCGCAGCAGCGGATCGGTAACGACCTGCGGGCCCCTGGCCGCGCAGTCGGCGAGCCAGGCGTCCACGGTCTCGAGGTGACCGGCGACTTCCGGCTTGAGGATCTCGAACAGCACCGGATCGATCGCGAAGCCGCCGGTCTCGTCGGCCGCGGGCTCCTCGAGCTGGGCAAACACGACCGCCGGCTCCGGCAGCGACGGCTCGGGCTCGGCCACCGCTTCGGCCGCCGACTCGGGCACCGTGGTCGCTTCGGCCGCGGCGGGCGCGACCGGGGCGGCCTGCGGCGGCTGGTACATCACTTCCTCGCCGGCCGCGACGCGATCGGCCAGGGCCTGGATGCCCTCGAGGTCGGCGTGCACGGTTTCACCCTGCAGCGCCGCGCGCAGCAGCGGCAAGGTGTTGAACGCGTTCTCGATCAGCGACACCACCGCCGGGCTGGCGGCACGGGTGCCGTCGAGCACGCGGTTAAGCGTGCTCTCCACCTTCCAGCTGAACTCGCCCAGGCTCTTGGCACCGACCAGGCGGCCGCTGCCCTTGAGCGTGTGGAACACGCGGCGGATGGGCCGCAGCTGCTCCATGTTGTCGGGCTGGCGGCGCCACGTCGGCAGCAACTGCTCGAGGTTGCCGATTTCCTCCTGGAACTCCTCCAGGAACACTTCGCGGATCTCGTCGTCAATCTCGTCGCTGCTGCCGTCGAAGCCGGGGATGACCGGCAGCGGTGGCGGCGCGAAGCTGGGCGCTGGCGCCGCCGGCGGCGCAGGCGCAGCGGCGGCCGGCGCGGGCGGCAGGTCGACGGGCAGGCTGAACGCAGAGGTGAGCTCGACCGGTTCCTCCGGCTCGAACACCGGGGCGACCGGCGCTTCGGCTGTCGGCTCCGGGACTGCCGGGGATTCGAACGCCGCCTCGTCGAAGGCGGGCGGATCGAAGATGGCGCCATCGAACGCGGACACCGGCTCGACGGGCTCGGGCACCGCCTCTGGCTCCGGCGCGGGCGGCACGACCGGCGCGGCAGCCCGCGGCGGCTCGACGTAGACCGGCGCAGGCGCGGCAATGGCCTCTTCGGCCGGCAGCGGCCAGTAGCCCAGCGACTCGAGGTTCTGGCGCGCGACTTCCAGGATCTGGTCGCGCTTCGGCCGGCGGTCGCGCAGCGCCTCGAGGTAGTACTCGAGGCTGGCCAGCGCGTCGGCCAGGCGATCCATCTGCTGGCCGTTGGGCACGCGATGGCGGCGCAGCAGTTCGTTCTCGGTGAACCGGCGGACGGCGGCCAGGTACTGCGGCGCCTCCTCCAGCTCGAGGATGCGAAGCGCACCCGCCACTTCCTCGACCAGGCGCGGCACGTCGGCCAGCTGGGCGTGGTCCCAATGGGTCTCGACGAAGGCGACGAAGCACTGGCGGGCCTGCGCGAAGTTGGCGATGGCTTCCTTGACCAGCACCTCGAGCACCTTGCGGGCCTCGGTGTTGGGCAGCAGCGATTCGTCGCTCGCGGCGCCGGCGCCCTCGTCGGCTTCACCGAGGCGGGCGACCTGGTCGTCCAGCGAGGCTTCGACGTAGAGCAGTGCGCCGGCGATGTCGAGCAGGCTCGACTCGTCGGCCACGCGCTCGCCGCTGACCAGGGCGTGGATGGCATTGCGCTGGTCCTGCACGACCCGGCGCGGCACGCCGAGGCCGAGCATGCCGAGGGTGTCGGCGACGCGGTCGAGCGCTTCCACCTGGTCGCTCAGGCCGACGGCCGCGGCCTCCGGCGTGCGCAGGTGCAGGTCGAGCGCATCCTTGACGCGCAGCAGGTCTTCCTTGATGGCCACGGCAACGGTGGACAGCAGCGCCCGGTTGCGGCCGCTGAGGCTGCCGCGGGCGTGCGCGAGCTCGGACTCGCTGGGCAGGTATTCGCCCAGGCCGAACACCTGGCGGATCTCGCCGATGCGGCCGGCATCGGTGGGCGCGTGCGCCACGAAATACAGCAGCTGTCGGGTGAGTTCGAGCGGCGGGTCGGAGCGGAAAGCGGCATCGCCGCCTTCGGCCAGGCGCTTGATCTCGCGCTCGACCTTGGCCAACGACTGCTTGAGCGGGTTGCTGGCCTCGAAGGACTTCTTGGCCAGCGCGTCGAGCGTGCCGGCGGCGACCCAGAACAGGCGGCGCGCGTGCTCGGAATCGGTGATCGGGACCAGCTGTTCGCAAACGTCGGTGAGGTCGCGGATGGTGGCCTGGCTGTTGTCGTCCTTCAGCCAGCGCAGCAGCGCGCCCTGGAACAGGTTGCGCATGCCCTCGGCGCGGCGCTTGAGTTCCTCCGGCGCCAGCGGCCGGGCCGGGCCGGCCGCGGTCGGCGGCAGCGGGCGCGACAGGTCGGGCGAGAACAGCACGGCCTCGGACAGCCCCTTCTCGCCGCGCGGCTCGCGCAGGTCGTTGAGCAAGGGCAGCAGGACGATGGGGATGTCGCGGTGGCCGCTCTGCAGGCGCTCGAGGTAGTCGGGCAACTGCACGATGCCGCGCATCAGCGCGGCGTAGCCGGTTTCACGCTCGGCGACCTTGCCCTCGACCAGGGCCTTGGCCAGCTGCTCCATTTCCTCGGCGACCATGGCGGCGCCGTACAGCTCGACCATGCGAAGGGTGCCCTGCACCTGGTGCAGATAGTTCGAGCAGGCCCTTAGCTGGCCCGGGTCCTCGCCTTCCTCGACGTAGGCCTCCAGCGCCTGGCGAGCCTGGCGCAGGGTCTCGTCAAGCTCGGGCTTGACCCAAGTGAGCGTGGTGAAATCGTTGTTTTCGTGCAGCCTCATGCCGAGGTCCTGTCAAGGTAGGGGCGCCGGGAGGAGCGCCCGTACCGGGGTGAGTCCAGGGGCAAGCCGGCGCCGGGCATCAGCCCGGCAGCTTGAAGTCGGCGACCGAGCGACGGAGGTCGGCAGCGAGCTGCGCGAGGTTTCCGATCGACTCCGCCGTCTGGCTCGCGCCCTGCGACGTCTGGGTGGTGATCTCCTGAATCACGGACATGGTGGCCGTGATGTTGGTCGCCGCCGTCGACTGCTGGCGGGCGGCCTGGGAGATGTTCTGGATGAGGTCCGCGAGGTCGTTGGACACCTTTTCGATCTCGCCCAGCGCCAGGCCGGCGTCCTCGGCCAACCGGGCACCGGCCACCACTTCCGCGGTGGTCTGTTCCATCGAGCTGACGGCTTCGTTGGTGTCGGACTGAATCGTCTGCACCAGCGCCTCGATTCGCTTCGTCGCGTTCGAGGCGCGCTCCGCGAGTCGCTGCACTTCGTCGGCCACGACCGCGAAGCCGCGGCCCGCTTCACCGGCGGAGGCCGCCTGGATGGCGGCGTTCAGCGCCAGGATGTTGGTCTGTTCGGAGATGTCGTTGATCAGTTCAACGATGGAACCAATTTCCTGCGAGCTTTCGCCCAGTCGCTTGATTCGCTTCGAGGTCTCCTGGATCTGGTCACGGATGTTGTCCATGCCCTGGATCGTCTGGCGCACCACTTCGGCGCCCTTGGCGGCGATCTGCACGGAGCGCTGCGCCACGTC
>JALHOU010000292.1 GCA_022842825.1 Rubrivivax sp.
TGCGAGCCGGCCTGCGTCAGCACGGGCTCGGTCTGCGCGATGGGCTCGCGCGGCGTCAACGAGGCGCTGTCGACCAGCACGCGCGCGCCGCCGGCGGTCACCACCACCTCGGCCATGTCGGCGTAGGGCGGGGCCGTGAAGTCGATGCGGTAGGCGCGGAAGTACGACGAGGTGCCCACGGTCACCGCGTGGCTGCGCACGAGCTCGTTGCCCGAGGGCCGCCGGAAGCGCATGCTCACCTGCGCCGGCGCGCCCGCCGAGACGACGCGCGCCATCACACGCAACGTGTACGAGCTGCCCGCCACCAGCCGGCCGGTGGCGATGTTCTGCGTGGCCGCGCCGTCCACGGCGAGCAACTGTTTGCCTGGGCGCAGCGGGCTGGGCGCCAGCACGGCGTTGCGCGTCGCCCAGTGGCTCATCCCGAGGGTGAAGTTGCCGTTGGTGAGTTGGTCTTCCGGCTTGGCGGCTGCGGTGTCGGAATCGGCCGTCGCTTCGCCCGTCGGATCGACGGACGCGGGTGTGGAGGCTTCGGGCTGCACCAGCGCCGCCGATTCGGATCCGACGGTCTCGCCGCCGCCCCCGCAGCCGCTGATCAGCGCAAGGCCCAGGAGCGGACCGGAGACGACGGCCCGCATTGCGGTGTTGAGGTTCATGAGATTGCCTGTCGGGATGTCGGGTTGCGGAAGCTGGCGCACAGGCCGAAGCGGGTGCGCGTGCGGAGGCGGACGCGGACGCGGATCACCGGCTCGCAGGCCGATGCGCCGGTGGCGCGCTGCGAATCCGTGCAGCAGGCCGATGCCGGCGGCGGACTTTCGCGGCTGCACCCCCGTGAGGCGTGTGCAAACGTAAACGCCCGCGCGGCGCCGGAATCGGCGTCTGTCTGTACGCCGCCGTACGGAACGCGCGCTGTCGTTGGTGCCGCTTTCGAGGCAGGCCGAGCGTCGATCGGTGGCAAATCGACCCATGCGTTCGCGAGCGCCGCGGCCTTGCGGCCGCGCGGTGGACGCAACTGAACACAAAGCGGGCCCGATATGACCGACCACTCCGTGGCCCGGCGTACCGACTGGCGGTGCTGGGCCATCCAGACTTGGGAAACCTTTGTCGGCACCGGTATCGACTTCTTCAGCCCAGCAACCTCCCGATGTGGTATCGGCGGCACCCGCCGCCTGCCGCACTCCCCCCTTCAGCTCTAGGCGCGCGCCGATGGACATGTCCCGATTGATGGCCGTACTCGGCATGCGCTGGCGCGTGCTGGCCCTGGCCGTGGGCGCCGTGCTGGCGCTGACGCTCCTGGTTCACTCCATGTTGCCGCCGCGCTACACGGCCGTGGCGGCCATCGTGCTCGACGTGCGCGGCCTCAACCCCGTGCTCGGCGTGGCCGAGGCGCGGGCCGTCATGCCGCGCAACGTGCTTGGCACCCAGGCCAGCATGGTGCGCAGCGAGGGGGTGGCGCGGCAGGTGGTGCGCAAGCTCGACCTCGTGCACGACCCGCTGCACAGCGCCGCCTGGCAAGGCAGCACGCAAGGCCGGGGCGACGCGGAGGCGTGGATCGCGCGCGGGCTGCTCAAGTCGCTGGACGTGCGCCCAGCCGCCGAGGACAGCAACGTGCTGGACCTGCGGTTCTCGGACCCCGACCCCGCCTCCGCCGCCGCCATCGTCAATGCCTTTGCCGAGGTGTACCTGAGCACGGCGCTCGGCCTGCGCAGCGGCCCGGCGCGCGTATCCACCTCCTTCTTCGGCGACCAGGCCAAGGCGATGCGCGCGCAGCTGGAGGCGGCGCAGACGCGCCTTTCGGCCTACCAGCGCGACAACGGCATCGTCGGCGGCGACGAGCGCCTGGACGTCGAGACGGCGTCTCTCAACGAGTTGAGCACGCGGCTCATCGAGGCGCGCGCGCAACGCATCGAGACGAGCTCGCGCGACGCGCAGGCGCTCGGCCGTGCCGGCAACAGCCCCGACGTGCTGGGCAGTCCTGTCGTGCAGCAGTTGCTGTCGAACCTGGCCGCTTCGCAGGCACGCCTGAAGGTCGCCGCCGGCACGTTGGGGGCGCAGCATCCGCAGCTGCTGGCCGCCGAGGCCGAGGTGGCGCAGTTGCGCGCCGACGCCGACCGCGAGATGGGGCGGGCCGCCGCGTCGTTGTCGATGAGCGCGCGCATCAACGAGCAGCGCGAGTCGGCGCTGCGCGGCAGCCTGGAAGCGCAGCGCAAGCGCGTGCTGCAACTGAAGACCGCACGCGATGGCATGACCGTGCTCGAGCGTGACGTCGACAGCGCCCGCCGTGCCTACGAGCAGGTGCAGGTGCGCCACGTGCAGACCGGCCAGGAGAGCAGCAGCCCGAGCCCGGAGGCGAGCATGCTGACCGTCGGCGTGGCGCCCGCCGAGTCGTCGCGGCCGGGCCTGTCGCTGCTGCTGCCCCTGGGGCTGGTGCTGGGCGCCGTGCTGGGCGTGCTGGTGGCGCTGGCGCTCGACCGCCGGCGGCCGATGATCCACTACCCCGCCGACCTGCCGTCGTGGGGTGTGCCCTTGCTGGCCGAGGTGCCGCACGCGCGCGTGCCGCGCCGCGACACTGTGGCCCCCAAGGGGCTGCCGGCACTCGGGGCACCGGCATGAACCGGCTGGACCTGCAGCTCGACGAGCTGGCCCCGACCGACGGCCCCGACAAGCGCATCGGCATGCGTCTGGTGGAGCTCGGTCGCATGCACCGCAGCGACATCCCGGCCGTCGAGGAGGCCCAGCGCCGGACGCAGCTGCGCTTCGGCGAAGCCGCGGTCAAGCTCGGCCTCGTGAACCGCCAGGATGTCGATGACGCGCTGGCGCGCCAGTTCGACTTCCCCAAGCCGCCGCCCTGGGCGCTCGGCGCCGAGGTGGTGATCGCCTCCGCGTCGATGGGGCCGGTGGCCGAGGCCATCCGCACGCTGCGCGCGCAACTGGCGCTGCAGTGGATGAACCACCGGCAGGTGCAGATGCTCGCCGTGGTCAGCGCCGAGCGGGGCGAGGGCCGCAGCTTCATCGCCGCCAACCTGGCGGTGGCCTTCGCGCAGTTGCACGAGCGCACGCTGCTCATCGACATGGACCTGCGCCACGGCCGCCAGCACCGCATCTTCCGCGTCGAGAACAAGCACGGGCTGAGCACGCTGGTGAGCGGCCGCAGCAGCGGCACCGAGATCCAGCGCATCCTGGGCTACGAGACGCTCAGCCTGCTGCCGGCCGGCCCGCGGCCGCCGCACCCGCAGGAGCTGCTGACCTCGCGCTCGATGTCGCCACTGCTGGAGCAGGTGCGCCGGCGCTACGACGTCGTCATCGTCGACACGCCGGCCTTCAGCTGCGGTGCCGATGCGCAGATCGTCGCCGCGCAAGCCCGCCAGGCGCTGCTGGTCAGTGCGCCGGGTGGGTCCACGCACGACGACACCCACCGCCTGGTGGCGGCCTGCCGGCAGGTGGGCGTGACCCTCGCCGGTGCCGTGGTCAACCGGCGCTGATGGCCGACAACGTGGCCACGGTCCGGTTCGCTGCCCCTCCTGCCTTCGTGCCCCCGGCGCCCGCGCCCGTGGTGCCCGCGGCGCTTCAAGCGCGCCGGGGCCGGCTGGCGCTGCAGTTCGCGCCCTTGGTTGCGGTCACCTTCCTGGCCAAGTTGGCCGTGCCACCTTTGGGCGCCATGGGGCTGGGCATCGACGTGCCGGTCATCCTGGTCGCCACGCTGGCCGGCCTCATGAGTGGCGTGCTGCAGGTGCACACCGCCCGGCTGACGATGTACCTGTTGATGCTGGCCTGGCTGGGTTGCTTGCAGCTGTTCCTCGGTGAGCCGTTCTCGGCCGCTTCGCTGACGCTGCTGGCGGCCCTGTTCCTGCCGCTGACGATGCAGCTGCGCCCTGAAGGCGGCAGCCCGACGAATGGCGCGGACACGAGCGAAGCCACGGGCGCCGCGGCCGACCCGACGGTGCTGCGCGCGCTCGGCGTCATGGTGAGCCTGGCGACGTTCTTCGCTGTCTGCGGCCTGCTGCAGTTCGTGCTGCAGCCCTGGATCGGCGCCGCGGCGGCCTTTCCGGTGGAGCATCTGGTGCGGCCGGCCTGGCTGATCCAGAAGTTCAACATGCTGATCCCCGTCGGCACTGACGGGAGTGCGCTGAAGGCCAACGGCGTCTTCTTCCTCGAGCCCTCGTTCTTCAGCCAGTTCATGGCCCTGGGCCTGTTGCTCGAGCTCTCGCTGCGCAACCGCCTGCGGCGCATCGTCCTGCTCGGCACCGCGCTCGCGGTGAGCTATTCGGGCACCGGCCTCGCCGTGGCCGCCGCGGGCCTGCTGGGGCTCGTGGTCGTCAAGGGCCGCTGGGACGTGCTGCTGCTCGGCGCGCTGCTGGGGCTGCTCGCCTGGCTGCTGGGAGACGCGTTGCCGCTGCAGCCGCTGCTGGGCCGCATCGGCGAGTTCCAGTCCACGAACTCCAGCGGCTCGGCCCGCTTCGTGGCCTGGATCGACATGTTCGAGCTGCATTGGTGGCCCGACCCGCTGCGCGTGATCTTCGGCGCCGGTGCGGGCAGCTTCGCGGCGCAGGCTGCGGTGGCCCGCCAACCCACGGCGGAGATGTCGTTCGCGAAAGTGCTGTTCGAGTACGGCATCACCGGCGCCGTGCTCTTCTTCGGCTTCCTCGTCTACGCCTTCAACAGCGTGCGTGCGCCACTGGCCTTCCGACTCGGGCTGTGCTGCACGCTGCTCGTCAACGGGGCGCTGGTGGCGTTTCCGGTCGGCATCGCCGCCAGCGTGTTGCTGTGGCCGGCGGCCGCGACGCGCCGCGCGGCGCCGGGGCGCGACCGCCGGCGAGCCAACCCCTTCACGGCGTCCAGGCCCGCCATCGGGCCCCTGCATCCCCTGCACGAACCCGGGGCCGCACCCTCGGGATGGGGCGGCGAGACGACGCGATGAGCGCCCTGCTGTGGGTGGTGGCCGGGACCGGGTGCCTCGCGCTGCTGCTCGCGCTGCATCCCTTCGTGACCTATCCCCTGTCGTTGCTGGCCTTGCGGCGCTGGCGCCGTGCGACGCATGCGCCGCTTGCATCGCAAGCCCCGGCACCCTCACCAGCCCCCCTCCGCTTCGCCATCTGCACCTGCGCCTACAACGAGGCGCGCGTCATCGAAGCCAAGCTGCAGAACCTGCTCGCGCTGCGCGAGCGGCAACCCGGCCTCGACATCCTCGTCTACGTCGATGCCTCCAGCGACGACACGGCCGCCATCTGCCGCCGTTACGAGGATCGCATCCACCTGCGCGTTTCCGAGCGCCGCACGGGCAAGACGCACGGCATGAACGTGCTGGTGGGTCTGACGCAGGCCGACGTCGTCGTCTTCACCGATGCCAACGTCATGCTCGACTCTCAGGTGCTGGCCCACCTCGAGCCGTACTTCGCCGACCCCGAAGTGGGTGGCGTGTGCGGCAACCTCACCTACACCAACGCCGCCGACTCCACCACCGCGCGCACCGGTTCGCTCTACTGGCGGCTGGAGGAAGGCATCAAGCGGCTGGAGACCGACACCGGCTCGGTGATGGGCGCCGACGGCTCGCTCTTCGCCATCCGCCGCGCGCTGCACCGCGCGCCACCCGACCACATCATCGACGACATGTACGTCTCGTTCATGGTGCTGTGCGACGGCCACCGCCTGGTGCAGGCCAGTGACGTGCGGGCGTTCGAGGAGTCGGTGCCGTCGATGCGCGAGGAGTACCAGCGCAAGGTGCGCATCGCCTGCCAGGCCTTCAACGTGCACCGGCTGCTGTGGCCTCGCCTGGCGCGGCTGCCGGCGCTGTCGCT
>JALHOU010000293.1 GCA_022842825.1 Rubrivivax sp.
GCCGCCGCGCTGGCGTGGCCGATGAGGAACTTTCGCCTGCTCGGCGAGGCCGGGCAATCGGCCGCAGGCTTGCGCGCACGCAGTCTTGTGGCGCGACGTCGCGTCAGCGGATTCGTGTCGGCATTCGGAAAAGTCCTACAGCAGGCCGCGTTTTCCGGCGAGACTTGAGCCGGATCAAAGGTGCGCGCGGCGGCACGGCCGGCGACGGCCGCAATGGGCGGTTGAATGCAGGATGGCCGGTACGGCGAGCACCTCGGTCGCCGTCCTCCATCCCCCCACCCCACGCCAACACCCATGCCGATGCCCAAGCGCGAATCGCCGAAGCGGCCAAAGCGTCGCGACCCTCCGCCGGGCACGTTGCCGGTGACGCTGGGCGTGCCGGATGAGGCGGTGGGTGCGGCGGTGGATGCCTCCATGCGCGCCGCACCCAGCCCGATGCACATACCGCTGGGGGGCCTGCTCGCCGCGACGCACGATGCCATCGTGCTCGTCGACGAGGCGCAACGCATCGTCGGCTTCAACCCGGCCGCCGAAACCCTGTTCGGCTGCACCGCTGCCGAGGCGCTGGGCTCGCCGCTGGCGCGATTTGTCCCCGAGCGAGCCCGCACCGTGCACGCCGAACATGTGCGCCAGTTCGAGACCTCGGCCGACCTGCAAAGCCAGTTGAAGGTCGAGCGGCGCGTGGCGGCCTTGCGCGCCGACGGGACGGAGATCGCAGTCGAGCTGGCGTTGTCCCGCGTCGAGGCGCGCGCGGCGGGCGAGCGACACCAGTGGTCGGCCGCGCTGTTGCGCGACCTCAGCATCGAGCAGGCGTTGCGCGGCGAGGTGGACGTGATGACGCGCCGGCTCTATGCCGCGCTGGACGCCACGCCGGTGGCGGTGTGGATTGCCGAGGACGAACGTGTGACCTACGCCAATCGCATCGCCGCCCGCCTGGTGGGCAGCGCCGACAGCGAGGCCCTGCGCGGGCGTTTGCTCGCCTCGCTGCTGACGCCGGTCACGCTGGCTGCGCTGCGCAGCGAGGTGGGTGGCGACGGTGCCGAGCCGACGGTGCGCGTGCCCGGCCAGCTGCAGCGCGCCGACGGTGCCCTGCGCGACATCGAGATCGTGCTCGCGCCGCTGCCCGACCACGGCCATGTGGTGAGCCAGATGGTCATCGAGGACGTCACCGAACGCCGGCGTGCCGCGGCCGAGCAGGAGCGCGCCGGGCGTGCGCTGCGCCGCCTGCAGGCCAGTGTGGTGGAGGCACGCGAGGAGGAACGGCGGCGCATCGCGCGTGAGCTGCACGATGAGCTGGGCCAACGCCTCACCGCCCTGAAGATGGAAGTCAGCGGCCTGGCGGCGCGGGCCGGCTTGCCGTCCGTCGAGGCCCCGGTGCGCGGCATGCTGGCCATGCTCGACGAGACGGTGGCGGCCGTGCGGCGGATCGCCTCCGACCTGCGCCCGCTGATGCTCGACGACCTCGGCCTGAACGCGGCCATCGAGTGGCTGGCGCGCGACACGGCGCGCCGCACGGGCATCGACATCACCGTGCAGCTCGCGGCGCTGCCCGAGCCGCTGGACGGGCGCCTGGCGACGGCGCTGTACCGCATGGTGCAGGAAGGGCTGACGAACGTGGTGCGCCACGCGCAGGCGAGCCACGTGCAGGTGCAGCTGCGCTGCGAGGCGGACGCCGTGGTGCTGACGGTGGCCGACGACGGTGTCGGGCTGCCCGAACCGGCGGCGGTGCGCGAGGACGCCTACGGCCTGCTCGGCCTGCGCGAGCGGGTCGCGATGCTGGGCGGGACGGTGACGACGAGCAATCGCGCGGGCGGCGGCGCGCTGCTGGGCGTGCGTGTGCCGTTGGTGCCCAAGCCGCGCATGGGGTTATGAACGGAGGACAAGTGACCATGGACCCGACCACGAACCCCGTCGCCGCAGCGGGGCTGCGCATCATCGTGGTCGACGACCACGCTGTCGTGCGCGAGGGGCTGGTGCGCATTCTCGAGGGCACGGGTCGGGGCTTCAGCGTCGCCGAGGCGAGCGGCGGCTTCCAGGCGCTGGAGTGGCTGCGGCGCCATCCGGTCGACCTGGCGATCGTCGACCTCTCGATGCCCGGCATGAGCGGCATCGACCTCATCCGCCGCATCCGCGGCGAGTTCCCGGCCACCGCCGTGCTCGTGCTCAGCATGCACGCCGAAGAGCAGTACGCGATGCGGGCCTTCAAGGCCGGTGCCTCGGGCTACGTGACCAAGGACCGCGCCGGCGCCGAACTGGTGGATGCGGTGACCAAGGTGGCGCGCGGTGGCGCCTACGTCACCGAGAGCCTCGCCGAGCGCGTCGTGCAGCAGCTCAACGGCTCGGCCGCGGTGCCCGGGCACGAGCGGCTCTCGGACCGCGAGCTCGAGGTGCTGCGCCGCATCGTCGCCGGCGAGCGGCTGGCCGACATCGCCAACGCGCTGCACCTGTCGATCAAGACGGTCAGCACGCACAAGCGCCGCATCCAGGACAAGTTGGGCCTGCCCTCGACGGCAGCGCTGGTGCGTTACGGCATGGAGCAGGGGCTGGTGTCGGACGAGCCGGTGCGCTGAGGGCTGAGCCCGCCCGGGCCGACCCGGCGTGCACGCACATCCGGCCGCGCCATGGGCGATGTGCCTCAGTGCGGACCTGCGCTCCCGTTCAATCGCTCGGCGAGCCAGGCGCCGGCGAGGTGCGCCATGGTTTCCAGGGCGCCCGGTTCGTCGAAGCAGTGGCCGGCGCCGGGCACCACCTCGAGGCGCTTCTCGCAACTCAGCGACAGCATGGCGACGCGGTTGACGAGCATGGCCTCGGCGTCGTTGCCGCCGACGATCAACAGCGTGGGCACGGCAACCCGGGCCAGCGCCGCGCCGGCGAGATCGGGGCGGCCGCTGCGCCCCACGACGGCTGCCACGCGCGCAGGCCGGCGGGTGGCGGCAATCAGCGCCACGGCAGCGCCGACACCGGCGGCACACAGGCCGGCCCGCAGGCCGGCCAGATCGTCATGGCCGGCCGCCCAGTCCAATGCGGCGATCGCCCGCTCGGTGAACAGTGGCAAGTCGTGCGCCGGGTCGAGCACGCCGTGGCCGCCGGCGCCGGCGGCGGTGCCGCGGCCATGGGCCACCTCCGCCATGTCGTCGCGCGCCCCGCCCTCGTCGAGCAGGTCGACGAAGAGCGTGGCCAGCCGATGCTGCACGAGCACGCGCGCGAGATCGCGCAGGCGTGTCACCGGGCAAGGTGCTTCCTCGACGACGTTCGTGCCCGGAGTCGGGCTGCCGAGGCCGACATGCGCCCACACGACCAGCCCGCGCGCCTGCGCCGGCAGCGTCAGCATGGCGGGCCGGCGCAAGGCATCGATCCGCACTTGTCGTGTGCGAGCGGCGCGCGGCTGAGGAGCCGCACCCCATGGTCCAACCCCGAGCATCGTGAATCTCATGACCGACCTGGCATCCGCCGAGGAGAGCTATCGTGCGACCGGCACGACCGCGCCGGTTGAGCCAACGCAACGGCCCGCCACGGTGCGGCGCGGCGCGCGTCGTGCTTCACACCTTCCGCGCCGACACCCGCACGCCGTCGCGCACCGCCGCCGGCGGGTAGACGATCACCTGTTGCCCGGGCTCGAGCCCACTGCGCACCCAGGCCGAACCGCCATTGCGTGCCGCCAGCTGCACCATCCGCAGCCGCGCGTGCCGGCCATCGACCACGAACACGGCGTGTGTTTCCGTCGGGCCGGCCGGCGCGGCGGCGGCTGCCGATGCCGCGCCGGCAGTGCCGGAGGCCGCCGTCCCTGCGGGTGCGGCCGACCCGGCCGGCGCGACACGCGCCGGGACTGGCGCTCCGGCCGGCAGCGGGAAGACGGCGCTGACCGGCACCTGCACCGCGACCGGCTGCTCCAGCGTGACGATGCGCACGCCGACGCGGTAGGCATCGCCGAGCGCGGCCCACTGGGCGCGCGGGCTCGTGAGGTCGATGAGCACGCGCACGCGCTGCTCCTCGACACCGAGCGCCGATACCTTGGTGAACGCGGCGGGCTCCACGGTGCGCACACGGCCCTCGAGCGTGAGCGGGCCGCCCCAGCGCTCGATGCGCACGCGGCTGCCGGGCTGCGCGGCCAGCGCGTCGGTGGTCAGCAATTCGGTGACGATCTCCAGGCGCGCCGTGTCGCCCAGCTCCACCAGCGGCGCGCCGAGAGGGACCGTCGTCTCGCTCGTCTGCAGCACGCGCAGCACGCGGCCGGCCACCGGCGAGGCGATCCTGAACGCACGGCCGGTGGCGGTGGGGTCGCCCGGCGTGGCAGCGCTCTGCGCGGCGCGCGCCTGCTCCAGGTCGTGCGCGGCGATGCGACTCTCGGCCGCGGCCGCTTCCAGTTCGCGCTCGGCGGCCCGCATGGCGAGCCGGTCGCCGTCCAGCCGCGTGGGCGCGATGAAGCCCTGCCGCGACAGCTGCTCGCTGCGACGGAATTCGTTGCGCGCCTGCTCCAGCGCCACCTCGGCGCGTTGGCCTCGTGCCGCCGCGCGCTGCACGTTGTCGACCGCCGCCGCCACGCGGGCGCGCAACTCGCGCCGCGTGCGCTCGTCCTGCAGTGCCGGCAGCACCGGCGTCAGCAGGGCCAGCACGTCGCCCGCGACCACCGTGTCGCCCTCGCGCAGCGAGACGCGGGCCAGCTGGCCGGCGAGCGGCGCCGAGACGACGTAGCGGTCGGTGATGCGCGTCTTGCCATCCTCCTCGATGGTTGTCTCGAAGAGGCCGCTCGTCACCGGCGCCAGCTCCACTTCCACCGCGCGCGGCGAAAAGGCCCACGCCAGCACCAGGGCCAGCGCCACTGCGGCGCCACCGGCCATGAACCAGGTCTTGTTCTTCATCGTCGATCCTCGGGAAACAGGCGAGCTCACTCGCGCGTCTTCAATGCCGCCACCATGTCCAGCCGGTCGATGCGCCGGCGCACGACGAGCGCGCTCGCCACGCCGGAGGCGAGCACGGCCAGCGCCGCCCAGGCATAGGTGGGCGGGCGGATCACCACCGGAAAGAAGAACTGGTCGGACTTCAGCAGCACGGCCACGAGATGCACGAGGCCGTAGCCGAGCGCCATGCCCAGCGGCAGCGCCAGCGCGATGCACAGGGCCATCTCGCCCAGCAGGAGGGCCGAGACCTCGCCGCGCGTGAAGCCGAGCACGCGCAGGCTGGCCAGCTCCCAGGTGCGCTCGGCGAGCGCGATGCGGGCGTTGTTGTAGACCACGCCGACCGCAATGATGGTCGCGAAGAGCGTGAGGATGGTGCTCATGATGCGGATGTTGCGCGCGCTCACGTCCTGCATGTTGCGCAGCAGCGTGGCCTTGCTGAACACGCCCACCACGCGCGGCAGCTGCCGCGTCGCCTCGAGCAGCGTGGCCTCGCTGCCGCGCGCCAGGCCGAGCGCGTACCAAGTCGAATGGTCGCCCTCCTCGAGCAGGCGGTTCAGGGCCCGCCGCTCCATGTAGGCGTTCAGGCCCATCATCTCGCGCGCCGTCGCCGACAGGGTGACCGTCACCGTGCGCTGCCGCCCCTCCAGCACCTCGACAGAAACGCGGTCGCCCACGCGCAGGCCGAGCTTGTCGGCCAGGCGGTCGGTCATCACGAGGCCGTCGTCGTCGAGCCGGCTCGCTTCGCGGTTGTCGATGTCGATGATGCGCGTCAACTCGGCGCGCCGCGTGTGGCCGCGGATCTGCCCGCGCTCGCTGAGGTGGCCGTTGACGAAGCGCACCGGCACGTCGCGCCCGGACTCGACCGCGGTGACGCCGGGCAGGCGCGCGGCC
>JALHOU010000294.1:0-3205 GCA_022842825.1 Rubrivivax sp.
GCCTCTACGCCGCCGGCAACTGCAGGGTGAGCCGCTCGCCCCGCGGCACCGCCGCTCGCTCCGGCGTCAGCCCCAACGCGCGTGAGAACCACTGCAGCATCATCCAGGCAAGCGTGTCGCGCGCGGGGCTCTGCGCCGCCGGATCGCTGCTCACGGTGGCCACCACGCGCACGCCCGCAGCCGCGGCGGAGGTTTCAATCTCCAGCCGAACGGCACGGCCCTGCTGCAGGGCATGCTCGACGAGCAGGTCCAGCAGGTGCTTCAAGGCCGCCGGGTTGGCGTGCACCGGCTCGCTGCAGGCCGGGCCGTGCAGCTCCACGCCGAGCCGGTCGGCCTCCACGCTCCACTCGGCCACGGTCTGCAGCAGCGCCAGGCCGAGATCCACGCTCTCCTGGCGCAGCTGCTGCGCCCGTGCGGCCACCTGCGCCAGCTCCTGCAACTGCAGGCCGAAGCGCTCGAGCCGCGCCAGTTCGTCGAGCACCGCAGCACTCGGCGGCGCCGACGGCTCGGCGTCCTGCATCTGCGACATGCTCGCCGCGATGCGTTCGCCAACGGCCGCAAGGAGCTGCACCGGCACGTGCGCGTGCAGGGGCAATGGACGCACGTCCGACTTCACCAGGCTTGGCGCGGCAGCGCCGCCCGAGCCATTGCCTTCAGGCGAGTCGGTGAGATAGACGACACGGACGGTGGGTGGCTTCATAAGTGGCTCATGCGTTGCTCACTGGTGCTCACTGGTTGCTGGCGGCGATGACTTCGGGCAGATCGGTCAGCCCCTGGAGCATCTTCTCGATGCCATCCTGGCGCAACGTGCGCATGCCGGCCGCCAGCGCCGACGACTGCAACTCGGCCGCCGGCGCGCGGCGGCGGATGCCCTCGCGCAGGGGCTCGTCGGCCCGCATCAGCTCGTGCAGGCCGAGGCGGCCGCGGTAGCCGTGGTGGTCGCAATGCACGCAGCCCTGGTGGCGCCACGTGCGCACCTGGCCGCCTTCGGCGCCGTACGCGGCCTGCCAGCGCGCCACCGTCTCGTCGACACCGGGCCCGTGGCCGTTGGCGCTGGCGCGGTACTCCTCGGCCAGCGCACGCAGCGTCTCGGCATGCATCGGCTCGGCCACGCGGCAATGCGGGCACAGCCGCCGCACCAGCCGCTGCGCCAGGATGGCCAGCAGCGAGTCGGAGAACATGAACGGGTCCAGGCCCATCTCCAGCAGCCGCGTGATGCTCTCCGGCGCCGAGTTGGTGTGCAGCGTCGAGAGCACGAGGTGGCCGGTGAGCGAGGCCTCCACGGCGATGCGCGCCGTCTCCTCGTCGCGCATCTCGCCGATCATCACCACGTCGGGGTCGGCGCGCAGGAAGGTGCGCATGGCGGCGGCGAAGGTCCAGCCGATGCGCGGGTTCACTTGCACCTGGCGCAGGCCCTCCTGCTCGATCTCCACCGGGTCCTCGGCCGTCCAGATCTTGCGCTTCTCGGTGTTGAGCTCGCGCATCACCGAGTGCAGCGTCGTCGTCTTGCCGCAGCCCGTGGGGCCGCAGATGAGCACGAGGCCGTAGGGCTTGGCGATGGTCTCGCGCAGCGCCGCCAGGTGGCCTTCGGCCAGGCCGATCTCGGTGAGCGGCATCGGCCGCAGCCCCGACAGCAGCCGCAGCACCACGTCCTCGAGGCCGCCGTGCGTGGGCACGGTGACGACGCGCAACTCGACCTTCGGGCCGCCGAAGCGCGCGAAGGCGATCTTGCCGTCCTGCGGCTTGCGGTGCTCGGAGATGTCGAGATCGGCCATGATCTTGAGCCGCGCCACCATCGCAAAGCGCAGGCGGGCCGGCAGCTCGAGGCAGGGCACGAGCTCGCCGTCCACACGCAGGCGCACGCGCACCGGCCGCGGCGGCGGCCCCGTCTCGACGTGGATGTCGGAGGCACGCAGGCGCACCGCTTCCGTGATGAGCGCATTGATCATGCGCACGAGCGTGTTGTCCGACTCCGAGGCGGCGGCCTCCTGGTCCTCGGTGCCGCTGCCGCCGGCCACCAGTTCGGCGGCCAGCTCGTGCAGGCCGGTGCGCAAGCCCACGCTGGGCAGCGGCACCTGGTCAGGCGTGCGGTCCGCCGGGTCGCTGGCCGCGGCGCCCAGGTCGGCCGCTGAAGGCACCACCACGCCGTAGGCGCGCAGCAGCGCCGAAGCCAGCGCCTGCGGCGCCGCCGCCACCGGCCGCACGCGCGTGCCGCACGCAAAGCGCAACTCGTCCAGCAGGGCGCGATTCCACGGGTCGGCCATGGCCACGACGACAAGGTCGTCGCGCTGCACGAGGGGCAGCGCCTGGCCGCGCTCGGCCAGCGCCCGCGGCACGCGTTGCAGCGCCTCGGGCTCGGGCACGAACTCGCGCAGGTCGACCACCGGCACGCCCATCCAGCCCGAAAGCGCGGCCGCGAGCTGCTCGGCGCCGAGCGCCTTCTCCTGCACCAGCATCTGCCCGATCAGCAGGTGCGGCTCGCCGCGCTCGCGCCGTTCGGCCTGCGCCTGCAGCGCCTTGGCCAGCGCCTGCGGCGTGATCTGCCCGGCTTCGACGAGCGCCATGCCGAGGTGGCGGGCGCGTCGGGTGGGTGGCTTGTCGAGGGCCACCCAGAGCTCGGCCGCGTTGCGGGGCGGCGCGGGCGGCGCAGCCGGTGCGCGGCCGAGCCAGTGCAGCAGCGGCAGCGAGCGCGGCGGCACGTGCCAGGTCTCGTTGGCACCGTCGGGCAACTGCACGTCGAGCCACAAGCCGCCGTGCGGCGCGCTGTGCGTGCCGGTGCAGGCCACCGTCAGCGTGTCCAGCGCCGGCAGCGCGATGGACAGGCGACGTCCGCCCTGCGGGGCCTCGCGCCGGGCCGTGGGCAGCCGCAGCAACTGCACCTGCGCGCGCGGCACGCGCTCGGTGCCATCCTGCGTGAGCACCTGCAACTGCTCGGCATCGTCGCGCATGGGCTGCAACTCTCCGCGCAACACGCGGCCATCGGTCGCGTGCAGTTCGCAGGAGCCGCCCACGAGCACCTCGACGCGTGCTTCGGGTCGTGCAGGGGTCTCGATCATGTGCGGGCTCGATGCAGGAGGGGTCCGAGGTCAGCTTACGCCCCTGGGCCTGCCTGGGCGGCGTAGCAATTCACGCCCGGGCGCCGGGCGCACCACGCTTTGCGCAGCCCTTGAGCAAGCTCAAGGACCGGCACCCGGTGCCCAGGGCG
>JALHOU010000294.1:3305-5740 GCA_022842825.1 Rubrivivax sp.
CGCCCGGGCGCCGGGCGCACCACGCTTTGCGCAGCCCTTGAGCAAGCTCAAGGACCGGCACCCGGTGCCCAGGGCGGCCTGCCGGGCCTCCGGCAGGGTGGCGCCTCTCCCAACGAACGCAAGTGCCGGGCCCCACCGCCTGTGATAGCGTCCCCACGCGCCACTTCCGTGCTCGCTGGCAGATGGATGAGACGATGACTCTGCGCTCAGTCGTGTTCGGCGTGTCCGGTGCCCTCATGCGAATCGTCGGCGCGTGCCTGGCCACCTCCGTGCTCGCGCAGGCGCCGCCCGGCACGCAGCCCGGGCAGATCGAACGGCAGTTCCAGGCGCCGCCGCAACCGCGCAGCCAGGCCGGCAGCTTCCAGGTGCCGCTGCCGGCCCAGGCGCCGCCCCCGGGCAGCGAGGGCGTGAAGTTCCGGCTGCGCGGGCTCGCGCTGGAAGGCATGACCGTCTACGGCAGCGATTCCTGGAGCGAGGACTACTCGCGCCTGCTCGGCCGCCAGGTGTCGCTGGCCGACCTCTACGCCTTCGCCAACGCGCTCACGGTGCGCTACCGCAACGACGGCTACCTGCTGTCGCAGGTGATCGTGCCGGCGCAGACGGTGGAAGACGGCTACGTGCGGCTGCAGGCCGTCGAGGGTTACGTGGCCGAGGTGCGCTTCGAGGGCGCCGGCAGCGCCGATAGCCCGCTCCTGCGCGCGTACGCCGACCGCATCCGCGGCGAGCGGCCGCTCACGGCCGCCACGCTCGAGCGCTTCCTGCTGCTGATGAACGACATGCCGGGCGCCTTCGCCCGCGCCCTGCTCGTGCCTTCGGCCACGCAGCAAGGGGCCTCGGACCTCGTCGTGCAGGTCACGCAGCAGCCTGTGGCAGGGGGCATCAGCGTCGACAACCGCGGCGGCCGCGCGCTCGGCCCGCTGCGCGGCACGGTCGATCTCGAGCAGCGCGGCCTGCTCGGCTGGGGCGACCGCACGGCCGTGCGCTTCGTGGGCGCCGAGAAAGGCGAGATGAAGTACCTGTCGCTCTCGCACGACCAGGCGGTCGGACAGGACGGCACGCGCGCCGGCCTCGGCTACAGCCGCGTGCGCTCGCGGCCCGACACGGGCACGAGCTTCATCCCGCTCGACCTGGAGACCGAGTCCGACTCCCTGGCCCTCACCGTCAATCACCCGCTGCGGCGCAGCCGCAACCAGAACCTGGCCCTGCGCGCCGCCCTCACCGGCCACAACGGCACGACGCTGCTGTTCAACACGCACGACACCGAAGACCGCCTCCGTGCCGTGCGGATCGGCCTGACCTTCGATCTCGCCGACGCGGCGCGCGGCGTCAACATCGTCGATGTCGAGCTGGCACAGGGCTTCGAGGGCGCCGGCTCGTCGCGTGCCGGCGATCCGCTGCTCTCCCGCGCCAACGGCAAGCCGGCGTTCAGCAAGCTCGGCCTCTATGCGGCCCGGCTGCAGTCGCTGTGGCCTTCGTGGTCGCTGCTGGCCGCTCTCAGCGGGCAGGTGGCGTTCAACGACCTGCTGGCGCCGGAGCTCTACAGCTTCGGCGGCGAACAGTTCGGGCGCGGCTACGACCCTTCGGAACTCGTCGGCGACCATGGCGCGGCCCTCAAGCTCGAGCTGCGCCACACCTTCGCCACCGAGGGCACATTCGCCGCCGGCGCCACCGTCTACGGCTTCTACGACGCCGGCGTCGTGCAGCAGCGCTCGCCCGGCGGGCTCGACGCGCGGCAGTCGGCCACCTCGGCGGGCCTCGGTGTGCGCTTCGAGGTCGGGCGGCTGGCATCGGGCTACCTCGAACTGGCCAAGCCGCTCACCCGGCTCGTGGCCGCCGAGGGCAACCGCGAGCCGCGCACCTATGGCGGCCTGTCGCTGCGCTTCTGATCGGGCCGCCCCATCCCCTGCCACCTCCGGCCTCCCTTTGTCACCCTTCGTCCCCCCCCACCCCCCCAAGAAGACCCTTCACCCGCGGGACGCCCGACAGCCCCGCTTGCGCCACATTCCCTGAATCGCCCACCTGCCTGCCTGTGCGTCGAAGGAGGTTTCCATGACCACCCCGTGCGTCCGCCCGCGCCCCGGTTCCTTGCGGCCGCGCCTGACGGTGCTCGCCGCAGCCCTCGCCGCCGGGGGCCTGAGCAGCCTGGTCAGCCTGCCCGCCGCCGCCGCGCCCGAGGGCGGCACGGTGCGCGCAGGCAGCGCCACCATCCAGCACAACGGCGCGCAGACGCGCATCGACCAGAGCAGCCAGCGCGCCGTGATCGACTGGCGTGCCTTCGGCGTCGGCGCCGCCGAGCAGGTGCTGTTCGTGCAACCCTCGGCACAGAGCGCCACGCTCAACCGCGTCACCGGCGAGCAGCTGAGCGTCATCCTCGGGCGCATCGACGCCAACGGCCAGGTCTTCCTCGTCAACCCCAACGGCGTCGTCTTCGGCCG
>JALHOU010000295.1 GCA_022842825.1 Rubrivivax sp.
GCCAGGTTCTGCCGCGTGCGGTCGACATAGGTGTCCGCACGCTCGAGCTGGGCGCGGATGAGCTGGTTGTTCTGCCCCATCACGTCGATGGCCTTGGTGCGGAAGCTGTCCATCGCGTCCATGGCCTGGAAGGTCTGGTCGAACATCTCCTTGATCTTCTCGATGCCGAGCATCGGGTTGCTCGCGAACTGCGTCGTCGCGTCCACGTGCTGGTTGAGCGCGCGGCCGGTCTCGCTGATGAGGTTGCCGATGGTCGCGTTCACGCCCTGCAGCATCTCCATGACGCGGATCTGGTTGCCGGTGGCGCGCGCCACCGTCTGGGCGACGGCCAGCGCGCTCATGCCGGTGGTGGCGACGCGCGTGCAGCCGTTGATCATCTCGCGGCCGGTCTTCTTCAGCACGTCGAGCGCCAGGTAGCCGTTGATGCACACCGCCTGCTGTGTCTGGATGTCGGTGAGGTTCTGGCGCGCGTAGAACAGCACCTCCTGGCGCAGCGCCTGGGCCTTGGTGGGGTCGGTGGGCTCGAGCGCCTTCACCTTGTCCTCGAGCTTGCTGTCGAGCTGCGTGGCGAAGCGCGCCGCCGCCGCCAGCTTGGTCATCGCCTCCCACAGCTTGCCGCGCGTGGCCTCGATGTCGACCACGTCCTTCTGCATGTCGTCGCGCGCGGCGTAGAGCTGGCCCATGCTCGTCTTCAACTGCTCGGCGGCCGTCTGGTACTTGCGGAAGTAGGCCTCGAGCTTGTTGCCGAAAGGGATGAGCCCGAGCAGCTTGCGCGGCTGCAGCAGGTCGCCGTCCTTGCCGGGGTTGAGTTCGTCGAGCTGGCTGCGGATGGCGGCGATGGCCTGGTAGGCGGGGCTGTCCTCGATGCCGGCGAAGTTGCGCTGCATGAAGCGGCCCTGCATCAGCGCGCTCGCGTTGGAGATCTCCTCCTTGCCGAGCGCGAAGGCGCTGTCCAACCGCGCCTTGAAGGCGTCGCTGTGCACGTCTTCGGCGGCCAAGGCGTCGATGAAGCGCAGCACCTGGTTGTCGACCTGCGCCGCGAGCTCGGGCTTGAGCGGCACGGCCTCGCGCACTGCGGCCGGCAGCACCGGCGTGATGACCTCGGGCGGCTCGAGCTTGAAGGCCACGGCCGTCGTGGTGGCCGTCGTCGTCGGCGTCGTGGGGGCGGCGGGCGTATCACTCATGACTTGGAGTCCTTCTTGGGCAGGGTGAGGACGGGGGCTTCGGCACCGGACGCGAGGACGGGCGGCGCGAACTTCTGGCTCAGGAACTTGCTGTGCACGAGGAAGGCATGCGCATCCTGCGCGGCGAGGTCATCGCCGAGCTGGCGCACCTTGCCTTCGAGCTCGGTGATGGTGTCCTTGAAGGTGTCGACCGCGGTCTTGCCGTTGTCGAGCAGCTTGGTGGTGGCAAAGCGCGCGGGAATGGACAGGTAGGTGTTCAGCGCCTCGGGCAGGTAGCTGATGGCGATGTGGCGGGCGTGAAAGCTGTCCTGCAGCGAGAGGTTGCCCTTGCTGCGCTCCCACTGGTGCAGCAGGCCCTCGAGCGCCTTGCACAGTTCGAGCACGCGCGTCTGCAGGCTGGCGGGGATGCGGTCTTCGGGGTTGTATTCGGTGAGCTTGCGCACACCCGCGAGCGCACGCTCCATCGCCTCGCGCGCGTCGCCTTCGTCCTTGAACTGCAGCTCTTCCCAGGCCGGCGCCTGCGTGCTCGGCCAGCCGAGCCACAGGCCGCCGATGACGAACCCGACCGCATAGCCGAGCAGCGCCACGCCAAGGCCGAGGTTGCCGAGGAAGCCGAGCGACTTGAGCACCAGTACGGCGATGGCGAGCGCCAGGCCGCACCAGTTGGCGGGCGCGGCGATCAGGCGCAGGAGTTTCTGGCCCACGGCTTCACTTCTGATCGGTAGGAGCTGCGCGCGCCGAGGCCACCGGGTGATCGGCTACGCGAATGTCCTCTTTCGAGGGCCCGGCTTCGCAGGGCCCTCGAATGCCCCCTTGATTTCGCTGCGCCGACCACCCGGCGTCCTCGGCGTGACACGGAGTCTGTCATCGACGAAAGGTTGCCGCTGCAACTGTCGGTTCCGGCCCGTGCACCTCCGCCGACCCCGGCTCGTGCACCTCCGTCGGTCCCGGATCGGGCCGATGGGGTGCCCTGCGCAGCGAAATCAAGGGGGCATTCGGGGGCCCAGCGAAGCTGGGCCGCCGAAAGAGGACATTCGCGGAGCAGGGCGCCCCGTCGGCCCGATCCCACGCTGCTGGTCAGAGGACGACTGGCTCGAAAGCTCACTGGTACGCCCGAATGTCCTTGAACACGCTGTACAAGCTCCTCTTGCGCGCATCGAACACCTGCCCGCCCGTGAGCTTGGCCAGGTCCTTCAGCGCCGCCTCGTTGGCCTCGCCGAACAGCACCCAGAACACCGGGATGCCGCGCACGTCTTCGGGCAGCGCCGCGTAGTCGCGCTTGAAGTCCTCGAGCTTGCGGCCGACCGTGTTCTCGCCGTCGGTGAAGGCCACCACCGAGTACTGGTAGCCTGGGTAACGCTGCCGCTCGCGCAGCATGTTCTGCAGCGAGACGTAGACGGCGTCGTAGAGCGCCGTGCCGCCCGTCATCTGCAGCCCCTCGGCGAAGTCGCGCACGTCGGCCAGCACGCGCTGCTTGGCGTCACTGTCGGCCTGCTCGGCCACGCCGCGTGCCACCGCGGCCGAGGCGGGCACCTCGAAGCGCTTCAATCCATAGGGCGCGCCGTTGAACGGCTGCAGCCACACACGCTCGCGGTTGGTGAGCTTGGCGATGCGCCCGGTGAGCGAGTTGTCGGCGCCGGCGATGTAGTGCATGGCCTGCACCAGCTGCTGCCGGCGGCCACCGCCCTGCATGCTGCCGCTGGTGTCGAGCACGAAGGTGCTGGCGATCGGCAGGCGGAACTCGTTGAGGTACGCCGCGATGAGGCCATCGGCCAGCGCCCGGTCGGGCGAGAACGGCAGCTCCACCTGCAGGCCGGTGCGCGGCAGCAGGTCTTCGACCTTGGCCGCCACCTCGGGCTTGATGGGGCGGCGCAGCGTCTGCCGCGCGAGCCAGGTCTGCGCGGCCTCGCCCTTCAGGTACTCGACCACCTTCAGGTAGTCTGCCCGCCGGCCCTCCTCGAGCAGCATGAAGGGGTAGTCGGCGGTACTCACGCCCTCGAACGGGTAGATCGGATGCAGCTTCTCGCGAAGCTTGCCGCTGGCGTTGAGGCTCAGGATCCAGCTCTCGTAGTTGATGAAGGCATTGACCTTCGTGCCCTGGTGCAGCGCGAACTGCTCGGCGAGGTACGTGGAGTTGTCGCCCGGGATCTTGTAGCCCTTCAGGAAGTCGGCGATGGCGCCGCGGTTCACGTCGGCCGCCGAGAGTGCCTCGCTTTTGCCGCCAGCCGCCGCGACCACACCCATGAGCGCCATGAAGCCCTGGTTGCTCGTCGCCGGGTTGCTGATGGCGTAGGTGAGCTTCCCGGCGCGGGAGGCATCGGCGATGTCCTTCCACGTGAGCTTCGTGTCCGGCTTGTTCCAGCCGAACTTGCGCGCGTCGCTCTCGCTCACGCCGATGACGATGGGCGAGAGCATGATCTTTTCCTGCAGCTTCACGCGGCCCTGCCCCTGCGGGCTCGAGAGCAGGTACTTGGCATTGGCGAACCACGCCGCCGCGGCCTTGGCCTCGCCGGTGAGCACGGCCTCGGTGCTCTCCATCGTGCCGCCGAAGCGGAACTTGAGCTTCACGCCGGTGGCCCTGAGCACCATCTCCTCCAGAGGCTGCACGTCGCGCAGGTCGCTGGTGGCGATGACGGCGAACTCCGGCACCTCGGCCGCGGGCTTGGGCGGCGGCGGGGGCGGCTCCTTCTTCCCGCAGGCGGCGAGCGTGGCGACGAGGGCCGCGAGCAAGCCCAGGCGCCGGGCGCCACGAAAACCACCCGCCAGCGGCGCGAACCAGGGCTTGCTTTTCATTGCGTCATCTCCCGCGCCACCACGTCGATCATCTCGGCCATGATCTCGAACGAAGGCGGGTCCACCACCTGCGTCACCCGCGCTTCCACGGCCAGGCCGGTGGGCTTCACGGCCTCGACGAAGCGGTCGCTGTCGGCGATGCGAAAGCCGTACTCCACCGCGATGCCCTGCAGCTCGGCGTCGTTGGCGAGCACCTCGGCCAGCGCCTTGGCGCGTTCGTTCATGGCCACGAACACGACCTTGTTGACGATGGTCGGCTGCGGGTACAGCAGCACCATGTCCTGCGCCACGCCCTTCTTGGTGAGCGCGTAGCGCACGAGCTGGTTCTCGTAGATGAAGGCCATCGGCGTCTTGCCGATGCCGATGGCCACGTAGTCGTCGAAGTTGCCGTCGACGTAGTTCTCCTGGTAGCCCTGGCGCTTGAAGAGCTCGGCCAGCTTGAGCGCCGTCGCCTGCGCCGTGGCGCGGTCGGTGACGATGTCGCCGGTGAGCGCGTGGCTCGTCAGCGCCAGGTACAGCGCGCCCGAGTTGCTGCGGCGCAGGTCGGTGGTGGAGACGAGCACGCTGCGGCCAACCTCGTAGCCTGCGCTGCCCTTCATGTCCTTCCACTTCGTCTTGGCCAGCATCGTCTGCGTGAGCTTGGTCATGTCCAGCCCGTAGACCTTGGGCGCGAGCGGCTTGGCGATGCCGTTGGCGACCAGGATCTTCGCGATCGGCTCCCACGAGGCGATGACCAGCGGCGTATGGAACGGCGCGCTCTGCGTCGCGCTCATGTTGGCCTTGCGCGCCGCCTCGACGACCTGGTTGGCCGCCACCACGCCCGAGGAGAAGAAGAAGTCCGGCGTGCCGCCCGCCACCACCTTGCCCGCCATGTCGCGGCTGCCCACGCGCGTCACGCTCACCGGCACCTTCTTGGCGAGCAGCGCCTTGGTGACGCGCGGGTCCTTGAAGTAGCCCTCGACATCGAGCGCGATGAGGCCCTTCAGCTCCACCACGGCCGCCGCCTCGGCGGCCTGCTGCTGCTCGATGCGCGCCACGTTCTGCCCACGCAGCGCGAAGAACAGCGCCCCGCCGAACGCCGCGACCAGCAGCACGGTGATCGCTGCCCGCTTGGGGGTGTTCAGGGCCATGAGGGGGTCTCCGAAGGACGGGAGTGCAGCGGGGACGAAGCGGTGCCGGTGGGATGGCGCGGGCAGTATAGGGACGCCCCAGGCGGAATCGACCCCGCCCGAACTGGTGTTTCGTGTCGCCGGCAACTGCAAGGGCTCCGGCGCGGCGAGAGTGGCCCGGCGCGGGCGCCTAGACTCGACGCATGCCCGCCCTGCGCCGCTTCGACACCACGCGCCTGCGCGCCGTACCGAGCAGCAGCGTCTCGGCGCGCACCTGCCCGCGCACCGACAAGCTCATCGCCGCCTGCCGCCTGGGCACCGGCCCGGCCAACCAGCACTGGGCCGATCCAACGGGGCCCGTGCGCATCGAGATGCCCTTTGGCTGCTATCAGATGGACGACGCCGAGGTTGCCCGCCGCGCTGCCCTGCAACTGGACGGCAGCTGGCGCATGGCCGATGCTTCCGGCGCCGGCCGGCTGGCCATCCGCGCCCAGGCGCTGCGGGCCGACCTCGCCTGGTGGCGCGCGCTGCAGCCGGGCGACGCCTGGGATGCCGGCGAAGCCAAGCATGCGGCCGCGCTCGCCGGCTTCGAGCCGCGGCGCACGACGCTCGTGATCATCGAAGGCA
>JALHOU010000296.1 GCA_022842825.1 Rubrivivax sp.
ATCAACACCACGCCGCTCATCGACGTGATGCTGGTGTTGCTCATCATGTTCATCATCACCATCCCGATCCAGACGCACGCGGTGAAGATGAACATGCCGGTGCCGAGCAAGAACCAGGCGCCGCCCAAGCCGCCGGTGATCATCCGCATTGATGTCGACTTCGACGGCACCATCGGCTGGAACGGCGAGACCATCCCTGACCGCGCCACGCTCGAGAGCCGCCTGCAGCAGGTGGCCTCCGAACCCGATCAGGCCGAGGTGCACCTGCGACCGAACAAGCTCGTCACCTACAAGGTGGTGGCGATGATCCTCGCCTCGGCGCAGCGCCTCGGCGTCACCAAGATCGGCATCGTCGGAAACGAGCAGTTCCTGTAGCGTCGTCGGCGCGGCGCCGACGCGCCGCGTTCTCCTGTCCATGATCTCTCCCGCGGTAGGCACGATGAGTTCCACCTCCCTGTTGCGCCCTTCGTTCCGTTCGCGTGCGCGAACCCTCGGCCTCGCTTCGGTGGTGGCGCTGTCGGCCCTGACCACGGCGCCGGCCGCGGCGCAGGGCCTGCGCCCGGAGGTCGGCAAGCCGCTGCAGGCGGCGAGCGAGCTGCTCAAGGCCGGCAAGGCCAGGGAGGCCCTGGCCAAGGTGCGCGAGGCCGAGGCCGTGGGCGGCATCACCGCCGCCGAGCGCAACACCATCGACGGCATGAAGGCCGCCGCCGCGCAGCGTGCCGGCGACCTGCCCACCGCCATCCAGGCGCTCGAAGCCATGGCCGGCCGCGCCAGCGGCGCGCAACTGGGCCAGTACGCCGAGCAGCTGGCCTCGGCCTATGCGCAGCAGCGCAACAACGCCAAGGCCAGCGAGTGGCTGCAGAAGGCGGTGGCGGCGGGCAACACCGGTCCTTCCATCAAGCAGCTGCAGCAGTACCTGCAGTCCAGCAGCGGCGACTTCGCCGCCATCGCGCGCGACGCCGGCGCCGCCGTCGCCGCGGCCGAAGCAGCCGGCCGGCGCCCCGATGAAGGCGACCTGCTGCGCCTGGCCGACGCGCAGAACAAGACCGGCAACAGCAACGGCTACGTGCTCACGCTCGAGAAGCTGCTGCTCAACTACCCGAAGAAGGAGTACTGGAGCGCCTTCCTGGGCCGCCTGCCGCGCAAGAGCGGCTTCTCGCCGCGCTACGAGCTCGACGTGATGCGCCTTCGGCTGGCCAGCGGCACCCTCAGCAAGACCGAGGAGTTCATGGAGATGGCGCAGCTCTCGCTGCAGGCGGGGCTGCCGCACGAGGCCAAGCGCATCGTTGATCAGGGCTACAAGGCCGGCGTGCTCGGCACGGGCGCCGAGGCGGCGCGCCACCAGCGCCTGCGCGACCTGGCCGACAAGCAGGCGGGCGAGGCCGCCGCCGCAATCGCCCGCCAGACCGCCGAGGCCACGACCGAGAAGGAAGGTGACGGCCTCGTGAAGGTGGGCTACGCCATGGTGTCCGCCGGCGAGGTGGAAAAGGGGCTGGCCCTCATCCAGCAGGGTCTGGCCAAGGGTCAACTGAAGCGGCCCGACGAGGCGCGACTGCGCCTGGGCATGGCGCAACTCCAGTCGGCCAAGACGCGTGCACAGGCGGCGCAGACGCTGCGCGGCGTCAAGGGCACGGACGGCGCCGCCGACATCGCGCGCCTGTGGATCATCGCGCCGCAGTGATGCCGGGTGGCCGTGCGGCGCGTGCCTGAGGCGATGGCCGCCCCGTTGCCTGCGTGGCTGCAGCCGCTGTCGCACGGCGTCTTTGCCATCGACACGGCCTTCCACCGCGACCATTTCGACGCCGCCTACCTGCTTGTGCAACAGGGCCGGGCGGCGTTTGTCGACACCGGCACGGCCTTCGCGGTGCCGCGCCTGCTCGGGGCGCTGCAGGCGCTCGGCCTCGGGCCCGAGGCCGTCGAATGGGTCATTCCCACGCACGTGCATCTGGACCACGCTGGCGGCGTGGGCCAGCTGATGCGCGCCTTGCCGCGGGCGCGCGTGCTGGTTCACGCACGCGGCGCGCGCCACATGATCGACCCCTCGGTGCTGTGGCAGGGCGCCACCGCCGTCTACGGCGCCGAGGAGATGGCGCGCTCGTACGGCGAGCTGCTCCCCGTGCCTGCCGACCGGGTGCTGCCCAGCGCCGATGGCATGGTGGTCCACCTCGGCGACCGCCCATTGGTCCTTGCCGACACCCCCGGTCACGCGCGCCACCATCACTGCATCTGGGACGAGGCTTCGCGCGGCTGGTTCACCGGCGACACCTTCGGCCTGAGCTACCGCGAGTTCGACAGCGCCTGCGGCAGCTGGATCGTGCCCACGGCCACGCCGGTGCAGTTCGAGCCCGAGGTGCTCGAAGCCTCGGTGCGCCGCCTGCTGGCGCGCGAGCCGGCCTGCATGTACCTCACGCATTACAGCCGCGTCACCGACGTGGCGCGGCTCGGCGCGCTGCTGTTGGAACTGCTCGCGCAACTGGTGGCCTTGGGGCGGCAGGCCCAGGTGGCGGCGCCAGGGCCTGAGGCGCGCCACGAGATGCTCAAGGCCGGCCAACTCGACCTGTTCTGCGCCAGCCTGGCCGCCCACGGCTGCGCGCTGCCGCGCGAACGTGTGGCCGACTTGCTCGCCATGGACCTGGAGCTCAACGCCCAGGGCCTGGCCCTCTGGCTCGATCGGCCCTGAGCCGCCGCGCGCCCGGGGGCACTGCTTCGCGCGGCGCGCGCAACGACAGCGCCAGATGCCTTGTCGTCGGCCCGGCGGCAGAACTGACGATGGTAGGCAAAGAGGCCTCACTTCGGTCCGTCTTCGGGACCACACCCTTCTAACCTGCGCGGACGCTTTCCAGTTCATCCATCGGGCGCGGCCGCACCAGGCCCGCCCGGACACCGGGGCCCGCATGCGCATCAACCTGCCCGTCGTCGCGACCGAGTACCCGTTCCCTCGTGGCGCGACGCTTGTTTCGACCACCGACCTGAAGGGCCGGATCCTCTACTGCAATCCTCCCTTCGTCACCGTCAGCGGCTACACACGCGAGGAACTGCTGGGTCAGCCGCACAACCTGATCCGTCACCCCGACATGCCCGAGGAGGCCTTCCGCGACATGTGGACCACCATCGCGTCGGGCCAGCCCTGGTCGGCCCCGGTGAAGAACCGGCGCAAGGACGGCAGTCACTACTGGGTGTTGGCCAACGTCACGCCGCTCATGGACAACGGGCAACCCGTGGGCTACATGTCCGTGCGATCGGAACCCACACGCGAGCAGGTGGCCGCGGCCGATACGCTGTACGCAACCATGCGCGAAGAAGCGGCGCGAGGTCGGCGGGTGCATGCCTTCGAAGGAGGTGTCCTGCGCCGGCAGACCTGGGGCGGACGCCTGGAGCGGCTTGGCCGGCCTGGTCTCGGCACTCGCATCGTGCTGGCCTGCGCTGGCCTCACCGGCACCTCTGCCGCGGCGGTGGCGGCATTCTCTGGCCTGCCCACGGGCACGGGCGTGGCGACGGTCGCCGCCGCCGCAGGCGCAGGCGCGGTACTCGGCGGACTGTTCATTGGCCGCATGGTCGTGGGGCCGATGCGGGGCCTTTCCGAGATCGCCAACCGCATGGCCGCTGGCGACCTCACGCAGGTCATCGAAGCAAGCGGCGAAGGGGAAGTCGCCACGCTGCGCCGTGCGCTCGCGCAGCTCAACGTCAACCTGCGCAGCATCGTGCGCGACGCCCGCAACGAAGTCAACCTCATGCGTGAGGCGACGCGCGAGATCGCCGAAGGCAACCAGAACCTCTCCGCCCGCACGGAGTCGCAGGCCGCCAGCCTGCAGGAGACGGCCTCCTCGATGGAGCAGATCACGAGCACGGTGCGCAACAGTGCGCACTCGGCGGCGCAGGCGGCCGAGCTTTCCGGGCGGGCCCGCGAGGTCACCTCGCGCGGCAGCCAGGCCATGAACGACGTGGCGCAGACGATGGAGGTCATCGACGGCTCGTCGCGCCGCATCGGCGAGATCATCGGCGTCATCGACAGCATTGCCTTCCAGACCAACATCCTCGCGCTCAATGCCGCGGTCGAGGCGGCGCGGGCCGGGGAGCAGGGGCGTGGCTTCGCCGTGGTGGCCGCCGAGGTGCGCGCGCTGGCGCAGCGCACCACCGGCGCGGCGCGCGAGGTCAAGCAGATCATCGGCGAGAGCGCCTCGCAGGTCGAGGCCGGCAACCGTCTCACCGGCGAAGCGCGCAAGACCATGGACGACGCGTTGAGTGCGGTTCGCGATGCGAGCGCCGTCATCGACCAGATCAGCACGGGCGCCCAGGAGCAGTTGGCCGGCATCTCGCAGATCAACGAGGCCGTGACTCAGATGGACGGCATCACGCAGCGCAACGCGGCGCTCGTGGAGCAGATCGCCGCCTCGGCGCTCGACCTGCAGACCCAGGCCGTGGCCGTGGCCGAGGCCGTGCAGGTCTTCCGCCTGGACGCGGGCGACAGCGGCGCACGCGCCGACGCGGCCGTCGGTCTGCGCCGCGCCATGCGCGGCAGGCAGGCCCAGGCGGCCGCTGCGCGGCCGCGCGAGCCCGCCGCCTCGTAGGGGCCAGGCCCCGGCCCTGCCCTGGGGTCCGGGGCACAGCTAAACTGCTCGCCCGCCGCCCGGCCCTGAGCTCGGCGGCGCGCCGCATGAACCAGCCTGCCATCCGCTTCGGACTTGAAGGCCGCACCTATGTCATCACCGGCGGTGCGCAAGGCATCGGGGCGGCGTGCGCGCGGCGCCTCGTCGCCGATGGCGCACGGGTGGCGATGTGGGACCTGGCCGACGAAGCCGGCACCGGCCTCGCGGCGGAAATCGGCGCCGCTGCCATCTACTGCCACTGCAACGTGGCCCGCAAGGCCGAGGTCGATGCGGCGCTCACCGCCACGCTCGCCGCCTTCGGCCGCCTCGACGGCCTCGTCAACAACGCCGGCATCTTCAAGGCCGCGCCGTTCCTGGAGATCACCGAGGCCGACTGGGACGCCGTGCTCGACGTCAACCTGAAGGGCAGCTTCCTCGTCGGCCAGGCGGTGGCGCGCGTGCTGGTGAAGAACGCGCCGAGTGCCGAGGCACCGGCCAACCGGGGCAGCCGCGGCGCCATCGTCAACCTGAGCAGCGTCAACTCCATGCTGACCATCCCCACCATCGCCAGCTACAACGCCAGCAAGGGCGCCATCAATCAGCTCACACGCGTGATGGCGCTCTCGCTCGCCGACCGGGGCGTGCGCGTCAATGCCGTGGCGCCGGGCACCATCGCCACGGAGCTGGCCCAGGCCGCCGTGCTGACGAGCGACGAGGCGCGCGCCCGCATCATGAGCCGCACACCGATGAAGCGGCTGGGCGAGCCGGCCGAAGTCGCCGATGTCGTGGCCTTCCTGCTCTCCGACGCCGCGAGCTACACCACCGGCGAGATCGTCGTCGTCGACGGCGGGCGCATGACGCTCAACTACACGGTGCCCGTCTGAGAGCGAGCGCGAGCGTGCCTGCGGACATTCGGCCCCGCGCCTGCCGAGGAGGGCCCGGTTGATCGAAGCCTTCCTGGTGTCCACCGGCGTGGTGGCCCTTGGCGAGATCGGCGACAAGACGCAACTGCTGGCGCTGCTGCTGGCGGCGCGCTACCGGCGGCCCGGGCCGATCATCGCGGGCATCCTGGTGGCGACGCTGGCCAACCACGCGGCCGCCGGCGC
>JALHOU010000297.1 GCA_022842825.1 Rubrivivax sp.
CGCGGCGCTGGCACTCGCGCCGGCGGGCGCCGATCCACCGGGCCGGGAGAGCGGTGCCGAGCCGGATCGGCGCACGCGCGATGCGCAGTGGGCGACCGCCTGGCGCACCCACGGGGCCGGCGCCCGGGCCACCAGCCTCGGCCTCACCGAAGCGATGCACAAGGCCACGTCGCTGCGCGCCCTTCCCTCTCCATCGGCCGATCCATCCGTTCGCGAGGCGCGCACGGCCTTCCCCCGGCCGAGCACACCGCCGGCCGAAGGCGCCGCAGCGACTTCGACGCAGGCTGCCGCGGCGCACGCGCTGCCGCCGGCGCGCATCGTTCTTGGCAACCCACTGCCTGTCATCGCGCGGCGCCGCTCCGTGCGGCGCTTCTCCACCGAGCCACTTTCGCCGCAGGCCCTGGCCGACGTCCTGCACGCGATGACGTCGTCCGCGCCCCAGCTCTCACCTGCCGTGCGCATCGACATCCTCACCACCGCGGTCGCCGGTCTGGCCGCGGCCGCCTGGCGGGTCGAGCTCGCCGCACGCGCCGATGCGCAGGCCCAGGTCGTGGCCTCCGTTCGGCTGCAACACCGCGTCGCGCACGGTGACGCGTTGCGCCGCCGCGCCCGCGCCGCGGCGCTGGACCAGGACGTGATCGGCGACGCCGCCGTCGTCTTCGTGCTCTCTCTCGACCGCACCGCGCTGCAAGCCGACCCCGCCGGCGCGGCGCGCGGCTACCGCCACGGCTTCATCGAGGCCGGGCTGGTGGGCGAGCGCATCTACCTCGCCGCCGGGGCGCTGGGCCTCGGCGCGTGCGCGGTGGGCGCGTTCTACGACGACGAGGCCGCGGCGCTGGTGGGGCTGGACGTCCGGCGCGAGTGGCCGGTGCACTTCGCGGCGCTGGGCGTGCCGGGTTGAGCCTCTACCCCGCCGCCGCCTCCACCACCATCTGCACGCGCCGCTGCCCGTTCCACTCGTCCACGTCCAGGCGCCACGCCAGCCGCACACGCTCGGGCAGCGGTTCGCAACGGCCGAACCAGATGCCCTCGCGCTCGGTGCCGGCGTGGCGCAGCTTGAGCTTGAGGTGCTTCTCGCCCACGAGGCGCTGCTGCAGCACCTGCACCTCGTCGCAGAAGAGCGGCGCCTCGAAGCCCTGCCCCCACACCTGCCCCGCCAGCAGCGCGGCCGTGTCGGGGTTGAAGTACTCCAAGGGCAGCGGCCCGTCGGTGCGCAGTGTGCGCGTGAGCGTGGCGCGGTCGAGCCACTCGCTGGCCACCTGGCGCAGCGCGGCGTCGAAGCGCGCCAGCGTCTCTTCGGCGCTGCCCTCGGCCAGCGTGCAGCCCGCCGCCATCGCGTGGCCGCCGAAGCGCTGCAGCAGCCCCGGCTCGCGCTTGGCCACGAGGTCGAGCGCGTCGCGCAGGTGGAAGCCGGCGATCGAACGGCCGCTGCCCTTGAGCACCGGCCCGCTGCCGCCGGCACTGCGCGCGAAGACGAAGGTCGGCCGGTGCAGCCGGTCCTTGACGCGGCCGGCGACGATGCCCACCACGCCTTCGTGGAAGCTCTCGTCGAAGAGCGCCAACGCCGGCGGCGCCTCGCCCAGGTTGGCGAGCAGCTGCTCCACCGTACGCTCGGCCCGCTCGCGCATGCCGCCTTCGACCTCGCGCCGCTCGCGGTTGATGGCGTCGAGCTGGCGCGCGAGCTCGCCGGCGCGGCCGATGTCGTCGGTGAGCAGGCACTCGATGCCGAGCGTCATGTCGGCCAGCCGGCCGGCGGCGTTGATGCGCGGCCCGAGCGCAAAGCCGAAGTCGAAGGTCGAGGCGCGCGCCGGCACGCGCCCGGCGGCCGAGAACAGCGCCGCCAGCCCGGGCTGCAAACGCCCTGCGCGCACGCGCTTGAGGCCGAGCGCGACGAGGCGGCGGTTGTTGGCGTCGAGCTTCACGACGTCGGCCACGGTGCCCAGGGCGACGAGGTCGAGCAGCGACTCGAGCCGCGGCTGCTGTTCGCGCGGCAGGGCGTCGAAGTGGCCGCGCGCGCGCTGCTCGGCGCGGGCGGCGAGCAGCACGTAGAACATGACGCCGACGCCGGCGATGGCCTTGCTTGCGAACTCGCAGCCCGGCTGGTTGGGGTTGGCGATGACATCGGCCTCGGGCAGCGGCAACCCGGCCGCCGGCAGGTGGTGGTCGGTGACCAGCACCACGAGGCCGCGTGCGCGCGCGTGCGCCACGCCGGCGTGGCTGGCAATGCCGTTGTCCACGGTGACGAGGATGTCGGGCCGCGCCGGCGACTTCTCGAGCGCCAGATCGACGATGGCCGGTGTGAGTCCATAGCCATGCACGACGCGGTCGGGCACCACGTAGCCGAGCAACGAGCGATCGGCGCCGAGCAGTACCAGGCCGCGCAGCGCCACGGCGCAGGCGGTGGCACCGTCGCAGTCGTAGTCGGCGACGACGCAGATGCGCTGGCGCCGCTCGATGGCATCGGCCAGCAGCGCGCCGGCGGCGGCGGCACCCTTCATCGCTTCCGGGCGCAGCAACTGCGCCGGGCTGTCGTCCAGCTCGGCTGCGTCGCGCACGCCGCGCGCCGCGAGCAGGCGGGCGAGCAGCGGATGCACGCCGCACTGCTCGAGGGCGAAGGCCACGCGCGGAGGCACGTCGCGGGTCTGCAGGATCATGCGCGGGCGTCCGGTCGGTCTTCGTGGGTGTCGCGGTCTGTGCGGCCTTCGCGGCCTTCGTTGTCTTCGCGATCGTCGTGATCTTCGCGACCCGCGTGTCGGCAGGCTGCCGCAACGGCATCCCTCCGAGCGGCATTCACGGCGCCTTTCACAGCGAGCCGAGCAGCGCCGGCACGGAGGGCCGCGCCAGCACGTTCTTCAGGCGCGCGACGATGCCGCCACGTTGCGGCGCGTAGGTGACCGCGGCACGCTCGCCGGCCAGCGTGAGCCACACCTCGCTGCCGCGGCGCAGCGCCACGTCCAGTCCGAGCAGCGCGCCTGCTTCCAGCCGCGCCCAGGCGGCCGTCCACGCCGGCCAGTCCTCGGCCAGCGCGGCGGCACGCAGCGTGGCATCGACTTGGACGTGCGTGTCCTGGGGCTCGGGCAACGCGCGGCCGCAGCCGCTGAGCCAGAAGGAGTTGACCGGCAGTTGCCCCGCGGCCTCGCGTCGGGCGTTGAGCGGATGGTCGTGCAGCAGCATCTGCACCTCGGCCTGCAGGCGGCGCCAGCGCCGCAGCGGCGAGCCCGCACCGCCGGCGCCGCCGTCGCCGAGCCAGGGGTCGACGTTGCGGCCGACGACGCGGTCCAGCGAGGCCGTGCGCAGCCCCTGCAGGCTCTCGTGCGCCACGTACCAGCGCGTCGGGTGGCCGTACGCGAAGCGTTGGCCGTCGTCCTCGAAGAGCGGCCGCACGGCCTCGAACAGCGCGCGCGAAGCGGCATCTTCCAGTTGCAGCGTTTCGGGGTCGGCGAGGCTCACCTGGTCCGTGCCGACGTGCCAGTGCACCGGGCTCACGAGGCCCCAGGCGTCGGTGCCCGGGTCGATGCCGTCGGCGCGCGCCGCGCGTGCGGCAAACGGCCGGCAGCCGTCACCGGCCTGCCAGCCGAGCGCACGCGCGAGCACGCGCTCGTGCGGCGGGCTGAAGCTCGTCAGCTCGCCGTCGTCGCGGTCGACGAGCACCAGGCGCGGCAGCAGGGCCGCCAGGCGCGGCCACTGCATCGTCGCGAGGGCCGCGCGGCCGGCGTCGCTGCCGGGTGCGGCAAAGGGGACGATGCAATGCATGGCGTGGATTATCCGGGCCGCGATGTGGACGCCTGCCGCCATCTCCCGCCCTGCGGCGTGCCTGGCGGGCGCACCGGGGTGCCGGCGCGCCAGACGAGCGCCAGGCCCGCGGGCCGCCCGGGGCTCCATGCGCACCCCGTTAGCATGCGCCCCCCATGCACCTTCGCGATCGCCCGGCCCGATGAGCCGCCTCACCCTGCCCGGCGGCTGGCCCTACGAGTGGGTGATCGGTTGGCGCTACACGCGCGCCGGCCGCGGCGGCGCGGCCGCGGGCCGCCCTGCCGGCGGCTTCCTGTCCTTCATCAGCGCCGTCTCGGTGCTGGGCATCGCGCTCGGGGTCGCCGCGCTCATCATCGTGCTCTCGGTCATGAACGGCTTCCAGAAGGAGGTGCGCGACCGCATGCTCTCGGTGGTGGCGCACGTCGAGTTGCAGGCCCCAGCCGGCGAGGCGCTGCCCGACTGGCGTGCCACGGCGTTGGCCGCGGCACGCCACCCGCAGGTACGCGGCAGCGCGCCCTTCGTCTCCGCGCAGGCCCTGCTCGGCCGCGGCGACATGCTGCGCGGCGCCCAGGTGCGCGGCGTCGAGCCCGCCGAGGAAGCCAAGGTGACGCCGCTGGCCGAGCACGAGCGCGCCCTCTTCGCGATGCTGCAGCCGGGCGCCTGGCAGATCATCCTCGGCGCCGAGCTCGCGCGCGCCGTCGGCGTGCGCGCCGGCGACAAGGTCACGGTGATGGCCCCCAGCGGCCAGGTCACGCCGGCCGGCGTGCTGCCGCGATCGCGCCAGTTCACGGTCGTGGGCACCTTCCGCGCCGGTCACCCCGAGTACGACGCCAGCTTCGCGCTCGTGCACATCGACGACGCGGCGCGGCTCTTTCGCACCGGCGGCGTGAGCGCCGTGCAGCTGCGCCTGGCCGACGCGCTGCTGGCCCGCCGCGTGGCTGCCGAGCTGCAGGCGAGCCTCGGACCCGGCATCACGGTGCGCGACTGGACGCGCAGCAATCGCAACTGGTTCGACGCCGTGCAGGTGGAAAAGCGCCTGATGTTCATCATCCTCGCGCTCATCGTCGCGGTGGCGGCGTTCAACCTCGTCAGCACGCTCGTCATGACGGTCACCGACAAGCGCGCCGACATTGCCATCCTGCGCACGCTGGGCGCCAGCCCGCGCTCGATCATGGGCATCTTCGTCGTGCAGGGGGCGGCGGCCGGCATCATCGGCACGCTCGGCGGGCTCGCGCTCGGGCTGCTCGTCGCCTTCCACATCGACACCATCGTGCCGGCCATCGAGCGGGCGCTCGGCATCGCCTTCCTGCCCGGCAGCGTCTATCTCATCAGCCGCATGCCGAGCCAGCCGCTCGCCGCCGACATCGTGCCGGTGGTCGCCATCGCCCTCGTGCTCGCCTTCGCGGCCACGCTCTACCCGAGCTGGCGCGCCAGCCGCACCCACCCCGTGGAGGCCCTGCGGCATGAATAGCGCGCACACCGTCTTGGGCACGGCCGCCGTCGCGGCAGGCACCGTGCTCGCCGCCTTCGACCTGCACAAGCGCTACCGCGAAGGCAGCGGCGCCACGGCGCTCGACGTGGGCGTGCTGCAAGGCGTGAGCCTGCAGGTCGTGCGCGGCGAGACACTCGCCGTGGTCGGCGCCTCGGGTTCGGGCAAGAGCACGCTGCTGCACCTGCTGGGCGGCCTCGATGCGCCGAGCGCCGGGCGCGTGGAGCTGATGGGCCGCGACTTCGCCACCATGGACGCCGCCGAGCAGGGCCGCTGGCGCAATCTGCACCTGGGCTTCGTCTACCAGTTCCACCACCTGCTCCCGGAGTTCAGCGCGCTCGACAACGTGGCCATGCCGCTGCGCATCCGCCGCGTCGCCGCCGCGGCGGCGCGCGAGCAGGCGCGCGCGATGCTGCAGCGCGTGGACCTCGGGCCGCGCG
>JALHOU010000298.1 GCA_022842825.1 Rubrivivax sp.
GGGCCCCGCGCCGAGCAACGGTCGGCTCCCCCATTTTCGCCGGCCTGGCCGGCTCGGCCGCCCCGGCCGCCTTGACCGGCTCGGCCCGCCTGCTGCGCCGCCAGCCAGCGTGCCTTGCGCTGGGCGCGCACCTGCGCCTCGCGGCCGCGCTCGCCCGCCACCCAGCGCCCGATGTCGACCGTGGCCAGGGCGCGCGCCAGCGCCTGCTGACCCAACGGCAAGACGTTGTGCGGCAGCGCGCGGTACTCGCGGCCGTAGCCGTCGCGTGTGAGCCAGCCGGCATCGACGAGCCAGCGGCGCAGCTCGACATGGTCGGTGCCGAGCCAGCACGCGGCACCGGCGAGCGCCGCCTTCAAGGCCTCGTTGACCTCGCGCTCGCTGAGCGGCGCGGCCACCGGCAGCGTGGCGTGGGCGGTGGCCAGCGCCAGCGCCAGCTCGCCGGGGGGCAGGCCGCCCAGCGAGACGTGGTCCTTGACCACGAGCGTGGCCAGCGATCGAAGCGTGTCGTTCATGTCCGGGGCCCTTCCTTTCCGGCTTGTTGTCCGGCTTGCCTTGCACTTTCCACCGTGCGCCGCCCGAGGCTCGCGAGCAGCAGCCGCGAGGGTACCGCCGGATCGTCGGCGTCGGTGGCCAGGCACAGCGTCAGCGCGCGCGGCCCGACCTGCAGCGCGAGGCCCTCGACCTTGGGCGCACCGCGCAGCGGGCGCAGCCAGAGCAACTCCCCACCTGCCCCGAGCCGCCCGAGCGCCGAGCCGACGCAGCCACCGTCGGCGACGCTGTCGGCGCTGTCTTCGGCCACCGCCGTGAACAGGCAGCCGCCGCCCAGCGCATCGGGCAGCGCGGCCACGTCCGTGAAGCCGTAGCCGACGCCGTCGACGGCGCCGAGGTCCACCGTCTGAATCTGCGCCGGCGCAACCTCGGCCACGGCCTGCCCGCGCAGCCAGGGCCGCACGTCGCGCCAGCCATAGCGCACCACGACATTGGCACCGCGCGCGCCGCTGCCGCCGCGGCTGAAGAGCCAGAGCCCCTTCCCGGGTGCGACCCGCACGCCCTCGACGTTGAGCGCCCCCAGCCGCTCGCGCAGCGGCCCGTAAAGAGGCGCGAGGTCGAGGCCGCGAGCGACGCCGGCCAGCCCGCCTTCGGCATCGAGCGGCTGCCAGAGCGCGCGGTCGCGTCCGGGGGCCGAACCCGAGCCGAACAGGCACAGCGCCGCGTGGAGTGCGCCAGCCACGTCAGGCGCATCCGCCACGGTTGGCCCGAGGGCACCCGCCGGCACCAGCGCCAGCGTCTCGAGGTCGGCCTTGCGCGCCTTGCGCTCGGCGGCGTCGAGCGGCAAGTCACCATCGATCAGGCGGTGCAGGCGGCCGGGCGAGCGGTCGTCGTCGAACACGGCCAGGTGGTGCTCGTCATCGGCGACCACGTAGGCGCGGCCGAAGGCGCAGACCAGGCCGCTGGCGGCACTGAGGTGCGGCTGGCCTCGTGGATGCGCCCGCGCGGGCAGCGTCAGCTCGCGCAGCGGCCGCCAGTCGATCGCGGGTGCGGCCGCCACCAAGCGGTCACGCCGGCGCGCCGCGCCGGTAGTCGCTCGGCGCCATGCCCAGGTGGGCACGGAAGACGCGGCTGAAGTGCGCCATGTTCTGGAAACCGGCCGCCAGCGCGATCTCGGTGATGGAGCGGTGCGCACTCGCGCGGTCGACGAAGGCCTGCCGGCAGGCCTCGAGCCGGCGCATGAGGATGTAGCCGGCCACGCCGTCGGCCTCTTCGGCAAAGGCGTTGTAGAGCTGCCGCCGGCTGACGTTGAGCGCGCGCGCGATCGCGTCCACCGTGAGGCCGGGGTCGGCCAGGTGCTGCGCCACGTGCTGCTTGATGCGCTCGCGCAGGGCCTCGCGCTGCGTCTGCGCCGTCGCCTGCCCGGCCAGATCGAGCAGCGAGAGGTGCACGAGCTGCGTGATGGCCTCGCCGACGCCGCGCGCGCTGGCCTCGGGCATGCTCGGCAGCTCGCGGAAGGCGTTGCGCATGGTGTCCAGCGCCACGCGCGAGATGCCGCCGCTGCCGCCCAGGCGGCGCGCCATCAGCGGCTCCAGCATGGCGGGCGCGAGGCCCCGCTCGGCAAACGCGCGCTTGGGCAGCATGACGATCAGGTGCTCCACGCGCTCGGGGTTGGCCACCGCGTAGCTGTCGGTGGTGTCGTAGATGCTCCACTGGCCGGGCGTCACCCAGGTCTCGCGGCCCTTCTGCTCGACGCCGGCGCAGCCGTTCCACGGCGCCACGATCTTGAGGTAGGGCGCCTCGGTGGCGCGCGCGATCGAGCTGCTGCGCATGACGCGGTGGCGCGTGGCCTCCAGGTGCGTGAGCACCACCTCGCCGGCGTGCCAGGTGCTGGCGCGGCCGCTGAAGTCGGTGTCGCCGTACTCGTCGGCCTTCAGGCCCTGGAAGAGCGTGGCGATCCAGCCGCGCCAGAACGCCAGGCGCTCGCCCGGGGCGACGTCGGCGGTGTCCATCAACTGCGGCTTGGTGCTGGGCATGGCGGCGGTTCGGCTGGGGCCGCGAGCTTAGCGCCGGCGGTGATTTCCTTGCACGCCGAGTTGTGGGCCCTGCGCCCAGGAGTTGCACCGGAAGCCACGCACCCCGGGTAAGCCCCAAGCCGCGATGCACGCGGCGGCAAGCAGCGTGCACGCGCGGCAAAGCCGCAACCGCGCGCCGTGCCCAGAATCGCCACTGGCCGCAAGCACCCCGATTCCTCGAACCGAGCCCATACACATCCACAGGAGACTCCCATGGACCCGAAGCGCCCTGCCGAGCCCGACTCGCCCGCACTGCCCGACTCCACTCCCCGCCCCGGCCTGCAGCGCCGCCGCGTCGTGCAGGCGCTGGCCGCCGGCGCCGCCGCCAGCGCCGGCGTGCCCGGCCTCGTGCAGGCGCAAGGCGGATCCAGTGGCCCGGTGCGCATCGGCTACGCCATCGCCCGCACCGGCCCCTCGGCCGGCGGCGCGCAGGTGAGCCAGGAGCCCAACTTCCTGCTCTGGGCCGAGCAGCAGAACGCCGCCGGCGGCCTGAACGTGAAAGGCGTGAAGCGCCCGATCGAGCTCATCAGCAGCGACACGCGCAGCGACATCGAGACGGCCGTGCGCACCTACGAGAAGCTGATGGGCAGCGACAAGGTCGACCTGATCCTGCCGCCGTGGGGCAGCAACGCCAACTTCGCCGTGGCGCCGCTGGCCAACAAGTTCGGCTACCCCTTCCTCGCGCCCACCGCGCTGTCGCGGCGCCTCGTGGAGATGAAGCTGCCGTACTTCTTCCTGCTGCTGCAACAGCCCAAGCCCATGATGGACGCGCTGGTGGACATGCTCAAGGCCAACGGCGCCAAGACGGTGGCCGTGATCTACATCGACGACCTCTTCGGCCTGGAGAACTACGCAGCGCTGAAGGTGGCGCTCGGCGGCACTGGCATCAACATCGTCGAGGAGAAGAGCTACCCGCTCGGCGTGAAGGACCTGAGCCCGGTGCTGCGCAGCATCAAGGACAAGAACCCCGACGCCTTCATCGGCCTCACCTACCCGCCCGACACCATCCTCGCCAGCCGCCAGAGCAAGGAGATCGGCTTCAACCCGAAGTTCTTCTACGCCAGCGTCGGCACCGCCTTCCAGCTCTACCGCAACGTGATGCAGGCCGGCGCCGAAGGCGTGCTCGGCATGGGCAGCTGGAACGGCAAGACGAGCCCCGGCGCCAAGGCGTACTTTGAGGCGCACGTGAAGAAGTTCGGCGCCGCCAAGGAGCCCGACCGCTGGGCGAGCGGGCATGCCTGGGCCGGCCTGCAGATCATGACCGCCGCCGTGGCCAAGGTGGGCCTGGACCGCAAGGCCATCCGCGACTACGTGGCCAACAACGTGCACGACACCATCGTCGGCAAGATCCGCTTCCAGGGCAGCGAGAACGTCGGCACCCCCGGCTCGGTGAGCCAGTGGCAGAAGGGCGAGTTCGAGGTGGTGTGGCCGAAGTCGATGGCCACGGCGCCGCTGGTGGCCAGCAAGCCGGCCTGGGTCTGACCGGGTCCACGCGCCCCTGCCGCCCCATGACCTTCGTGCGCTGAGGGCGCGTGACCGCGCTTGCCTGGTTCGAACTCATCGCCTCCGGCCTCATCACCGGCGGCGTGTATGCGCTCGTCGGGCTGGGGCTGAACCTGCAGTACGGGCTCATGCGCATCCTGAACATCGCGCATGGCGAGTTCCTGATGCTCGGTGCCTTCCTCACCTGGATGGCGGCCACGGTGTGGGGGCTGAACCCGCTGTGGATGATCCCGGTGAGCTTCTGCGGACTCATGGCGCTGGGCATCGGCATCCACCGCCTCACCTTCAAGCGGCTGGCCGCCACCAGCCCCGACCTCGATGTGTTCGAGGCGCGCGGGCTGATGGTGGCCTTCGGCCTCATGTTCCTGGTGCAGAACTTCGCGCAGGTGGTGTGGGGCGCGGACCTGCGCGGCTACGACTTCGCCGCGGACCCGGTGCGCTTGCCCGGCGGGGCGCAGTTCGCGGGCAACAAGCTGCTGCTGCTGGTGCTGTCCCTGCTCTTCAGCGCCGCGCTCATCGTCGTGCTGCGGCTCACGCTGTGGGGCAAGGGCGTGCGGGCGCTCATGCAGAGCCCCGCTGGCGCGCAGCTGGTGGGCATCGATACGCAAAGGCTGCACCCGCTGATGTTCGGCGCCGGCTTGGGCTTGTCGGGCGTGGCGGGCTGCCTGCTCTCCACGGCGTACACGATCTCGCCTTCGATGGGGGAGCCGTACACGGTGACGGCGCTCATCGTCATCACGCTGGGCGGGTTTGGCCACATGGGTGGGGCGCTCTTTGCCGGGCTGGCGCTCGGGGTGATCGAGGCGGTGGGGATGCACTTCACGAATCCTTCGTTGAAGTCGCTTTTGAGTTATGCGGTGTTCATTGGGGCGCTGTTGTGGAAGCCGAACGGGTTGTTCAACAAGCGCAAGTGATGAGGCTCCCTCGCATGTTCCTGGTTGCCTCCGGCGGGGGTGACCTCGGCGGAGAGACCGCGCCGGGTCTCGGCCCGGCAGCCGAGTCACTTTCATTTGCTGGCCCAAATGAAAGTAACCAAAGCAAAGGGCCTGATGTCCTGCAACAGCTGATTGCTACGGAGGCGGGCCTCAGTTTGGCCGGTCCGCTCCGGACACAAGATTCATGCGACTTACTGTTTGTCGGGTGCGGCTCGCCCATTCCGCCCAGCCTCGCTACGGGCTCGCTTCGCATCGCCCTTGGCCAGAAGACAACGAGCGCCGCTGTTCGCGGCGATGCGAAGCGAGCCGCAATTGAAGACGAGTTGTCGGCTCAAGCCGCAGCGGTGCAAAGGGTAGACGCAGCGGTTCTGGGTGCCGAAGCGAGACGGCCAAACTGGGGCCCGCCTCAGAAAGCAACCAACCGGTGCAGGACATCAGGCCCTTTGCTTTGGTTACTTTCATTTGGGCCAGCAAATGAAAGTGACTCGGCTGCCGGGCCGAGACCCGGCGCGGTCTCTCCGCCGAGGAAACGCCCGCCGGAGCAAACCAGAACAGAAGGCCCAACGTGCGCCACGTGACCAGCTCCGACCCGTGGCAAACCCGCCTGCGCGA
>JALHOU010000299.1 GCA_022842825.1 Rubrivivax sp.
ATGCCGCAGTTGCGGCCGCACCGCCCACAGCCACGGTCGCAACCCCGCCGCCCGGAGCCGCCGTCGTGCCGGATGCAGCAAGCCGCTGCGCCGACTTCGCCGCCCACGCCCGCTCGACCTCGGCCGCGTCCTCGCCCACTGCGCGCAGCACCGCCAGCGGCGCGCCCACGGGCAGGCGCGTGCCAGGCTCGGCGAGCAGCGCGTGCACGACGCCCTCGTCCCAGCACTCCACGTCGATGGCCGCCTTGGTGGTGTCGACCACCGCCACGACCTGGCCCTTGTGCACCACGTCGCCGGGACGCACGCGCCACTCGACAAGCGTGCCGTCGTCCATGTCCGAGCCGAGCGAGGGCAGCCGGAACTCGATCACCGCGGGCTCCGCGCGATTCAGGCCGGCCGCCGCAGCGCGCGCGCGGCGGCCACGATCTTCGGCGGCATGGGCAGCGCCGCTTCCTCCATGTGCTTGGCGTAGGGGATCGGCACCTCCTCGCTGCACACGCGCGCCAGCGGCGCGTCGAGGTCGTAGAAGGCCTCCTCGGCGATGCGCGCCATCACCTCGGCAGCCAGGCTGCAGGTGCGCCAGCCTTCGTCGACGACGAGCGCGCGGTGCGTCTTGCGCACCGAGGCGAGCACGGTGGCCATGTCCAGCGGCCGCAGCACGCGCAGGTCGATGACCTCGGCCGAGAGTCCCTCGGCGGCCAGCGTCTCGGCCGCCGCCAGCGCGCGCGGCAGGCAACCGCCGTAGGTGACGATCGTGAGGACGCTGCCGGCGCGGCGCACCGCCGCGTGCGTCAGGTCCACCGCGGGCGGCGGATCGGCCAGTTCGCCTTCGACGTTGTAAAGCTGCGCATGCTCGAACAGGATCACCGGGTCGGGGTCCAACAGCGCCGGCCACAGCATGCCGCGTGCGTCGGCCAGCGTCGCCGGGGCCAGCACCTTGAGCCCGGGCACGTGCGCATACCAGACTTCGAGGCTGTGCGAGTGCTGCGCGGCCAGTTGCCGGCCGGCGCCGGTGGCCATGCGGATGACGACCGGCGCGCCGAACTGGCCGCCCGACATGTGGCGCAGTGCCGCCGCCGTGTTGACCACGGCGTCGAGCGCCAGCAGGCTGAAGTTGACCGTCATCACCTCGACGATGGGGCGCATGCCGCCCATCGCCGCGCCGATGCCGGCGCCGACGAAACCGAGCTCCGACAACGGCGTGTCGCGGATGCGCGCCTCGCCGAACTCCTCCAGCAGGCCCTTGGTCACCGCGTAGCTGCCGCCGTAGCGGCCGACGTCCTCGCCCATGACGAAGACACGAGGGTCGCGCTGCAGCGCCTCGCGGTGCGCGGCGCGCAGGGCTTCGCGGTAGGTGGTCTTGGGCATGGGCTTCGGTGGGCCGGGTCGGGGTGTTTCAGGCCGCCGTCACGTCGCGCGCCAGGTCCGACACCGCTTCCCAGGTGCCGGCCTCGGCAAAGGCGACCGCCGCTTCCACCTCGGCCATCGCCTCGGCGTCCAGGTGCTGGAAGTCGGCCTCGGTCATTTGGCCGGCGGCCTTGAGCCGGTCGGTGAAGGAGTGGATCGGCCCGTGCGCCTTCCAGCGCTCGATCTCGGCCTCGTCGCGGTAGAGCTCGGGGTCGAACATCGAGTGGGCGCGGAAGCGGTAGGTGTGCAGCTCGAGGAAGAACGGCGCGCGCTTCTCGCGCACGCGCGCCAGCGCCTGGCGCGCCGCGTCGTGCACGGCGAGCACGTTCATGCCGTTGACGTGGCCGGTGGCGATGTCGTAGCCGGCGAGCTTCTTCGTCAGGTCGATCTGCGCTTCGCTGCGCGACAGCGCCGTGCCCATGGCGTAAAGGTTGTTCTCGCAGACGAACAGCACCGGCAGCCGCCACAGCGATGCGAGGTTCATCGACTCGTGGAAGGCCCCTTCAGCCACCGCGCCCTCGCCGAAGAAGCACACCGTCACGGCACCTGGCCGCGGCAGCATCGTGTCGGCCAGCGCCAGGCCCACGGCGAGCGGCAGGCCGCCGCCGACGATGGCGTTGCCGCCGTAGAAGCGGGTCGCGCGGTCGAACAGGTGCATCGAACCGCCGCGCCCGCGCGAGCAGCCCTCCTGCTTGCCGTACATCTCGGCCATGATGGCGTTCATCGACACGCCGCGCAGCAGCGCGTGGCCGTGCTCGCGGTAGGTGGCCACCACGTTGTCCTCGGGCGTGAGGTTGGGCAACACGCCGGCGGCCACCGCCTCCTCGCCGATGTACAGGTGCAGGAAGCCGCGGATCTTGCTCTCGCCATAGAGCTGCGCGCAGCGCTCCTCCATGCGGCGGATGCGCAGCATGTCGCGCAGGCGCGCCAGGCAGAACTCGCGTCCGTGCGTGGCAGGGTCGATCGCGCAGTTCAGCAGGGCCTTGCCGTTGGTCGGGCGGGTGGCGTCCATCGCTTGCCGCGGCGCTTCAGGCCGCGCCCTCCATCGTCGAGGTGTCGCCCTCGGGCAGGCCAAGCTCGCGCGCCTTCAGCAGGCGCCGCATGATCTTGCCGCTGCGCGTGTGCGGCAACGCCGCCGCGAAGGCGATCTCCTTGGGCGCCACGGCCGCGCCGAGCCGCTTGCGCGCGTGCGCCATCAGCTCGCGCGCCAGCGCCTCGTTCGCCTCGAAACCCGGACGCAGCGCGACGAAGGCCTTGACCACCTCGCCGAGCAGCGCATCGGGCTTGCCGATGACGCCGGCCTCGACCACGGCCGGGTGCTCCATCAACACGCTTTCCACCTCGAAGGGCCCGATCAGGTGGCCGGCCGACTTGATGACGTCGTCGGCGCGGCCGACGAACCAGTAGTGCCCGTCGGCGTCGCGCCGCGCGAGGTCGCCGCTGAGATACCACTCGCCGACGAAGCACTTGCGGTAGCGCTCGTCCTCGTGCAGGTAGCCGCGGAACATGGAAGGCCAGCCGCGTTTGAGCGCCAGCTCGCCCTGCGTGTCGGCGGTGTCGATGAGACGAATGCCGCCGCCCTCGAGCCGCTCGACGATGGCCGCCTCCACGCCCGGCAGCGGGCGGCCCATCGAGCCGGGCTTGATGTCGAAGGCGGGCGCGTTGGCAACCATGATGCCGCCCGTCTCGGTCTGCCACCAGTTGTCGTGGATGGGCAGGCCGAGCGCCTGCTGGCCCCACCACACCGCCTCGGGGTTGAGCGGCTCGCCGACGCTGGCGACGAAGCGCAGCCGGGGGTGCGGGAAGCGCTGCGCGAGTTCGGCGCCGGCCTTCATCAGCATGCGGATCGCCGTGGGCGCGGTGTACCAGACGCTCACACCGCGCTCGTGCAGTATGGTGTACCAGCGCTCGGGGTCGAACTCGGCCTCGTCGACGATCATCGTCACGCCGTGGAGCAGCGGTGCGATCACGCCGTACGACATGCCGGTCACCCAGCCAGGATCGGCCGTGCACCAGAAGATGTCGTCGGCGTGCAGGTCGAGCGCGAAGAGGCCGGTCGCGTAGTGCGTGACCACGGCCTCGTGCACGTGCATCGCCCCCTTCGGCCGGCCGGTGGTGCCGCTGGTGAAGTGCAACAGCGCGAGCTCGTCGGGCCGCGTGGCGATGCACTCGAAGTCCTCGCCTGCCTCGCCAGCCTCCTCGAGCAGGGCGCCGAGGTCGTGCGTGCCTTTCAGGTCGGCTTGGGGTCCGGCCTGGCTGCCGTCGTCGATGAGCAGCACGTGCGACAAGGTCGGGATCCGGGCGATCACCGGCGCCACCTTGCGCCCGTAGAGCCCGGGCGTGGTGACGAGGGCGCGGCCCTGGCCGAGGTTCATGCGCGTGGCGATCGGCTCCGGCCCGAAGGCCGAGAACAGCGGCGAGACGACAACTCCGGCCTTGAGCGCACCGAGGATGGCCACGTAGAGGTCCGGCAGGCGCGGCGCGAGCACGAACAGCCGCTCGCCGCGCCCGATGCCCAGCCGCGTGACGGCGGTGGCGAAGCGGTTCGCACGCCGCCGCAGTTCGTCGTAGGTGATGCGGCGCTCGCCGCCTTCGGCGCCGAGCCAGTGCAGTGCGACATGGTCGCCGCGGCCCTCGCGCACCGGCCGGTCGAGCGCTTCGAAACCGATGTTCAAACCACCATCGGGCAGGCCGGCCAGGCGGCTGCGCATCGCCGGCCACAAGAACGTGCCTGCCGCTGGCGTGCCGGCGCGCCAGTGCGGCGGCACCGCCAGCGTGCGCGGATCCTTGTGGATCGGTGCACCGCTCTTCGCCGTGCCCGCCGATGCGGGGAGATCCTGGGACGCGTCCGTCATGGTTGGCTGGGGCTTCGCTGTGCTGGCGCATGATGGTCCGCGGCGGACCCCGACCGCGTTGAGCATGCTCAACGCGGTCGCGGGGTCGTTGCGGACCAATGCGTCCTCACGAACCAACAACGGCCGAGGCCGCGATGTTCCGAACCGGGCGATCCGATGGCGCTCCGCCGCGCGCCTGCAAGGCCGGGGCGAAAGGCGGCCCACCTGCAGCCGCCCCCCAGGCCGCTGGGCTGCCGTTTGCCGACCGGGCTGCGGCGGGCGAAGCCTTGGCTGCGCGCCTGCTGACCCTGCCGGTGGCGCATGAGTCGCCGCTCGTGCTGGCCCTGCCACGCGGCGGCGTGCCGGTGGCGCTGCCGGTGGCGCGCGCGCTGCATGCACCGCTGGACCTGCTGCTCGTGCGCAAGATCGGCGCGCCCGGCCAGCCCGAGCTCGCCGTCGCGGCGCTCGTGGACGGCACGCCGCCCGAGGTGGTCGCCGACCGGTTCCTGTGCGAGCGCCTGGGCGCCGACGACGACTACCTGACCGGCAAGGCGCGCGCGGCGATCGAGGAGAACGCGCGCCGGCGCGCGCTGTACCTGGGCGGCCGCCGCGCCTGGCCCGTGGCCGGCCGCAGCGTCATCGTCGTCGACGACGGCGTGGCCACCGGCACGACGATGCGCGCGGCGCTGCAGGGGCTGCGCAGGCAACAGCCGCGGCGGCTGGTCGTCGCCGTGCCGGTGGCCTCGCGCGAGGCGGCGGCGCGGCTGCGCACCGAGGCCGACGCGTGGATCTGCCTGGCCGAGCCCTTCCCCTTCGAGGCCGTGGGCCGGCACTACCTGCGCTTCGACCAGGTGGACGACGACGAGGTCGTGCAGGCACTGCGTGCCGCCGAGGCTTCCGCGCCGGCGGCGCAAGCCATCGGATCCGCACCTGGGGCGCCGGCCGCTTGAGCCAGCGGGGTGTGAGCATGACGCCGCCCGGCCACCACAACGGCGAGACGGTCTCGGTCGGTCCGAGCGGTCTGCCCGGCGTGCTCACGGCGATGTCGCAAGCGCTGGGGCTGGTGATCTTTGTGCACGGCAGCGGCAGCAGCCGGCTGAGCCCGCGCAACCGCTTCGTCGCCGAGGCGCTGCAGCAGGAGCGCCTCTCGACGCTGCTGTTCGACCTGCTCAGCGCCGCCGAGGCCGACCACCGCGAGAACGTCTTCGACATCGACCTGCTGGCCGGCCGGCTGGAGCAGGCGATGGTCTGGGCGCACCGACACCCGGCGCTCGCCGCGCTGCCGCTCGGCCTCTTCGGCGCCAGCACGGGCGCGGCGGCGGCGCTCGTGGCGGCGGCACGCCAGCCCGAACGCGTGCGTGC
>JALHOU010000300.1 GCA_022842825.1 Rubrivivax sp.
CGGCACCGCCCGTCGCCGCCGCGCCAGCCGCCTCCGCTGCGCCCGCGCCACCGCCGCCCATCATGCCGCTGGCCGACGCCGTGCTCTTCGCGGCCAGCAACCTCTTCAACACGGCCAAGGTGGACCCCGCCACCACCGGCCGCAGCGCCGGCGCGAAGATTCCGCTCGTCATCGACCCGCTGGTCGACGGCAATTCGGGCTACCAGACGCTGGCCACCGAGTCCATCGAAGCCCGCGTCAGCGAGTTCGTCAAAGCGCGCTTCCCGCAGTTCGACCTGCAGCCTTTCACCAGCGCCACGCTGGCCAAGGGGCCGCTGCTATTCATTGGCACCTTCACCGCCGTCAACATGGACGGCACCAACAAGCCCGGGCGTGACTGGCACCGCGTCTGCCTGGCCCTGGTCGACCTGCGCACGGGCAAGATCGTGAGCAAGGGCTTCGCCCGTGCGGCAATGGAAGGCGTGGACATGACACCCACGGCCTTCTTCCTCGACAGCCCGGCGTGGGCGCCGGACCCGGCGGTGACGGGTTATGTGCGCACCTGCCAGGGCACACGTGCCGGCGACCCCATCAACCCGGCCTACTACGACCGCATCATGGCCGCGGCGATGATCAACGACGCGGTCATCGCGCACGCCAAGGGCCATCACGAGGAGGCGCTCGATCTCTTCAAGGGCGTGTTGCGCCAGCCCGGCGGCGACCAGCTGCGCGTGCACAACGGCATCTACCTCGCCGCGAGCAAGCTCAACCGCAAGGACGAGGCGACGCAGGCCTTCGCGCGCATCGTCGACTTCGGGCTCAGCCAGAACCAGCTCGGCGTGAAGTTCCTCTTCCGGCCCGGCTCCACCCTCTTCGTGCCCGATCCGCAGCTGAGCGGCTCGTACCACATGTGGCTGGCCCAGCTCGCTCAGCGCGCCGCGGCGCGTACCGCCTGCCTGGAGGTGACGGGCCACACCAGCCGCACCGGAGCCGAGCCGATGAATCAACGCCTGTCGCTGATGCGGGCCCAGTACATCAAGCAACGGCTGGACACCGCATCGCCAGTCCTTTCAAAGCGGACGAAGGCGGCCGGCGTGGGCTCGGCGAACACCCTCTCAGGGCTGGGTACCGACGATGCCCGGGATGCGCTGGATCGGCGCGTGGAGTTCGCCGTCAAGGACTGCGCGGGGTCCTGAGGCCGCGCGCGGCGGCCAAGGCGCGGTCGCGGCGCGGCCGGGCCCGTACTTGCCTCCGACGCGCCGAGTATGCAGAATACGCGCATACTTCAACGATCTGAGCGAATCGCTCGGACGGGAGCGCACCGATGGACGCCACCGTGGCCGAACGCGGGCAGATCACTCTGCCCAAGGCCGTGCGCGATGCACTCGGCCTCGTCAAGGGCACCAAACTGAAGGTCGAGCTCGACGGCGGTCGCATCATCCTGCGCAAGGACGCCAGCGACGCGCTGGCGCGCGCGCGCGGGCGAATCAAGCTGCCGCCCGGCGTGAGCACCGACGACATCCTGCGCGACCTGCGCGGGCGCGCACCGGGCGACCCCTACCCGCCGCCGGACAAGAAAGAGGCCTGAGGCGGCCGGATGATCGCGATCGACTCCTCCGTGCTCATCGACCTCATCGGCGCAGGCCCGGGCGCTGACGCGGCCGAGGCGACGCTGCGCACGGCGCTCGCCGAGGGGCCGGTGGTCGCATGCGAGGTGGTCGTGAGCGAGGTCGTCGCGGGCCTCGGCAGCGGCGCCGTGGTCATGGAGGTGCTCGACGAGGTCGGCATCGGCTTCGTGCCCCTGGAGATGCGCTCGGCCGTGCGCGCCGGCGAGATGCAGCGCCGCTACAAGGAGCGCCTGCGCGCCGGCCAGGTCCTGGCGGCAGGGGCGCGCACCGTGCCCGACTTCCTGATCGGCGCCCACGCGCTGCTGCAGTGCACCGCCCTCATCACCCGCGACGCGGCCTTCTTCCGCGACTACTTCAAGGGACTGAAAGTCATCGTCCCGAAAGCCTGACACTCCATCCTTTGCCTTCCGCCAGCAGAAAGAGAAGCACCATGCCCCAAGCCCAAGCCCATGCTTACGCCAAGACGCTGAAGACCTTCAAGACCGCTTCCGGCAAGGAGGGCCAGTTCTTCAGCCTGCCCGCGCTCGCCAAGACCTTCCCGAACGTGAGCCGCATGCCGGTTTCCATGCGCATCGTGCTCGAGAGCGTGCTGCGCAACTGCGACGGCAAGAAGGTCACCGAAGAGCACGTGAAGCAACTCGCCAACTGGAAGCCGACGGCGGAGCGCACCGACGAGATCCCGTTCGTGGTGGCGCGCGTGGTGCTGCAGGACTTCACCGGCGTGCCGCTGCTCGCGGACCTGGCCGCCATGCGCAACGTGGCCGCCGAGATGGGCAAGAACCCCAAGACCATCGAGCCGCTGGTGCCGGTGGACCTCGTGGTCGACCACTCGGTGATGATCGATCACTTCGGCAACAAGAACGCGCTCGACCTGAACATGAAGCTCGAGTTCGCTCGCAACCAGGAGCGCTACGAGTTCATGAAGTGGGGCATGCAGGCGTTCGACACCTTCGGCGTCGTGCCCCCGGGCTTCGGCATCGTGCACCAGGTCAACCTCGAGTACCTGGCGCGCGGCGTGTTCCGGGGCAAGGACGGCGTCTACTACCCCGACAGCCTCGTCGGCACCGACAGCCACACGACGATGATCAACGGCATCGGCGTCGTCGGCTGGGGCGTCGGCGGCATCGAGGCCGAGGCCGGCATGCTGGGCCAGCCGGTGTACTTCCTGACGCCCGACGTGGTGGGCTTCGAGCTCACGGGCAAGCTGCGCGAGGGCGTGACGGCCACGGATCTGGTCCTGACCGTCACGGAGATCCTGCGCAAGCACAAGGTCGTCGGCAAGTTCGTCGAGTTCTTCGGCGAAGGCACGCGCACGCTGGCTCTGCCCGACCGCGCCACCATCGCCAACATGGCGCCCGAGTACGGCGCGACGATGGGCTTCTTCCCGGTGGACGAGCGCACCATCGAGTACTTCGAGGGCAGCGGCCGCACGAAGCAGGAGATCGAAGCCTTCGCCGCCTACTTCAAGGCGCAGAAGATGTTCGGCGTGCCCAAGGCCGGCGAGATCGACTACACGAGCGTCGTCAAGCTCGACCTCGGCACCGTGGCGCCCAGCCTCGCCGGCCCCAAGCGCCCGCAGGACCGCATCGAGATCACGCACCTCTCGAAGAAGTTCGCCGAGCTGTTCAGCAAGCCCACCGCCGACAATGGCTTCAACCAGCCCGCCGACAAGCTCGGCAAGACCTTCAGGGCCGACAGCGGCGTGAACGTGAAGAACGGCGACATCCTCATCGCCGCCATCACGAGCTGCACCAACACCAGCAACCCGGGCGTGCTGCTTGCCGCCGGCCTGCTGGCGAAGAAGGCCGTGAAGGCGGGCCTCAAGGTGGCGCCGCACATCAAGACCTCGCTCGCGCCGGGCTCGCGCATCGTCACCGAGTACCTCGAGAAGGCCAAGCTGCTGCCCTACCTCGAGGACCTCGGCTTCAACGTCGCCGCCTACGGCTGCACCACGTGCATCGGCAACGCCGGCGACCTGACGCCGGAGCTGAACAAGGTCATCACCGACAACGACCTCGTCTGCGCCGCCGTGCTTTCGGGCAACCGCAACTTCGAAGCGCGCATCCACCCCAACCTCAAGGCCAACTTCCTCGCCAGCCCGCCGCTGGTGGTGGCCTACGCCATCGCCGGCACGGTGACCAAGGACCTGATGACCGAGCCCGTGGGCCTGGGCAAGAAGGGCAAGCCGGTCTACCTCGGCGACATCTGGCCGACCAGCGACGAGGTCTACGCGCTCATGAAGCTGGCCATGAACCCCAAGGCCTTCCGCAAGAACTACGCGAAGGTGAAGGAGAAGCCCGGCAAGCTGTGGGACGACGTGAAGGGCACCAAGGGGCAGGTCTACGACTGGCCCAAGAGCACCTACATCGCCAAGCCGCCGTTCTTCGACACCTTCACGATGAAGCCGGCGACGCTGGAGGCGGGCGTGAAGGGCGCGCGCGTGATGGCGCTCTTCGGCGACAGCATCACCACCGACCACATCAGCCCGGCCGGCAGCTTCAAGGACAGCACGCCGGCAGGCAAGTTCCTGGTCGCCAACGGCGTGGCGAAGGCCGACTTCAACAGCTACGGCGCGCGCCGCGGCAACCACGACGTGATGATGCGCGGCACCTTCGCCAACGTGCGCGTCAAGAACCTCATGTTGCCGGCCAAGGCCGACGGCTCGCGCGAGGAAGGCGGCTACACGCTCTATCAGCCGACGGCCGCGGAGGCGGCCTCTGGCAAGACTTCCGAGAAGATGCCGATCTACGACGCCGCGATGAAGTACATGGCCGCCGGCGTGCCGACCATCGTCTTCGGCGGCGAGGAGTACGGCACCGGCTCCTCACGCGACTGGGCGGCCAAGGGCACGCAGCTGCTGGGCATCAAGGCCGTGGTGGCCAAGAGCTTCGAGCGCATCCACCGCAGCAACCTGGTGGGCATGGGCGTGCTGCCGCTGCAGTTCAAGCCCGGCGACTCGTGGGAGAGCCTCGGCCTCAAGGGCGACGAGACCGTCGACGTCGTGCTCGGCGCCGAGATCAAGCCGCAGACCGATGCCAAGCTGGTCATCACGTCCGCCAGCGGCGCCAAGCGCGAGGTGAAGGTGATCCTGCGCATCGACACCGCCATCGAGGTCGACTACTACAAGCACGGCGGCATCCTGCCGTTCGTGCTGCGGCAGTTGCTCGCGGCCTGAGCCCAGGCCAAGGCCACGCGGGGCTGAGACCGGCCCTGCGGGCGAAGGCCGCGGCGGAGCCGCCGCTGCCTCGCCCGAGCGTGGGCGTACCTCGACGCCGGCTAGCGACCGCGAAGGAACAGGGCGTCGAGTTCCTTCAGCGACACCTGGCGCCAGGTCGGCCGGCCGTGATTGCACGTGTCGGCGCGCTCGGTCGCTTCCATCTCGCGCAGCAGCGCGTTCATCTCCTCGAGCGTGAGGCGCCGGTTGGCGCGCACCGCGCCATGGCAGGCCATGGCGGCGAGGATGGCGTCGCGGGCGCGCTGCACGACGCGGCTGGCTCCGCCGCTCTCCGCGGCCCCGAGCTCGGCGAGCACCGAGCGGGCCAGCTCGGCCACGTCGGCATCGGGCAGGGCCGCCGGCCGGCTGCGCACTGCGAGCGTGCTGCCGGCGAGGCGGTCGATGTCCAGGCCGAGGTGCCGCAGCGTGTCCTGCTCGCTCTCGGCCACGGCCAGTTCAGCCGGCGTGGCTGCCAGCGTCACCGGAATCAGCAGCGGCTGCGCAGGCAGCGCACCGCCGGCCGTGCCGGCGCTCACGCTCTCGCGCTTCAGCCGCTCGTAGACGATGCGCTCGTGCGCCGCGTGCATGTCGACGATGACCAGGCCCTGATGGTTCTCGGCCAGCACGTAGGTGCCCGCGATCTGCGCGACGGCACGGCCCAGCGGCCAGGCCACCGGGGCGCCCGCGTGGCCTGCAGGACCCGGACCCGCCAGGCCCGCTGGACCCGCCCGACCCGGCTCGCCCGCCGCGGCCACCCCATCGGGCGCAGGCGCGCGCA
>JALHOU010000301.1 GCA_022842825.1 Rubrivivax sp.
CCCGCGCTGGCCGCCTGCACGCCGCGCGGCGCGCCGCTGCTGCGCCGCCTGCACGAGGCTCTGGCGCCCGACCCTGCCCTCGCCCGCGAGCTCGCCACCATCGCCGAGGAGCCGGCGGTGCAGCTGCGCGACGGTGGCGTCATCGCCGCCGGCATCGACGCCGAGCTCGACGAGCTGCGCGGCATCAACGCCCACAGCGACGCCTTCCTGCTCGACCTCGAGGCGCGCGAGCGGGCCAGGAGCGGCATCCCCAACCTGCGCGTGCAGTTCAACAAGGTGCACGGCTTCTACATCGAGGTCACAGGCTCACACCTCGGCAAGGTGCCGGCCAACTACCAGCGCCGCCAGACGCTGAAGAACGCCGAGCGCTTCATCACGCCGGAGCTCAAGACGTTCGAAGACAAGGCGCTCGCCGCCGAGGAGCGCGCGCTGGCGCGCGAGAAGTGGCTCTACGAGCAGCTGCTCGACCGGCTGCAGCCGCACATCCCCACCCTGGCCGCGCTGGCGCGCGCGCTGGCCACGCTCGACGCGCTGGCGGCGCTGGCCGAACGCGCCGCCACGCTCGGCTGGTGCCGGCCGGAGTTCGTCCACCACCCCTGCATCGACATCGAGGCCGGCCGCCACCCGGTGGTGGAGGCGCGCCTGGCCGAGACCGGCGCGCCGCCGTTCATCGCCAACCACTGCCGGCTCGACGCCAAGACGCGCCTGCTCGTCATCACCGGCCCCAACATGGGCGGCAAGAGCACCTTCATGCGCCAGGTGGCGCTCATCGTGCTGCTGGCGGCGATGGGCTCGTACGTGCCGGCCACCGCCTGCCGGCTCGGCCCCATCGACGCCATCCACACGCGCATCGGCGCCGCCGACGACCTGGCCAACGCGCAGAGCACGTTCATGCTCGAGATGACCGAGGCCGCCGCCATCGTGCACGGCGCCACCGAGCTGAGCCTGGTGCTGATGGACGAGATCGGCCGCGGCACCAGCACCTTCGACGGCCTCGCGCTCGCCGCCGCCATCGCCACGCACCTGCACGACCGCTGCCGCGCCTTCACGCTGTTTGCCACGCACTACTTCGAGCTCACCGAGTTCCCGGCCACGCACGAGCGCGCGATCAACGTGCACGTGGGCGCGGTGGAAAGCGGGCACGACATCGTCTTCCTGCACCAGATCGAGCCCGGCCCCGCCAGCCGCAGCTACGGCGTGCAGGTGGCGCGGCTGGCCGGCATGCCGCCGCCGCTCATTCGCCAGGCACGGGCCACGCTGGAGGCGCTCGAGGACAAGGCACGCGGCAGCGTGGCGCAGGTCGACCTCTTCGCGCCACCGCCTGCGGCCGCTGCGCCGGAGCCCTCGGCCGTGGAGACCGCGCTTGCTCGGATCGACCCCGACCAGCTCACGCCGCGCGAGGCGCTCGAGGCGCTGTACCGGCTCAAGTCGCTGGCGCCTGGCTAGCCCGGACAGCTAGCAGGACACACCGAGACGAGGGCGCAAACGAAGGCTCATGCGCCTGGACTGAAGGTCAAGGCGCGTGGGCCGTCGCCGCGCCCACTTGGCGCGACCGCCGCAGTCGCAATGGCCCTTGCGAGCGCGGCGCCTGCCGGCGGACCATTCGGCCAGGCAACCAGGGCTGATGCCATGCATGTTTCGCAAGCGAGTGGCGTGAACGGCGCGACGATGGGCGGGTTCGGCACGATGGTCGCCACAGCCGCAGCACCCGCGCACGGCCTGGGCGGCCCCGCCGGCCAGGGCGCGGCGGGAGGCGGGGTGGGCAGTCAAGCCATCGTGTTCGGCCGGCGCGATCCGGGAGGCGCCGCTGTCGCAGGCGCCGAACCACGCTTGCTGCTGCTGGCCGCCGGCGATCTGCAGGCCGCCGGGAACTGGGCGCGGGGACTCCTCGGCGAAGGCGTGGTGGTCGACTGCCACGCCATCGCCGACAGCCCGCTCGTGCAACCTGGATGCGAGAGGACGCCCGACGCCTGCGACCCGGCGCCCCGGGCACAGGCGGTGGCACTACACGTGGCCGAGGCGCTGGCTCCGCACCTGGCGCAGCTGCGCACGCTGCGTTCGATGTGCCCGCAGTGGCCGCTGCTCGTGGTGGTGCGCGGGCTGCGCGACCTCGACCAGGTGCTGGCGCTGGAGATGGGCGCCGACGACGTGCTCGATGTCGCGGTCGGCGCGCCCGTCGTCGCCGCGCGTCTGCGCGCCCTGTGGCGCCGCGCCGCCATCGCCTTGGCTGCCAACGGCGGCGGCCCGAGCGAGCCCCCGCGCGAGCTTCGCTTCGGGGCGCTGCTCCTGCGCCGACTGGAGCGCGAGGTGCGGCTGGCCGACGCGCCGGTGCCGCTCACCGAGGGCGAGTTCGAGGTGCTGTGGCTGCTGGCCAGCCACGCCGGCCAGGCATTGTCGCGGCGCGAGATCCTCAAACGCGTGCGTGGCCTGGACGACCAGCCGTTGGATCGCAGCATCGACAGCCGCGTCTACCGCATCCGCGCCAAGCTTGGTGACGGCCACGCCGCAACGGCACGCATCCGCACCGTGCGGCACCAGGGCTACGTGTTCTCGCCCTCCGGCTGGTAGCAGACTGGGCCTGCCTCGCGGTCGTGAACACGGGCACGAAGCTCAGAGCGCGAGTGTCGGCGCGGCCGCCGGCCACGATGCGCCGCCCGGGTGCCATTCGCGCAACTCGTGCACCAGGCGCTCGAGGGCGGCGTCGAGCACCGCGTCGCTCCAGTCGCCGTAGCCGAGCACCAGGCCCTGCCGGCGCCGTTCGGGGCGGTCGTTCCAGTGCATGCCGCTCAGCGGCTCGAGCACGAGGCCGCGCGCCCGCAGGCGGCGCAGCCATTCCAGGTCGTTGGCGCCTTCGGGCAGGTGCAGGCAGGCGGTGGGCACCGGCGTCAGCGGTTCGGCACGCACGCCCGCCGGCAGGCGGTCGACGAGGCCGCTCTGCACGCGCTTGCGCCGCTTCGCATAGCGCTCGCGCAAGGCCAAGATGCGCTGGTGCAGGTGGCCGCGGTCGATGAACTCGGCCAGCGCCCACTGGGTGGCTGCGGGCGCCCGCGGCCCCCACATCGTGATCGCCTCGGCGAACGGCTTCACCAGCGCCGGCGGCACCACCACGTATCCCAGCCGCAGCGAGGGGAACATGACGCTCTCGAAGGTGCCGAGCAGGAAGACGCGCTCGCGGTCGCGCCGCGCCAGCGCCGGCGGTTGCACTTCGCGCGGCCACAACTCGTCGTTGAAGTGGCCCTCGACGATCCAGCGCCCGTGCCGGCGCGCCCATTCGATGAGCTCGTCGCCGCGCGCCACCGTCGTGCGGCGACCGAGCGGATACTGGCCGAGCGGATGCAGGTAGACGAGCGTGGCGCCGGGGTCGCGCTCGCGCGCCCGCGCCACGTCGAAGCCCTGCGCGTCGAGGGGCACGGCGGTGACACGTGCGCCGAGGCTCTCGAGCAGGCTCGGCAGCGATGGGTGTGTCGGCTCTTCGACCCACATCGAACCCGCAGGCGGCAGCAGCAGCCGCACGAGCAGGTTCAAGCCCTCGGCGGGGCTGGCGACGATGAGCACCTGCTCGGCGCGGCAGGGTACGCCGCGCATCACGCCGAGGTAGCGCGCCACCGATTCGCGCAGCGCCGGCAGCCCGATCGAGGGCATGGCCCCGAGCAGGTCGCGCCGCTCCTCGGCCACCGCGGCCACGAGCAGGCGGCGCCAGGTCGGCAGCGCAAAGCCGTCCAGGTCGATGGCGCGCGGGTGCAGCGTGGGTGGCCGCTGCGGCACGAAGCTGCATTCCAGGCGCACCGGGCCTGCAGCGGCAGCCGCGCCCGCTGCCGCACGGCCCGGGCCCGCCATGCCCAGGCGGGCCGCCTGGGCCAGCACGTGGTGAGCGAGGTCGCTCGGCTCGCGGGGCGGCGCCGCTACCCGCCCGCCCTGGGCGCCCGGCACCGGCGGCTCGACGTAGGTGCCATCGCCGACGCGGCGGCGGATGAGCCCCTCCATCTGCAACTGCCCGAACGCCTCGTCGACGGCGCCTCGCGCCACGCCCCAGTCGGCGGCCAGTTGACGCGCCGAGGGCAGGCGCTGCCCGGCGGCCAGCGCCCCGGCCTCGATGGCATAGCGGATGGCGCGGTAGACGCGCACACGCTGCGTCGCCGGCCGCACTGCGGCCTCGTCCAGCACAGGCTGGATGAAGGCGCCGCTGGCCGGCTTGCTCATCGGCGGGCGCTTCGGAGGGGTGGCCTTCGCGGCATGGCGCACAGTCTGGTCTGGCCGCGCCGCGCCGGGGGGTGCCGCGCGACGAACGGCCCAGGCGCGGTCGTCAGGCACGACGCACGGCGACGGGACGCGGGGCCGCACGCGCCCTGGGTGCCGCGACGCTCAACGCCGAGGCCGAACGCGGGGTCGGCGCCGCGGCCCGCCGCGCCTCGATCGCTTCGCGCACCTGCTGCGCCAGCGTCGACATGGCCGCCTCGATGCGCGGCACGTCGTCCGCGCCGTAGCCGAAGACGAGGCCGTTGCTGCCCTGCTGCGGCCACGAGTAGGCCGAGAGGATCTCGATGCCGAAGCCCGCCTCGCCCAGCCGTTGCACGAGGGGCTCGTCGGGGCAGTCGGCGGGCAGGTGCAGGCAGCCGTGCGTGCCGCCGAGCAGAGGCCCCACGCGCACTTCGGGCGGCAGGTAGCGCGCGGCCGCGGCGAGCACGGCGTCGCGTCGCTGCCGGTAGATGCCGCGCATGCGACGCAGGTGCGCGCTCAGGTGCCCTTCCTGGATGAAGCGGGCCAACGCCTGCTGCGGCGCCACCGGCGGGTGGTCGCCGAAGAGGCCACGCACGGCCGTGAAGGCCGGCACGAGCCGCAGCGGCACGACGAGGTACGACAGCCGCAGCGCCGGGAACATGACGCCGTTGAAGGTGCCGAGGAACAGCACCTGGCCGTCGTCCGGCGAAGAAGAGGCACCGCGGTGGGACATCAGCGCCGGCGGCACGGCGCCGTCGTGCACGATCTCGCCGCCGTGGTCCCCCTCGATCACCCAGGCCCGGCTCTCGTGCGCCCAGGCCAGCAGCTCGGCGCGGCGTGCTGGCGACAGGCGCCCGCCGGTGGGGTACTGGTGCAGCGGGTGCACGTAGACGAGCGAAGGCGTGGGGCATGCGCGCCGCGCGGCGGCCACGTCGAGGCCCTCGTCGTCGACCGCGGCGCCTCGCAGGTCCAGCGGCGGCAGGCCGACGCTGCGCGCGATGCTCATGTAGCCCGGCCGCTCGACGACCACCGCGTCGCACGGCTCGAGCAGCACGCGCACCACGAGGTCCAACGCCTGCAGCGGACCGTTGAGGATGATCACCTGCTCGGCACTGCATTCCAGAGCGCGCGTCAGCGCCAGGTGGCGCGCCGTCGCTTCACGCAACGCCGGCCAGCCGGCCGGCAGGCCGTAGAACAGGCTCGCGCGGTCGGCATCGGCATGCGCCGCACCCAGGCAGCGGCGCCAGGCGGCGAGCGGGAAGAGGTCGGTGTCGGGCACGCGCGGATCGAGCATCAGCCGCCTGCCGGCGTGGGCGCGCGGCTCCGGCGGCCCCTGCCCCGGCGGCTGGCCCAGCCGCAGC
>JALHOU010000302.1 GCA_022842825.1 Rubrivivax sp.
AGCTTCGACGCCATGGGGCTGCGCGAATCGCTGCGCGCCAACCTCGACCTGGCGGTGCAGATCGAGTGCCTGGAAACGCCCTCGCGGCGCACCTTCAAGGAGATCACGCAGCGCGAAGGATTGAAGGCCGCGCTCGCCTGGCGCGACCGCGCCGCGCGCGGCGGCTGAGCCCGCCGAGCCGCCGCCGGAAGAGCGGGTCCGACGTTCGCAGCCCTTGGTGACGAGATGGACGAGGAGCAGATGGTCGACGATGTGGGAGAGGCACTCGGCCCATTCCGCCTCGCGCTGAACGAGGCCTTGCTCGGCTGCGCTTCGCTCAACCCTGATGGCCGCGACCTCGCCTGCCACGTGAGCGGCGAGCTGTCCCGACGCGACGCTGCTTGGTCGCCAGTTCGACGCCCTGGCCGGGCCGATGCGCATGCCCATGGGTCTGACTGTCCCGCCTTGCGACACTGGCAGACAGCGATCGCCCACGGACGCAGCAAGCAGGCGTGGGTGGCATCGCTGTGCGGGTGCCTGGACGAGCTGCGCCCCCACCTGCCCTGGTATCGACGGCCCGAACCCGATCTGCCGGGTTTCATGGCGGGTCATGCCAACGCGGTCCTGATGGGACATGGCGGACTGGTTGAGTCGAAGTGCATCCGCATCGGCCTGACCTTGATGGCGCCCCACACGGTCTACCCCGACCACCACCACCCGCCCGCCGAAGGTTATGTGGTTCTGAGCGAGGGCGAGTGGCGTCAGGAGCAGGGGCCCTGGAAAGCCCCGGGCGTGGGCGGCTGGGTCTACAACCCGCCAGACATCGTGCACGCGATGCGCTCAGGTCCGCAGCCGCTGCTCGCCATCTGGTGCCTGCTGCTGAGCTGAGGAGTCGAACGTCGAGGCGCTGGCGCCAGGCGCGCCGGTTCATTGCCGGCGATGGCGAACAGCCCTTCACTGCGCCATGCGCTGCGCGCGACCCTGACCTGCGCGCATTGCATCGTCGACGCGGGTTTGGCCCAGTACCGACGGAACGCCGACGATCAACACTGAAGTCGACCGGCTTGGCCATCAGGCCGGCGCCGCAGACGCAACCCGCCCATGGCTCGGCTCGGGCTCATGGGTGGTGCCGTCAGGAGGATCGCCATGTCCATTGAGTTCGCTTCTGCCGGAGCCCGGCGCCTGCGGCTGACGCAGCGGCTTGCCGCCTCCCTCGCGCTGGCGGCATTGCCGTCTGCGGCATGGGCTGCCGACGCCGCCGGCAACTTCGTCTGGTTCGACGAACGCAATTCAGCCCTGCTGCTGGAGTGCGTGGAGGGCGGCTGCGCCGCCATCCCCTCGGCCAAGCCCGGCGAGACCTACACCTTCATCGTGCCGCCCGCACTGCGCGCCGCGGTGGCGCAGTTGAAAGAGGGGCAGAAGCTCGCCCTGTCGTACGAAGACCGCAAGGAAGGCGGCTACGTGATCGTGGCCCTGAAGTGAAGAGGACGCTGTCCATGAAAGCCTGCATCTCCGCCACCTCCATCGCGCGTGGCCTGGCCTTGGGCCTGGGCTTGAGCTTCGCGTTCGCGGCCTGGGCCCAGACCTGGAACCAGGCCGAGTTCAAGAAGCGCATGGACGCCGCGCGCGCCAGCGAGGGCCCGACGCTGATCCAGTACGACGCGCAGCCGAACTACGCCAACTGGGGCGGCGTGACCGACTTCTTTCGCCGCACCTACGGCGTGCGCGTGCCGCCCGACATGAAGGGCAGCGGCCCGACGCTGGCCGCGCTGCTGCGCGAACAGAACAACACGGTGGCCGACGTCGCCTACTACAACGCCCTCGTGGCGCAGGAGGCCGGCGAGCGCGGCGTGCACCAGCCGTACAAACCGGCCGGCTTCGACCGCATCCCCGCGCACTGCAAGGACCCCAACGGCCTGTGGTTCTGCGTGCACCAGGGCGTCATCGGCTTCATCGTCAATACCGAGGCGCTGAAGAAGGCCAACGTGCCGGTGCCCAAGTGCTGGAAGGACCTGATCGACCCGAAGTACAAGGGCCTGGTCGCCTACGACGACCCCACCGTGCACGGCACGGCCATGGAAGCCATCTTTGCGGCCAACCTCGGCGCCGGCGGCAGCACGCAGGACTTCAAGCCCGGCCTCGACTACCTGAAGAAGCTGGACGCCAACATCCTGCGCTACTCGCGCGACACCAGCTACAACGCGGCGCTGCGCGGCGAGGTGGCGGTGTGGATCCACGCCGACGGCAGCGGCTACAAGATGAAGTGGGAAGACAAGGGCCCGATCGAGGTCGTCATCCCCTGCGAGGGCACGGTCTCGGTGCCGCTGGCGATGGGCATGGTGAAGTGGGCCAAGCGCCCCGAGATGGCCAAGGCCTACCTCGACTGGCTGCTCTCGCCCGAGGCGCAGGGCATCTGGGCCGACTCGTACTGGCTGCCCATCCTGCAGGAGCACATGACGCCACAGGCGCGTGAGCGGATGAAGCCGCTGTTCGGCAGCTACGACCTCATCAAGGGCGTCTCGATCGGCGAGAAGCGCAAGATGATCGGCGAGTACCGCACCGCCTGGCGCGACCAGATCCGCCGGCAATGAGCGCAGCGGCGGTGCGATCGGGCGCGCCGCCCGCGGCCTACTTCTACGTGTTGCCGCTGGTGGCGTTCTTCGTCGCCGTGCTGGCGCTGCCCTTCGCCGAGATGGTGCTGCAAGGCGGCCTGCCGGTACAGGAGATCGGCCAGGCCGGCGATGCCGCCGCGGTGGCCGAGCGCAAGACGAGCTGGCGCGACTTCACCCTGAAGAACTTTCTCGCAGTCTTCAACGACCCGTTCCTGCGCTCCTCGCTCACCTTGAGCCTCACGCTCTCGGCCGTGGTCTCGCTGCTCTCGATCGTGCTGTGCATCGGGCCGGCCTGGCTGCTGGTGCGGCGCGAGTTCCCGGGCAAGCGCCTGTTCCGCGCCGTGCTGACGCTGCCGATGGCCTTCTCCGGCATCATCATCGGCTTCCTGGCCGTCATCATGATCGGCCGCGTCGGCTTCATCCCGCAGGTGTCGGGCGCGCTCTTCGGCGTGCGCGCCGGCGAGGGCCTCGCCTACAGCCTCGTCGGCCTCGGGCTGGCCTACATCTGGTTCCAGATTCCGCGTGCCACGCTGACGCTGGAGTCGAGCATCCGCAAGTTCGACTGGGACCTGGACGCCGCCGCGCGCGGCCTGGGCGCCAGCCAATGGCAGACGCTGCGCTACGTGCTGCTGCCGCTGCTGACACCGGCGCTCGTGTCCACGCTGGCGGTGACCTTCGCGGTTTCGATGGGTTCCTTCGGCGTCGCGCTGCTGCTGCTCAAGCGCGCCAGCGTGCTGCCGCTGGAGATCTACAACCAGGTCTATGCCAACCTGGCGTTCGAGATGGCGGCGGCGCTGTCTGTGGTGCTGGGGCTGATCACGGTGGGCATCAACCTGATGCTGCGGCGCCTGTCCAATGCCGTGCACGCGCACGCCTACGCCTCATGAGCGCCAGCGCTGCATCCGAATCCGCACCGCGGCGCCGGCTGGGCGCCTGGACGGCCTACTCGGCGGCGATGAGTCTGTTGATGGTGTTCGTGATCCTCACGCCCATCCTGATCTGCGTTTGGGGCTCGTTCACCACCCTTTCGACGATGGGCGCGGCCAGCACCGGCTCGGGCGCCGGCTGGCAGCCGCAGCGCGACCTGGGTGTGTTCGCCAGCGGCGCCCGTGACACGCAGGGCCTGTTCACGCTGCGCTGGTACGAGTATGTCTTCGAGGTCTACGGCCACACGCTGATGCTGTCGCTGCAGCTGGCGTTGCTGGCCATCGTGATCACGGTGGTGATGGGCGTGCTCGGCGGCTATGCCCTCGTGCGCTACCAGTTCCGCGGCAAGGCTCTGCTGGAGGAGTGCATCCAGCTGCCGCTGGCGTTGCCGGGCATCTCGGTGGCAGTGGCGCTGATCGGCACCTACGGCATGATCCGCGGCAGCTGGGTCATCATCCTCTTCGGTCACCTGCTGTACACGCTGCCGTTCATGCTGCAGTCAGTGACCAACACGCTGCGCAGCTACGACTTCCTCGAGCTCGAACGCGCCGCCGCCAGCCTCGGGGCCGGCTGGTGGCAGCGCATGCGTCACATCCTGCTTCCCAACCTGAAGCACGCACTGGTGGTGGGCTCGTTGCTGGTCTTCACCATCTCGCTGGGCGAGTTCAACGCAAGCTTCCTGCTCACCACGCCCGTCACGCTGACGCTGCCGGCGGCGCTGTACGACTCGTACACCAACGACAGCTTCCAGGTCTCCAGCGCCGCCACCAGCGTCTTCATGGCGGTGGTGCTGCCAGTGCTGCTGGCCATCCAGCTGATCGGCGGGCGCGAGATGAAGGAGATGGGCCAGGCGGCCTGACAAGCGGCGAGCCGACCGGACCGACACCACATGACAAGGACCCCCACGTGAGCTGCGAAATCCGCCTGCAGGGCCTGCGCAAGGTCTACCCGGACGGCACCCACGCCCTGGCCGAGGTCGACCTCGTCTGCCCGCGCGGCAAGACGACCACGCTGGTCGGGCCCTCGGGCTCGGGCAAGTCCACGATCCTGAAGATCGTCGCCGGGTTGCTGGAGGCCACAAGCGGTGCCGTGCTGTTCGAAGGGCGCGATGTGAGTGGCCTGCCGCCCGAGAAGCGCAACATCGGCATGGTCTTCCAGTCCTACGCGCTGTTCCCCAACATGTCGGTGGCCGAGAACGTGGGCTTCGGGCTGCTCGTGCGCGGCACGCCGCCGGCCGAACGCGCGTTGCGCGTGGCCAAGGCACTCGAGAACGTGCAGATCGCGCACCTGGCCGAGCGCCGCATCCACCAGCTCTCCGGCGGCCAGCAGCAGCGCGTGGCGCTGGCGCGCGCCGTGGTGTTCCAGCCCGACATCCTGCTGCTCGACGAGCCGCTGTCGGCGCTGGACGCGAAGATCCGCAACGAGTTGCGGGCCGAGCTCGCCAGCCTGCTGCGCCGCTTCGGCATCACCGCCATCTACGTCACGCACGACCAGCAGGAGGCGATGTCGCTCGGCGACCAGGTGGTGGTGCTGGACGGCGGACGCATCATGCAGGCCGGCGCGCCCGAGGAGGTGTATGCGCGGCCCGCCAACAGCTTCGTCGCCGGCTTCATCGGCAGCGCCAACCTGCTGCCGGTGCGCATCGGCGAGCCCGTGGCAGGCCTGCGCCCGGTGGTGCTGGAGTTCGCCGAGCTGAAGCTGCCCGAGGCCGAGTTCCAGCGCCGCTGGCCGGGCCTCAGCGCGGGGCCGGCGCGGCTGCTGTGCCGGCCGCAGGATGTGTCGATCGTCGAGGCCTCCCGCGCGCACGCGCAGATCACCATCAGCGAGCGCATGTTCCTCGGCGACCGCGTGCGCCTCACCGGCGCCACCCCCGGCGGCCAGCTGCTGCACCTGGAAGCGCCGACACGCTGCCCGGTGCGCACCGGCGAAAGCGTGCCGGCGGCGGTGGACATCGACAGCATCCACCTTGTGGCCACCTGAAGCGCCCGCGCCCGTGCGCGGGCCGGCGTTTGCACGCGGGAGCACGGCGTG
>JALHOU010000303.1 GCA_022842825.1 Rubrivivax sp.
CGCGCCCGCGGCCACCGGGTTGGCCGCAAGCGGGTCGCGCGCCTGATGCGCGGCATGGGCCTGGCGGCGCGCCGCCGGCGCCGCTTCCGGCGGACGACGGACAGCAACCACGCCTTCCAGATCGCGCCCAACCAGCTCGGACGCAACTTCACGGCGGAGGCGCCGAACCGGGTGTGGCTCGCCGACCTGACCTACATCTGGACCGCGGAAGGCTGGCTGTATCTCGCCGCGGTGCTCGATCTCTGCACGCGCAGGGTCGTCGGCTGGGCGATGGCCGACCACCTCGGCCACGAACTGGCCCTGGCCGCGCTCGACATGGCCATCGCGCGACAGCGGCCGCTGCCCGGCCTGATCCACCACGCCGACCGCGGCGTGCAATTCGCCGCGCATCGCTATCGCGCCCAATTGCTGGCGCATGGCATGCTCTGCTCGATGAGCCGCAAGGGCGACTGCTGGGACAACGCGCCGATGGAGAGCTTCTTCGCCACGCTGAAGGGCGAACTCGTCGAGGAGGCCGACTACCAGACGCGCGACCAAGCCAGGGCCGACGTGTTCCACTACATCGAGGGCTTCTACAACAAGCGCCGCTTGCACTCCGCGCTCGGCTACATCACACCCGAGCAGAAGGCAGCGGCGTTCCATTCAGCGGCAACAGCCGCGCAACCGTGTCCACGAAACCGGGGCAAGCCCACTCTTCACACTCATCGGAGGGTAGACGTGAAGCTCAGGCTGGCCCTTGCAGCACTCCTCGTCGTCACACTCAGCGGCGGCGCGACCGCACAGCAGCAGAACACGGCCACCGAGGTGCCAACGGATGGCCGGACATGCTTCTGCCTCGAACATCGGTCGACCCGCCAGATCCTCGCCGGCTGCACCGGCATACGATGGCCGAACGACATTTTCGTGACCGCGACCTGTCGCGGCCGCGAGCCCGGCAACCCAACGCAGGAACACAGTGTCGACGATGCCTGGCAGGTTCTTCGTGCGGATGCCGAGCGTTGCGCCCCCTGCGACCTCCGGGCCCGACGTGAGCAGCGGACTTTGCCGCGCGGCGAGGAGCAAGCACCGGTGCGCCAATGACGGACGGGCCAACAGAGACGGCCGCGGCGAGCCCTAAGCCGCCATCACTGGGCGAGATCGTTTCAGCCGCCGGCTTCGCCATCACGTTGGTGACAGCGTGGCTGTATGTCGCTGGATGGACCTACGCCTACTACTACTTCGATCACTTGCGGATTCCGCTACTGCTGATCGAGCTGCCGTATCAGCACTACCTGGTGTACGGCGGCTTGGTGGTGTGGAAGAACCCGATCTGGGCAACCGCGATCGTTCTCGTCCTGGTGGCGTTGGCGCTCGTTTCCATTCCGCGCGCACGCGCGGCCGGCCGGTTCGTGATCAGTGCTGCCGTGCTCGCTGTCATCCTGGGCCTGTTCGCGCTGGCACGCATAGGCGGGGTCGATACCGCGGGAGCGGATTTCGAAGCCGAGCGCGCCAGCGACTTCGGCGCGTATCCACGCGTTGCCATCGCGCTCAAGCGCGAGGCGATCGAAGCAATCGGCGACAGGCTGGCGGACATTCCGCATACAGACTGTGGACGACTGCTGCTGGTGAGTGGGGGAAGGATGTTCCTGATCCGCCCAATCCGTGGCGCGGCTGCAGCCACACTCGACACGTTTGTCGTTGGAATGGGTCAGGTCGACGCGATTCGCGTCGTCGGTGAGTATCGAAGCTGTCCTTGATGCCGAGGGCGCAGAACGAGCCGCGAACTCCGTACGACGCGATATGGCATGCCGGCTGAGAGAGGAAGCGCCACCAAGCTCCTCGGATTGCTGCGGCTCGTGCCACCATCGGCCCGTCAAGCACGGTGCAGGCTGCTCGGAGGGCCTCGGCCGACCAGACGGTATAGTTGGCGTGCGGTGAAATGCTGTACTGCTTTGTGTTCTATGTGCGGAGATCATAATCGTGCCGCCCTCGAGCAAACGGCCGCTGCTTGTTGCGGTGGTGATCGTTGCGCTAACGCTGACCGGTTGGCGCGTTGGCGCGCTCGCGACTCCAGCGGACGAGGGACACTGGCGATCGCTCAACGCCGCCTCCATGGAGGCTCTTCGCGAAGGTGACTTCGCCAGGGGGGCGGCCGCCGCCGAGAAGGCGCTAGCGCTGGCCCGCGGGCTGTTCGGCCCGCGCCACCCCTCGACGCTCACCAGCATGAACAACCTCGCCGCCCTGTATCGAGCCCAGGGCCGGTACGGCGAGGCGGAGCCGCTCTACCGCGAGACGCTGCAGCTTAGCCGCGAGGTGCTCGGCCCGCGCCACCCCAACACGCTCGGTAGCATGAACAACCTCGCCGCCTTGTACGATAGCCAGGGCCGCTACCGCGACGCGGAGCCGCTATATCTCGAGGCGCTGAAGCTCAGCCGCGCGGTGCTCGGCCCGCGCCACCCCAACACGCTCAGCAGCATGAACAACCTCGCCTTCCTGTATAGCGGTCAGGGCCGGTACGGCGAGGCGGAGCCGCTGTATCGCGAGACGCTGCAGCTCCGCCGCAATGTGCTCGGCCCCCGCCACCCTCATACGCTGCAGAGCATGAACAACCTTGCCAAGCTGTATGGCGATCAGGGCCGGTACGGCGAGGCGGAGCCGCTCTATCGCGAGACCCTCCAGCTCAGCCGCGAGGCGCTCGGGACGCGTCACCCCTCGACGCTGACCAGCATGAACAACCTCGCGTACCTATACCGAGCTCAGGGCCGGTACGGAGAGGCCGAGCTGCTCTATCGCGAGACGCTGCAGCTCAGCCGCGAGGTGCTCGGCGCGCGCCACCCCAACACATTGAGCAGCATGAATAACCTCGTGAATGTGTACGAAGGCCAGGGCCGGTATGGCGCCGCGGAGCCGCTGTATCGCGAGACGCTACAGCTCCGCCGCGAGGTGCTCGGGCCGCGCCACCCCGACACGCTCAACAGCATGAATAACCTCGCCGCCCTGTATAGCGGTCAGGGCCGGTACGGCGAGGCGGAGCCGCTCTATCGCGAGACGCTGCAGCTGCGCCGCGAGGTGCTCGGCCCGCGCCACCCCGACACGCTGCAAAGCATGAATAACCTCGCTACATTGTCCGTCAGCCAGGGACGGTACGGCGAGGCGGATCCACTCTATCACGAGACGTTGCAGCTCCGCCGTGAGGTGCTCGGCCCGCGTCACCCCGACACGCTGCAGAGCATGAACAACCTCGCGTTCCTGTACCGAGCTCAGGGCCGTTACGGCGACGCGGAGCCGCTCTACCGCGAGGCGCTGGAGCTCAACGGCGAGGTGCTCGGCCCCGACCATCCGTCAACACTGGTCTACCAGGTGAACGGCGCGACGAATCTCGCGGCGCTCGGTCGGGTAGGCGAGGCCGGGCGGCAGCTGCGTGCGATGGAGCTGCCAGTGCTGACCTGGCTCGGCGCCGAGCTCTACAGCAGCGAGGCCGCGGGCGTGCGCGCAGGCCTGGTCACCTCGCAGGCGAGCTTCCAGCACGTGGTGCTCAGCCTGGCGCTGTTGCCCAAGGCCGGCCCGGCGGAGGCGGCGCTCGCCGCCTCGGTGGTGCTGCGGCTGAAGGGCCTGCAGGCGGAGGAGGAAGCCTGTCTCGCCGGCATCGTGCGACGCGGCGCCGACCCGCGTGCCCGCGACATTGCAGGCCGGATCGCCGACCTGCGCCGCAGCCTCGCCGCCGCGTTCCACGGCAACGCTTCGGCCGAGCAGATCGCGACGCTGACCCGCACGCTCGAATCCGACGAACTGGCGCTCGGCCGCGTCAGCCGCGCCTACGCCCAGCATCTCCAGGTGCGCGACGTCAATCTCGCCGACCTGCAGGCCGCCGTCCCGCCGCGCCGGGCGCTGCTCGAAATCCGCGAGTATCAGCCACTCGATTTCCGCCGTGGCTTGTACGGCGCGTCCCGCTGGGCGGGCATCCTGGTGACCGCGGACGGCATCGTGGTGCGCGATCTTGGGCCGGCCGAGGGTACCGGCGCACGCGCCGAGGCGCTGCTCGGCGATGCCGCCAGCCCGGCCGGACGCGCCGCGACCACGGACCTGCACGCACAACTGCTCGCCCCGTTCGCTGCCGAACTGGCCGGGATGGAGCGTCTCTACCTCGCCCCCGACGGGGTGCTGAACCTCGTTCCCTTCGCCGCGCTGCGCGGGCCGGATGGCCGCCGCCTCGCAGAGATGCAGGACGTTCGACTGCTGCAGACTGGGCGCGACCTGCTGCGCCAGGACGCCGACCAGCCGGCCAAGGGCCTGCTCGCCCTCGGCGGCATCGACTTCGGCGCAGCCGCCGCACCGATCCGGCAGGCGAGCGCAATCCTCCCCGGCAGCGACCTCGCCACGGCCACCACCCGCGCCGCCGGCGCGCTCGCCGCCGGCTTCCGCCCGCTGCCCGCTTCGGCCGAGGAGGTCAACGCGATCGCCGGGCTGTACCGCCGCGCACGACGCGACGAGAGCGTCAACGTGTTGGAGGGCAGCGAGGCCAGCGAAACTCGGCTGCTAACGCTCTCCAGCCCGCCGCGCGTGCTGCATCTCGCCACCCACGGCTTCTATCGCGCGCGCACCGAACCGCTCGACCGGCCAATGCTGCTCGCCGGCATCGCACTCGCCGGCGCCAATCAGGCGCTGGGCGACCCGGACCGCGACGGCATTCTACATGCCATCGAGGCGCAAGGCCTCAACCTCGAAGGCACCGAACTGGTCGTGCTCTCGGCCTGCGAGACCGGCCAGGGCCAGATCGACTATGGCGAGGGCCTCTCAGGCCTGGTGCGCGCGCTGCGCACCGCCGGTGCACGCTTCGTGCTGGTCACCCTGCGCACGGTCGACGATGCCGGCGCGAGCGCATTCATACAGCGCTTCTACTTCTACTGGCTTACCCAGACCGGCCCGAGCGACCCAGCCGCAGCGCTTCGCGCCGCTCAACGCGAAGCCATCACAGACAACGCGAACGGAACACACACCGACACCACATGGACACTCTTCACTCTCGTCGGAGGGTAAGCATGAGACTCAGGCTGGCCTTTGTGCCGCTGATCGCAACAATCCTCACCTCCACCGCCAGCGCTCAACACGCGAACCAAGACACAACCGCGCCGATCAATGATGACAGTAAAACGTTCATCTGAGCACATTGCAGCGCCGTAGTAGGCAAGCCTCGGCTCTGCCAAAGCGGTAAACCGTCAGAGCACCGAGAGATTCCTCTCTCGGCGATCAAGACCAATCTCAAAGGCTGAGTGATCTGCAGAGACTTTCCGTTCCCAGTTCCCTTCCCTACGCCACCTCACCACGCCGGAAACACTCTCGCTGCTGTCAGGCCGCGCCCTGAGGCGCAGGTATTCCGCGGCGTTCGCGCCGCGACTGGCCGTGACCCTGCCCCCTGGGGTGCCCTCGGTTTGAAGTAGGGTCCGTCGAAAGGGAGACGGACGATGCGGCGATCGCGGTTCACGCAGGAGCAGATCATTGGCGTGTTGAAGGAGCA
>JALHOU010000304.1 GCA_022842825.1 Rubrivivax sp.
GGCGCCGCAGACGCGGGTCGGGCGTGGCGCGTCGGCCCGGACGCGTTCGACGGCGTGGTACTCGCCGTGCCGCCGGCAGAGGCGGCGCGGCTGACGCAACCGCTCGCACCGGCTTGGGCGGCGCGCGCATCGTCGCTGCGTTACGAGCCCATCGCCACCGTCTATCTCGAGTGCCCCGGCGCCCGCCTTCCTGCTGCGATGACCGCGCTGGTCGAGAGCGGCTCGGCGCCGGCGCAGTTCGCCTTCGACCATGGAGCGCTCGGCGGTGCGGCAGGTCGCTTTGCCTTCGTGGTGAGCGGCGCTGCGCCGTGGGTCGAACGCGGCGCCGGCGCGCTCGCCGCCGCCGTGCTCGACCAGGCCCGCACCGCGCTGCCGGCCGGTACGTGGCCGTCGACGCCAAGGCTCTTGAAGGTGCTCGTGGAAAGGCGCGCCACCTTCCGCTGCACGCCCGCCCTCGACCGCCCCCCTGCGGCCATCGCCCCGGGGCTCTTCGCGGCCGGCGACTATGTCGAAGGCCCCTATCCGGCCACGCTGGAAGGGGCCGTGCGCGCCGGCGAGGCAGCCGTACAGGCACTTTCCTGAGGCGCCGCGCTGCTTCGCTGCGCTTCCGGAATGCAAGCCAGCGTTCCGCGATGCAGAATGCGGTACCCACACCCCTTCCGGGCCCAGGGGCACACGATGAGCCGCAAGGATCCGCACACCCCCACCATCCAGGTTCTCGAGCGCGCCTTCGCGCTGCTGGACATGTTGGCGGCGCAGGCCGAGCCCGTGTCGCTGAAGGAGATCAGCGAGCGCACGGGGCTGCACCCTTCGACGGCGCACCGCATCCTCAACGACCTGACGGTGGGCCGCTATGTCGACCGGCCACAGGCGGGCAGCTACCGCCTGGGCATGCGCCTGCTCGAACTGGGCAACCTGGTCAAGGCGCGGCTCGACGTGCGCGACGCGGCGATCGGCCCGATGCGCGAACTGCACAAGCTCACGCACCAGCCGGTCAACCTCTCGGTGCGACAAGGCGACGAGATCGTCTACATCGAGCGCGCCTACAGCGAGCGCTCGGGCATGCAGGTGGTGCGCACGGTGGGCGGCCGCGCGCCGCTGCACCTCACCTCGGTGGGCAAGCTCTTCCTCGCCGCCGACGACCCGGCCCGCGTGCGCGCCTATGCCGTGCGCACAGGCCTCACCGGGCACACGCGCAACAGCATCACCGACCTGACGAGGCTGGAGCGCGAACTGGCCAACGTGCGCGCCACGGGCTGTGCGCGCGACGACGAGGAGTTGGAACTCGGCGTGCGCTGCATGGCCTCGGGCGTCTACGACGACCAGGGCAAGCTGGTGGCGGGCCTGTCGATCTCGGCGCCGGCCGACCGCCTGGAAGAGTCGTGGCTCGATCGCGTCAGGGCGACCGCGACGCTGATATCGGCGTCGCTCGGCTACCGGGCCTGAGCGGCCGCAGGCGCCGGTTCGCTGGCGACCGCGGCCGTTGATGCCGCCGTTGTCTGCGCGCCCGGCGTCACATCCGGTGGCGCAGGCTTCTCGGACGCCGGAGCGTCCGACGCGCCGGCCATGGCCGACGCGCGCAGACGCGTCGCGCCGAGGCCGTTGAAGAGCCAGTGCCGCAGCCGCTCGGCGTCGCCAATGCGCGAGTAGCGCCCGGCCGAATCCAGCAGCACCCAAATCAACTGCCGGCCCGCCATCTGGGCCTGCATGACCACACAGCGCCCCGCCGCCGCGATGTAACCCGTCTTCTGCACTTCGATGTCCCACTCGGGATGGTGCACGAGACCGTTGGTGTTGCGGAACTCCACCTGCCGGCGGCCGTTGGCCACCATGGCGTCGCTCGCGGTGGAGTACTCGCGAATGATGGGGTGCTCTGACGCGGCTCGCACCAGCCGCGCCAGGTCTTGCGCGCTCGACCGGTTGGCGCTCGAGAGCCCCGTCGGCTCGACGTAGCGCGTGTCGTGCATGCCCAGCAGGCGCGCCTTGGCGTTCATCGCCTCCACGAAGGCGCGTACGCCACCCGGGTGGCTGCGCCCGAGCACATGTGCGGCCCGGTTCTCGGAGGCCATGAGGGCCAGGCGCAGCATCTCGCCACGTGTGAGCCGCGTGCCCGGCGCCAGACGGCGGCGGCTGTTCGAGCCGGCAGTGGCGCGCACGTCCTCGGGCAGCACCGCCAGCGCGTCACCCAGCGCCTGCCCGGACTCGACGACCACCAGCGCCGTCATGAGCTTGGTGATCGAGGCAATGGGCAGCACCGCGTCGGGGTTCTTGCTGAAGAGCACCTCGTCGGTGTCGCTGTCGACGACCAGGGCCACGGCGGATTTCAGGTCGAGCTCGGCCTCGGTGGCATGCAGGCCGCTCAACCGGCCCACCGATGGCGCAGGGGGCACGAAGCGCCGGGCCGATGATTTGCGCGTGGCCGGCTTTCGGGGCGCCGCGACGGCCGCCTTCGGCCGCTCTGACCGCGATGCGTGCTTCGCTTTGGCCGCGGCGTGGTCGCCACGCGGCCCGCCCGTCTGCGCCAGCGCGCCCAACGGAGTGGCCAGTAGCAAGCACCCCAGAGCAAGGAGCACGGCGGGCGCCCCGACCCGGCCACTGCCAAGCCAGCGCCACCCGCCGCAAATGCTTTCCACGACTCGCCCCACCGTTACCCACCTTTTGCCGGGACCAGCCAGTGTAGGGCAGGAGGGGAAGCTAATCAAACAGAATCAGTCACTTACACGCTCGTCCTCAAGCTGATTCTTGCTCTGGCCTCGGCTCGCGTGAAGGACGACCGGGCCTCAACCCTGGGCCGCCACGCGATCGACCTTGCTGTGCAACTTGTTCAGCGCCGAAAGGTAGGCCTTGGCCGAGGCCACCACGATGTCGGGGTCCGCCCCGACGCCGTTGACCACACGCCCGCCATGTTGCAGCCGCACGGTCACCTCGCCCTGCGATTCCGTGCTGCCGCTCGTGATGGCGTTGACCGAGTAGAGCACCAGCTCGGCCCCGCTCTTGGCCTGCGACTCGATCGCCTTCAGGCTGGCGTCGACCGGGCCGTTGCCGTGGGCCTCGGTATGGAACTCCCGCCCGCCCATCGCGAAAGCCACCTTGGCGAAGGGGCGCTCTCCGGTCTCGCTGCGCTGCGAAAGCGCTAGAAGGCGGTAGTGCTCCTCGTCGGGGGTGACGCTCTCGTCGCCGACGAGGGCGAGGATGTCCTCGTCGAAGATCTCGCTCTTGCGGTCCGCGAGGTCCTTGAAGCGGGCGAAGGCGGCGTTGATCTCGGCCTCGCTCTCCATCTCGATGCCGAGCTCCTGCAGGCGCTGTTTGAAGGCGTTGCGGCCGCTGAGCTTGCCGAGCACGATCTTGTTGGCGCTCCAGCCCACGTCCTCGGCGCGCATGATTTCGTAGGTGTCGCGTGCCTTCAACACGCCGTCCTGGTGGATGCCGCTGGCGTGCGCGAAGGCGTTCGCCCCCACCACGGCCTTGTTCGGCTGCACGACAAAGCCGGTGGTCTGGCTCACCATGCGCGAGGCCGGCACGATCTGCGTCGTGTCGATGCCGACGTCCAGGCCGAAGTAGTCGCGCCGCGTGCGCACGGCCATCACCACCTCCTCGAGCGAGCAGTTGCCCGCGCGCTCACCGAGGCCGTTGATCGTGCACTCGACCTGGCGCGCGCCACCGAGCTTGACGCCGGCCAGCGAGTTGGCCACGGCCATGCCGAGGTCGTTGTGGCAGTGCACCGACCAGATCGCCTTGTCGCTGTTGGGGATGCGCTCACGCAGGTGGCGCAGGAACTGGCCGTAGAGCTCGGGGATCGCGTAGCCGACGGTGTCGGGGATGTTGATCGTCGTGGCGCCCTCGGCGATCACCGTCTCGAGCACGCGACAGAGGAAGTCCGGGTCGCTGCGGTAGCCGTCCTCGGGCGAGAACTCGACGTCGTCGCACAGCTTGCGCGCAAATCGCACCGACAGCCTGGCCTGCTCGAAGACCTGGTCGGGTGTCATGCGCAGCTTCTTCTCCATGTGCAGCGCCGAGGTGGCAATGAAAGTGTGGATGCGCGCTCGCGCTGCCGGCTTCAGGGCCTCTGCCGCACGCGAGATATCGCGGTCGTTGGCGCGCGCCAGCGAGCACACGATCGACTCCTTGATGTGCGCGGCGATGGAGCGCACGCATTCGAAGTCGCCGTTCGAGCTGGCGGCAAAGCCGGCCTCGATGACATCCACGCGCAGCCGTTCGAGCTGGCGCGCGATGCGCAGCTTCTCGTCGCGCGTCATGGAGGCGCCGGGCGATTGCTCGCCGTCACGCAAGGTGGTGTCGAAGATGATGAGTTTGTCGGTCATGGTCGTGCCCCTGAGCTTGGCGGATTGGCGAGGACGCAAGCAGGTACTGGAAAGGACAACGGCCCGCTGCTTGCGCTGGCGGGCCGTTGATCGGAAGAAGGACGTATGTGGACGCGCGCGATCGATCAGCGAACCCGCAGGGCTCCTAGCAGTAGCAGACCGGTCGGATGCAGGCGCGACGACATGGCGGCGAATGTATCACGTCGGCCGCGGGCCCCGCCCCGGCGACACACCGGGACCATCACGGGTGCAACCCCTTCTCTTCGGGCTCGTCGGTGGAGGTCGCGATGACGCTCGTGCGCTGGCCCTTGGCCTTGCGCCACGCGTAGATGATGTAGCCGGACAGGCCGTAGAGGCAGAACATCGCGAAGAGCACGATGGGCGGGTGAACGTTCACCAACGCAATCACGAGCGCGATGCCCACGATCACGGCGAAGGGCACCGTGCGCCGGCCGCCCCAGACCTTGAAGCTGTAGAACGGGGCGTTGGTCACCATGGTCAGGCCGGCATACAGCGTCACGCCGAAGGCCGTCCAGGCCAGCCAGGGCAACTTGGACACGTCCTTGAAGCCGGCGTCGTCCATGACCCAGATGAGCCCGACGACAAGAGCGGCCGCAGCCGGGCTGGGCAGGCCCTGGAAGTAGCGCTTGTCGACGATGCCGATGTTGGTGTTGAAGCGCGCCAACCGCAGCGCCGCGGCGGCACAGTACACGAAGGCGGCGATCAGCCCCGACTTGCCCAGGCCCTTGAGCGCCCATTCGTAGACGATGAGCGCCGGCGCCGCGCCGAAGCCGACCATGTCGCACAGGCTGTCCATCTGCTCGCCAAACGCGCTTTGCGTGTTCGTCATGCGGGCGACGCGGCCGTCCAGGCTGTCCAGCACGGCGGCGCAAAGCACAGCCAAGCAGGCCACCTCGAAGCGGCCGTTCATCGCCATCACCACGGCGTAGAAGCCGGCAAACAGCGCCGCCAGCGTCACCGCATTGGGCAGCACGTAGATGCCGCGACGCTTGGGCCGCGGCAGCTCGATGACATCGCTGGTCTCGGCGGCCGCGAGCGCGCCGGGCTCGGTGGCACGCACAGGGTCGTTCATGGGCGCGAGCATACGCCGGCGCGGCCGGGGCCGAACGGCCGTCGCGGAACCGGCCGAGCCGGCAGATCGGAAGAGC
>JALHOU010000305.1 GCA_022842825.1 Rubrivivax sp.
GGCGCCCGGCTCTCGCCGGGCGGGCCAGCCTGCACGGCGCTCGGCGCCGCCGCCGTGAATGGCCAGGGCGGCCGCGCGGTGCGCGGGGCGCGTCTCCCCGCCTGCACGCCCGAAAGCGATGGGGGCGCCGCGTCGTCGTCGTGTTGCTTCATCGCACGTCTCCGGGTCCGTGGCGGCCCAGGCCGGGCCACCGCCAGGCGCAGAGTGCGCGTGCAGCGTTAGGCAAGCGCTAGCGAAACCGCCTCGCCGAGCGTCATCTCGGCCCCTTCGCGCCACCGTGCCTCGAACCGCTTGGGCGGCAGCTGGCGGAGGGCGAGGCGGCGGATGCGCCGCAGATCGCGCAGGTCCTGATCGTGCAGGGCGCCGAAGTGCGTGCGCCAGTGCACGTCGGCAAACGCCTTCAGCGGCACCGCCTGATCGGGGCGGCGCAGGTGCAGCAGCGCGCGCGGGATGTTCCATAGCCCGTAGGCAAGGTCGTAGCTGGACATGCCGCGCCAGGCAATGCGGATGCATTCGCGGTAGTCGTCGAGCGCCGCCTCCCATTGGCGCAACCCGCTCGAGGCGTTGCCCCGCACGTTCAGTGACTGCGAAAGGCGCCGCCAGTCGCCGAGCGCGCGCGCGCTATCGATCACCGGCGCCAGCCGATCCAGCGTCTCGGCGTGGCGCTGCGCGTTCTGCGCGCAAACGGCCAGGTTGTAGCGGCCGCTGTTGATGGCGTGCTGATTGCCCGTGCGCTCCCACAACGCCAGCGCGCGCGCGTGCAGACGTTCGCCCTCGGCGTGGCGGCGATGCAGCCGGTTGGTGACGAAGGCGCGCAGGGCCGCCAGGCTCGCCCGGAGGTCCGAGTCGGGCGGCGCGCTGCCCCCCAGGGCGTCCAGCAGACGCTCGGCTTCGTCGAGTAGGGGCTCCACACGTTCGACGCCGGTGCGGCTGCGCCAGGACACGCGGGCCAGCGAGTGCAGCGCACGGGCGCGCTGCGGCGCATTCAACAAAGGATGGCCGAGGCCACGCTCGGCATGAACCAGCGCCGCTTCCCCTTGCCCGGCCGTGAACAGCAGCGGCGCCAGCAGGCTGTGTCCCTGCGCGGCCAGAAGCTTGTCGCCGGCGGCCTCGACGGCGCGGCACGCGTGCGCCAGCCCCTCGGCGGGCAGCTCCACGTCCTCCAGGCAGCGGCGCAGCGCCAGCAGCAGCTCGATCGCTTCATTCGGCACGCCGTCTTCCACCGCAGTGGCCACGGCCGCCACGAGATTGGGCGTTTCCAGCCTCAGCTCGTCCAAGGGCGGCGTCCGTGGCAGGCCGACCGCCCAGGCCTGCGCCCAGCGGCGCAGCGCGGCACGTGCGCGAAGGCGGCGTTCGGGCGCCAAGGCTTGCGCGGCGAACTCGCGGATCGGCTCGTAGAACACGAATCGCATGCGCTCGTCAGCCTCGGCGCGCGCGCTCAGCAGGGAGTGGCCGACGAGTTCATCCAACTGCACGGCGGCCGCGGCGGCGCCGATGTCGCCGGCCACCGCGCCAGCGGCTTGGGCGGAGAAGCCTGAGGGGCAGACCGTGAGGGCGGCCAGCAACTCGGCGTGCGCCGGGGCGAGCAGCTCCCAGCTCCAGGCGATCACCCTCTGCATCGATGCGTGGCGCGCTTCCAGCGCGCCGCGCGGCCCCGTGCGCGCCAGCAGTTCCAGCCGCGGCGCACCCGGGCCTCGCAGCCGCTCGAGCATCTCTGCCGGCGCGACGCTGCGCACGCGCGAGGCGGCCAGCTCCAAGGCCAGCGGCATGCCTTCGAGCGCCCGAGCCAACGCCACGAGCACGGGTGCGTTGCGCTCGGTGAGGTGGAAATCGGCGCGCGCCGCGCGGGCGCGCTCGACGAAGAGGGCCACGGCCGGGTTCGCGGCCGCCTCGGCGAGCGTCGCCTGCGGCGGGGGCAAGACCAGCGCCGCTGCCGCGATCTCGCGCTCGCCGTCCAGGGCCAGCGGCCGGCGCGAGGTGGCCAGCACGTGCAGCTCGGGCAGCTCGGCCAGCCAGCGCGCCACGACGTCGCGCGCCACCTCGACGAGCTGCTCCAGGTTGTCGAGCAACAGCAGCACGCGGCGGCTGCGCAGGGCTTCGGCAACAACCTCGACGGCGTCGCCGCCGGCCGTGCCCAGGCGCAGCGCGCCGAGCACGGCATCAAGCGCCTGTTCGCGGCTCGTGCACGCGGCCAGCGCGACGAAGACGACGAGGTCAAAGCGCGCCGGCGACAGCGGCGCTGCCGCGAGGCCGTGCGCAGCCTCGACAGCCAGCCGCGTCTTGCCGCTGCCGCCGGGGCCGACGACGGTGACCAGCCGGTGCACGAGCACACTCTTGCGCAACGCCGCCAGGGTGGCCTCGGCACCGAACAGCCGTGTCAGGTAGTTCGGCAGTTGCGTGCGCGTGGTCGCCGCGGCCCTCGGTGCGCCCGAGGCAGGCCCGCCCGTCCCGGCGGGCGTCGCCTCGCCTGCTGAAGCTGCCATTCCACGACTGGCGGCGGCGCCCGCGTCGCGGGGGTCCGTTGGCGCCGGCTGCAGAGCGCGTGCCAGCAGCGCGGCCACGCGATCATCCGCGGCCGCGAGCGCCAGCCGCGTGTCCTCGATCCACTCGTCATAGAACCCCGGCATGAACTCGCCACGGTAGAGCGCACGCGCCTCGGCGGCCCGGCCGGCGCGGGCCATCTGCTCGAATTCGAATGCGTCGCTCTCGATCGCGCCGGGCACCACGCGCACGTACAGCCGGTCGGCCACCAGCACCGGGTTGCCCGGTCCCATCGCGCCGTCTTCGAGCAGCGCCTTCAGGGTCGACAGCGCTTGGCGCAGCCGGTTGCGGCCCACGGCGAGGTCGACCCCCGGCCACAACAGCTCGATCAACTCCTCCCGCGCATGGGCACGATCCGGCGTCGCGGCCAACCGGGCCAGCAAGGACGCCACGGCGCGCGAGGGAAAGCGTTGCAGCGTGCGCACGCCATCGCTGGCCTCGACGGTGCCCAGCAGGCGCACGCGCCAGCGCACGGCCTGCGATGCCGCCCCGCCAGCTGACGCGGACGGCGCGGATGGCAAGGCGGGTGGCGCAGGCTCCTGGGTCACGTGGGGTCCATCTCCGGGCTGAGGCCCCGGGGCAGCAGCACCACGGGCTTGCAGGGGATTCTAGGAAGCCCGTTTCCATCGACGACACCGCGACCGCATGGCCGGCAGCCTTGGAGCGCTGCGAGAATGCCCCGCAACATGCCTTTGATTTCCGCCTCTCCGCGGCGGCGACGCAGCGCCGGGCGCCGGCCTCGCCGTGCAGGCCGCCCGGCGGGCTGCCAGACCGTTCACGACGCGCGCACCGGCTGAACGCGCCGGGTGCCGCACCCGGCTTACGAGGCCCGTGCGGTCGGCGCCGGCAGGCTGGCCTGCTCGGGGAAGCTCATGAGCCAGGCCAGCCAGCGCCAGGCGGCCGGGCTGTGCTGCATCACTCCGAACCACCCCTGCAATTGGGCGCGTCGGAAGTCGCGATGGCTGTGGCCGTCTTCGAGGCCGTGCACGTGGTGCACCGCATGGGTGATCTCGTGCAGCGCGACGATGGCCAGGTTCGCCCCGGCCAGGCCGTGGTACAGCTGCGCCTCGCGCTCGGCGAACAGGTACCAGCCGAACGCGTTGCCGCTCTGCGTCCGGCTGATGCCGCGCAGGCGCACCTGGTGGCGGCCGACCTGCACATGGCGTGGCATCGCCGGCGCGCGCGCGAACGCACCCCGCACGACGCGGTCGTAGCCGGCCCGCCACGGCAGGTGCTGTGCGAGAAGCAGGTTGAACCAGCGCCAGGCCCGCGGGTTGCGCCGCGCGAACTCGACCAGGCCCGTGGCAAAGCTGTGTGTGTAGGCCTCTTCGACGCAGCCTTCCTGGCAGCCCTTGCTGAAATGCACGAGGCGGATGATGCAGTCGAGGAATGCCCGCGCGAGTGGCAGCCCGGTCAGGTCGTGCCGCAACTCGATGCGGCCTTCGGCGAGATTGATGCAGCCCAGGCGCCGGCGGTCGTACAACGCCGCGCGGGGATGGAACTCGACCGTCAGCTCATACGGTCCAAGCACGATGTCGAACGGCAGCCGCGCAGCGCATCGGGCGCGGCGAGGGCTGGAACGTTGGGTGGGGCTGGGCATGGATTCGGTGCCGACACATGGAGCCGACGCGTCGATCCTTGTACCAGCCGGCGCGTCGCCTGCGCGCCAAGCGGGTTTCGGGCCAAGAGTCGATTCTTTTTCGGTCGGAACTATGGGAGTGGACGCTCACCTCCACGCCAGGAGCCGGATTGACTGACTTCGGTCTCGAACGACCCGCAAACACCGAGCGGCAAGCCCACCATCCTCCCCCTCGTTCTGGCACCAGCCCGGCCCAGGCTGCGGTCGCTGCGCCCGAACCGCAACCCGAAGACAGCCGGTTACATCTTCACCGGTCCGACCGCGATCGTCGCCTGCGAACCCGCCTGCGCCGCCGCTGTCCATCGCGTCCATGGCCTGGAAGGTCGGGTCGAACATCTCCTTGATCTTCTCGATGCCGAGCATGGGGTTGCTCGCGAACTGCGAATTGGCGCGGGCCGGGCCGGGATTGCCGCGGAGGACCGAGCAGCGCGCGCCGAGGACACCGGGTGGTCGGCTCCGCGAATGTCCTCTTTCGAGGGCCCGGCTTCGCAGGGCCCTCGAATGCCCCCTTGATTTCGCTGCGCCGACCACCCGGCGCCCTCGGCGTGAGACGGCGTCTGTCATCGACTCGTGCACCTACGGCGGTCCTGGATCGGGACGACGGCGTGCCGCCGCTGATGGGCGCATCTCGAGCAGCGGGCGCGCTGTAGTGCAAAGCGCCGGCCAGGCCTATCGGCTGAAGAGCCAGGTGGTGGTCGACGAGTTCAACCGGGGCGGCGCGGTGATGCGACTGCTGCTGCGCTACACCCAGGCCCAGGTGACGCAGGTGTCGCAGACGGCCGTGTGCAACCGCCACCACTCGGTCGACCAGCAGGTGTGCCGGCTGATCCTGCTGAGCCTGGACCGCGTCCAGGGCAGCTGCCTGCAGATGACGCAGGAACTCCTGGCCGGCAAGGTCGGCGTGCGCCGCGAAAGCATCACCGCGTCGGCGTTGTCGCTGCAGCGCGCCGGCCTGATCCGCTATGCCCGCGGCCGCATCGAGGTGCTCGACCGCCCGGGACTGGAGTGCCGCACCTGCGAGTGCTACGGCGTCGTCAAGCTCGAGTACGACCGGTTGCTGCCGCCGGCCGCTGCGCGCGCGACGAACTGAGCTTGCCCTACATCTTCACCGGCCCCGCCGCGATCGACGTCTGCGAAGCGGCCTGCCCGGCCGCATCGCGTGCCAGGTTCTGCCGCGTGCGGTCGACATAGGTGTCCGCACGCTCGAGCTGGGCGCGGATGAGCTGGTTGTTCTGCCCCATCACGTCGATGGCCTTGGTGCGGAAGCTGTCCATCGCGTC
>JALHOU010000306.1 GCA_022842825.1 Rubrivivax sp.
GGCCCGATCACCGCCCGCGCCGCCGCCGCCCCGGCCACGGCCTGCGGTACCGGCGCCACGCCGACGGGCCGCAGCTGCGCCGGCGCCAGTTGCGGCAAGGCCAGCGCCAGGGCCTCGAAGTCGTTGAGCAGCAGGAAGCAGTCGAGCCCCAGGTCCCGGCGCAGTTCGCGCTGCGAGAAGCACCAGCCGGCATTCGTCAGCTCGACACGGTCGTCGACGACCGGGGTGGCAATGGCCCAGGCCGCACCACGAGGGGGCCGATAGGCCGGGCCCATCGCCTGCGCCCGTTGCGCCAGGTAGGCCCGCGCGGCGGCCAGCGGACCGGCGTGCTCGGCCACGCGCACCGTGGCGCCATGCTCGATGGCCGCACCGGCATGCTCGATCCAGCCGAAGCGGGCGTTCGTGCCGCCGATGTCGGCCACGAGCCAGGGCAGCAGCGCCCGCTGTCCGTCGAAGTCGGTCGCGGCGGCCGCGGGCGGCACGGAGGCGCTCATCTCGGGGTCGACTTCCAGTGCGGTGGCAGGGCCCGCATCGTAGCCAAACGACGGGCCAACACTGCGGTCATCGCTGCGGTCATCGCTGCGGCCACCACTGCGGCCCTCACTGCTGCCATCACTGCCGCCATCACTGCCGCTGCCGCGCCAGCCATCACCCGCGCCGGTCACGCGCCCCGGCGCAGCGGTGCGAACAGCGCCACGACCGAGCGCGCCTCGACGCGGTGGGCGCTGCCGATGACGCCCTCGGCGTGCCCGAGGTCCGACAGGTCGTGCGGTGCCTCGCGGCCCGTGTCGATGATGCGCAGCCAGCCGCCCGCGGCCTGCGGCGGCAGCGCCGGCAGCTCGAAGTCCAGCGGCTCCCACCAGGCGTTCAGCGCAAAGTGCATCAGCAGGTCGCCGGCCAGGCTGGTGGCGGTGATGGCCAGGCTGCGCGAGTGCTCGGCCTTGTCCGGCGCGCCCAGCCGCACGCCGTGCAACTGCACGTTGACGCGCTCGATCAGCTCGGCCAGCGTCAGGCGGTGGTCGTTGCGCACCGACTCGCGCAGGTTGCGGATGGCCACCAGGCCGCGCACGAAGCGGTGGATCTCGGCGTGGCGTTCGAGCAGCGTCCAGTCCAGCCAGCTGATCTCGTTGTCCTGGCAATAGGCGTTGTTGTTGCCGCGCTGGCTGCGCCGCATCTCGTCGCCCATCAGCAGCATCGGCGTGCCCAGCGACAGCAGGTTGATGGCCAGCAGGTTCTTCACCTGGCGGCGGCGCAGCGTCTGCACCAACGCGTCCTCGGTGGGCCCCTCGACGCCGCAGTTCCACGAGCGGTTGTCGTCGCTGCCGTCGCGGTTGCCCTCGCCGTTGGCCTCGTTGTGCTTGCGGTCGTAGGAGACGAGGTCCTCGAGCGTGAAGCCGTCGTGGCTGGTGACGAAGTTGATGCTCTGCGCCGGCTCGCGCGGGCGGGCGCCGTAGAGGTCGGGGCTGCCCATCAGCCGGTCGGCCAGGCGCGGCACCACGCCGGCGTCGCCACGCACGAACGCGCGCACGTCGTCGCGGAAGCGGCCATTCCACTCCTTCCAGCGCTCGCCGAAGAACTGGCCCACCTGGTACAGGCCGGCCGCGTCCCAGGCCTCGGCGATGAGCTTGGTGCCGGCGAGCGCGGGGTCGGTCTCGATGTCCCACAGCACCGGCGGATTGAGCACCGGGCGGCCGTATTCGTCGCGCGAGAGGATCGAAGCGAGGTCGAAGCGGAACCCGTCGACGTGCATCACGTTCACCCAGTAGCGCAGGCTGTCCATGATCAGCCGCCGCACCACCGCATGGTTGGCGTTGAGCGTGTTGCCGCAGCCGGAGTGGTTGGCGTAGCGGCCGTCGCCGTCGAGCTGGTAGTAGGTGGCGTTGTCGAGCCCGCGCAGGCCGAAGGTGGGGCCGCGTTCGTCGCCCTCGGCAGTGTGGTTGAACACGACGTCGAGGATCACCTCGAGCCCGGCCTGGTGCAGCGCGCGAACCATGTCTCGGAACTCGTCGAGCACGGCCAGGCCGCCGGCCGCGCTCGCCGCGTACCCGGCATGCGGCGCGAAGAACGAGATCGGCGCATAGCCCCAGTAGTTGCGCCGGCCGGGTGGCGCGTCGGCCGGGTCGTACTGGAACACCGGCATCAGTTCGACCGCGGTCACCCCGAGATCCAGCAGGTAGGGGATCTTGTCGACCACACCGGCGTAGCAGCCGCGCCGCGGCGCCGGCACGCCCGACGATCCGTGCTGCGTGAAGCCACGCACGTGCATCTCGTAGATCAGCGTCTGCGCGAACGGGCGGCGCAGCGGCCGATCGCCCTGCCAGTCGTAGGCCTGGTCGTCGGTGACGACGCTCTTGCAGGCGAACGCGTCGTTGGCCGCCCCGCCGGAGCCCGCCTCGCGCCGCCAGTCGGAAGGCACGGCCACGGCGCGGCCGTAGGGGTCGAGCAGCACCTTGTGCGGGTCGAAGCGCTGGCCGCGTGCCGGCTCGAACGGGCCGTGCGCTCGGTAGGCGTACACCTGCCCCGCGCCGATGCCGCGCACGAACGCGTGCCAGTAGTTGCCCGTGCGGTGGGCGGCGGGGTCGAGGGCGATGGTGCGCGCCGGCAGCGCGCTGTCGGCGTGCTCGTACAGCAGCAGATCGATGCGCTCGGCATGCCGCGAATAGACCGAGAAGGACACGCCGCCGGCCAACGGACGCGCACCCAGCGGGTGCGCCCGTCCCGGCAGGATCGTGGGCCTGACCCGAGGCATGCCTGCATTCTCGGGCCCCTGCCCGCGGCCGTGCATTGAGCTGCAGCAATCACGGGCGGCAACGCGTCTTGCACGCCGGTCCCGGCCGTGCCCGCACCGCGAGGCCGGACCGACGGGTCACCAGACCACCCGCCGTCGGACAGCCGTTTGAACGTCCGTGTTTGAACGTCCGCAGGCAGCGGTCTACACTGCCTCCCGCCTCGTGCCGAGGATGCCCACGTTGCCCAGGAGGCTCACATGACCCGCGACACCAGCCGCTGGCGCTTCGAGACCAAGATGGTCCACGCCGGCTACACGCCCGAGCCGACCACCCACGCGGTGGCGGTGCCGCTGTACCAGACAGTGGCCTACTCGTTCGACAGCGCGCAGCACGGCGCCGACCTGTTCGACCTGAAAGTGGCGGGCAACATCTATACCCGCATCATGAACCCGACGCAGGCAGTGCTGGAGGAGCGCCTGGCGGCCCTCGAAGGCGGCATCGCGGCGCTGGCGCTGGCCTCGGGCCAGGCGGCCATCACCTATTCGATCCAGACCATCGCCGAGGCCGGCGACAACATCGTCGCCTCGACGGCGCTGTATGGCGGCACGACGAATCTGTTCGCGCACACGCTGCCGCAATTCGGCATCCAGACGCGTTTTGCCGACCACCGCAACCCGGCCAGCTTCGAGCCGCTGATCGACGCCAAGACCAAGGCCATCTTCATCGAGAGCCTGGGCAACCCGCAGGGCAACGTCACCGACCTGGCCGCGCTGGCCGCGGTGGCCAACCGCCACGGCGTGCCGCTGATCGTGGACAACACGGTGCCCAGCCCCTACCTGTGCCGGCCGTTCGAGCATGGCGCGCACATCGTCGTGCACTCGCTGACCAAGTACCTGGGCGGCCATGGCACCTCGATCGGCGGCGCCATCGTCGACTCCGGCAAATTCCCCTGGGCGCAGCACAAGGCGAGGTTCAGGCGCCTGAACGAACCCGACGTCAGCTACCACGGCGTGGTCTACACCGAAGCGCTGGGCCCGGCGGCCTACATCGGCCGCGCGCGCGTGGTGCCGCTGCGCAACATGGGCGCGGCGATCTCGCCATTCAACGCCTGGCAGATCCTGCAGGGCGTGGAGACGCTGTCGTTGCGCATGGAGCGCATCTGCGACAACACGCTGGCAGTGGCGCGCCAACTGCGCGCCCACTCCAAGGTGGGCTGGGTCAACTACGCCGGGCTGGAGGACCACCCGGACCACGCGGTCGTCAAGCGCCAGATGGGCGGCAAGGCCTCGGGCCTGATGACCTTCGGCGTCAAGGGCGGCCGCGCCGCAGGCGAGCGCTTTCTCGATGCGCTGCAGCTGTTCACGCGGCTGGTCAACATCGGCGACTGCAAGTCACTGGCCACGCACCCGGCCTCGACCACGCACCGCCAGCTCTCGCCCGAGGAGCTGGCGACTTCCGGCGTGAGCGAGGACATGGTGCGCCTGTGCGTGGGCATCGAACATATCGAGGACCTGAAGGCCGACCTCGACCAGGCACTGGCCGCGGCCTGAGTGGGGCACGCCCGGGCGCGCGCTCAGGCCGGCGCCGCCGGCGCCAACGCGCGCGCCGAGCGCCGGACGTTGAGCGCCGTGACAATGAGCAGCGCGAAAAGCACCGCCACACCGAGCCACACGCTGCGGTACATGCCGGCGTCCATCAGCACCCCGAAGAGCAGCGGCGCCACCACGAGCCCGGCGTCGAGCCCGGAGTAGACGACACCGTAGACGCGCCCGGTGGCGCCGCGCGGCGTCGCCTGCTTGACGAGCAGGTCGCGCGAAGGGCCGGCGATGCCCGAGCCGAAGCCCATCACGCCGCAGAGCACCGGCACCCAGGCCGGCGGCCAGTCGCCGAAGGCGATGACCAGGGCCACGACGGCGGCAAAGCCGAAGCCGAAGCCGGCGACCCGGGCGGTGCGGCTCGGGTCGCGCACGAGGTGCCCGCCCAGCACGTTGCCGCCGGCGCTGCTGAGCATGAAGGCCGACAGGCACAGCGCCACCTGCTCGGTGGAGATGCCGTACATGCGGGACGCGGCGGCGGGTGCGAAGCTCTGCACGCCACCCAGGGCCGCCGCGAAGATGAAGAAGAAGCCGAAGCAGGCCCAGACCGCAGGCAGGCGCAGGAAGGCAAAGGGCGACTCGATGGCGCCTGCCGTGGCCGTGGCCGGCGTGGCCGCATTGCGGCCATGGTCCGAGCCGCCCAGACCGGCATCGCGCGCCGGCAGCGGCGCCTGCTTCGGCACGCCGAGCGACGCCCGCTGCCAGTAGGAGAAGGCGAGCAGCGCCGCCGCCACTGCGGCGACCGCGAAGAGCGCGCTGCGCCACGAGACCGCCGCCGCGATGCCGGCCACGAAGACCGGTGCCGCCGCCCAGCCGAGCGCGCCCGAGATGCCGTGCGCGGCGTAGGCCGGGCCCAGCCGCGTCTCGTGCACGCGCGCGTTGAGGATGGAGTAGTCCACCGGATGAAAGACGCAGTTGCCGAGCCCGGCCACGGCCATGAAGACGAGCAGGGCGGCATAGCTCGGGCTCGCGCCCAGGCCGAGCGCGGCCAGCGCGAGCAGCGCCAGCCCGCCGAAGAGCACGCGCTCCGGGCCGTGGCGGTCGACGACAAAGCCGGCGAAAGCCTGCCCGAACCCCGAGACCAGGAAGAACACCGACATCAGCGCGCCGAGCTGCGTGTTGCTCA
>JALHOU010000307.1 GCA_022842825.1 Rubrivivax sp.
GGGGCGGCGGGCTACCCCGTGGTGGAGGCCGAGGCCATGGCCGGCGCGGCGCGCTTCGCGGCCGGGGCGGGGCGGCATGGGCGGCCCGCGTGAGGTGCCGCGTGAGGTGCCACCTGCGGTGCCACCTGAGGACCTGAAGGGTTACCCTCGCGGCCGGGCCCATCAAACCCGCGGGACGACGCCCATGGCGCAGACCACGATACCCACCCTCCACTTCAAGGAAGCGGCGCTGGAGCTGCTGCCGCCGGGCGCGAATTTCGACGCCTGCCTGAGCTGCGGGCTGTGCTCTTCGGGGTGCCCCGCTTCGGGGCTGGAGAACATGGACCCGCGCAAGTTCATCCGCATGGCCCTGCTCGGCATGGACGAAGAGCTGTCGAACACGCACTGGGTCTGGTGCTGCACCCTGTGCAAGCGCTGCGAGTACGTCTGCCCGATGAAGATCGACGTCTCCAAGCTCGTCTTCCTGGCCCGCGGCAACTGGCCGAAGGACCGCCAGCCGGCGGGGATCGTGCGCTCGTGCGCGCTCACGCAGCGCGGCGCCTCGACCAGCGCAATGGGCATGCCACCGGACGACTTTGTCCTCGTCGTCGAAGACGTGCTCGAGGAGGTGCGGGCCACGCAGCCGGCCTTCCGGCACCTGCAGGCACCGGTGGACAAGCCCGGCGCGCACTTCTTCGTCAACCAGAACTCGCGCGAACCGATGAGCGAGCCCGAGGAGATGGTGCCGCTGTGGAAGATCCTCGATCTCGTCGGTGCCGACTGGACCTATGCGTCCAGCGGCTGGGCGGCGGAGAACTTCTGCATGTTCACCGGCGACGAGGAGGCCTGGCGCGCCGTCATCAAGACACGCGTCGAGGCGGTCAACGCGCTCGGCTGCCAGGTGTGGCTCAACACCGAGTGCGGGCACAGCTACTACTCGATGTGGCAAGGCGTCGAGCGCTTCGGCCTGGATGCCCACTTCCGCATGGAGAGCCTGATCACCTGGTACGCGCGCTGGATCCGCGAAGGCAAGCTGCCGATCAACGCGCGCTGGAACAGGCAGGGCATCAAGTTCACCGTGCAGGACCCCTGCATGATCGTGCGCAAGTCGTTCGGCGATCCGATCGCCGAGGACATGCGCTTCGTCGTGCGCACGCTCGTCGGCGAGGACAACTTCGTCGACATGCAGCCCAATCGCAGCGCCAACTATTGCTGCGGCGGCGGTGGCGGCTCCCTGCAGGCAGGGAAGCGCGAGCAGCGCCTGGTCTACGGCAAGCGCAAGTTCGACCAGATCACCGCCACGGGCGCCGCCTACGTGCTGACGCCGTGCCACAACTGCCACTCGCAGATCGAGGATGTGGGCCACCACTACGGTGGCCACTATGGCGTGGTCCACTTCTGGACGCTGATGTGCCTGTCGCTGGGCATCCTGGGCGAGAACGAGCGGCGCTACCTCGGCGCCGACCTGCGCGCCCTGATCGACTGAGTGCGCCATGAGCACGCTCGCCTCGAACCTGCCTTCAAGCCGCGCCGACTCGGTCATCGAGACCGAGGTGCTGATCATCGGCGGCGGCGTCACCGGCGCCGGCGTCATGCGCGACCTCGCGTTGCGCGGCATCCACTGCGTGCTCATCGACAAGGTCGATCTCTGCGCCGGCGCCTCCGGCGGCAATCACGGCCTGCTGCATTCGGGCGCGCGCTACGTCGCCACCGACCTCGAGGCGGCCATCGAATGCCGGCAGGAGAGCGAGCGCCTCAAGCGGCTGGCCCCGTTGTGCATCGAAGCCACCGGGGGCCTCTTTGTCGGCATCGAAGGCGACGACCCCGCCTTCGCCGAGCGGTTTCCCGGCCTCTGCGGCCGCGCGGCGATCGCCTGCGACGAGCTCTCGGTCTTTGAGGCGCGCAAGCTCGAGCCGCACCTCGCCGACAAGCTGGTCAGGGCCTACCGCGTGCCCGATGCCACCGTCGACCCCTTCCACCTGGCGCTGGCGAACGTCGATCACGCGCGGCTCATCAACGGTTGCCTGTACCGCTCGCACACCGAACTGCTGCACTTCGACATCGCCGAGGGCGAGATCCGCAGCGCCGCCTGCCGCGACCACCGCAGCGGCGCGACGCTCGAGATCCGCGCCCGCCAGGTGGTCAATGCGGGCGGCGCCTGGGCGATGCGCATCGCCCGCCTGGCCGGCTGCACCGACGTCGACCTGCTGTATGCCAAGGGCACGCTGCTCGTCAACCACGACCGCATGACCCGGCATGTGATCAACCGCCTGCGCCCGCCCGCCGACGGCGACATCCTGGTGCCCGGCGGGACGGTGTCGCTGCTCGGCACAACCTCCCTGCGCGTGCGCGACCTGGAGCAGGTGGCACCCACCGTGGACGAAATCGACCTCCTCGTCCGCGAGGGTGCGGCCATGGTCCCGGCCCTGGCCGGTGCGCGCTACACGCGCGCCTTCTCGCGCGTGCGCCCGCTGCTGCAAGGCGCCGGCAACACCAGCGACCGCGCCGCCAGCCGGGGCTTTGCGCTGATGGACCACCGCGCGCAGGGCCTGACGAACTTCTGCACCATCACCGGCGGCAAGCTCACCACCTTCCGCCTGATGGCCGAGAAGGCGGCCGACCTCGTCGCCGCCCGCCTCGGCAACGCCCGGCCCGGCACCACCGCCACCGCGGCGCTGCCCGACAACGATGCCGGCCGCTGGACCGCGCCCGGCGCCGCGCCGCGGAGATGGTTCCTGCGCAACGACCCGACCGACATGATCCTGTGCGAATGCGAGCTGGTGCCGCAATCGACGGTCGACGAGATCGTCTCGGCCGCACCCGACGGGCTGCCGCAAGCGATGAGCCTCGAGGCGATCTCGCTGCGTTCGCGCATCGGCAAGGGCTCGTGCCAGGGCTCGTTCTGCGGCATCCGCGTCGCGTCTCATCTGTACGACAGCGGCCACTACCGCGACGCGACCGGCCTGCGTCACCTGCGCGCGTTCTTCGACGAGCGATTCAAGGGCCAGCGCCTGGTGGTCTGGGGCCAGCAGGCCGCGCAGCTGGAGCTGGCCGAGGCGCTGCATTGCGGCCTGCTCGGGCTCGACGCCCTGGAGGCCGAGTGACGGCGGTCTCGATGCGCACGCACCAACGTGTCCTGCCATGACCGGGCCGCCGCGGAACTTCGGCGCCGAGCTGGCCGTGGTCGGCTCCGGGATGGCGGGGCTGGCCGCCTCGGTGTTCGCCGCCAACCGCCATATCACCACCGCCCTCACCGGCAACAGCGGCGCGCTCGCCTACACCACCGGCTACCTCGACCTGCTGGGCCGGGTCGACGGCAGCACCGCCGAGGTCGCCGACCCGTGGTTGGCGCTGGAGGATCTGCGCCAGGCGCGGCCGAGCCATCCGCTCGCGCGCATCGCGGCGGCCGACATCCGCGCTGCCTTCGACGAGTTCACCGCCTTTGTCGGCGAACACGGCATCGCCTACAGCCCGGCCGGCGCACACAACATCTGCGCGCTGACCCCGGCCGGCACCCTGAAGCGCACGTTGTGCGTGCCGGCCACGATGGCGGCGGGCCCGCGCGCCGTGTCCGAGAAGGCCGCCTGCGTCATCGTCGACTTCGAAGGGCTCAAGGGCTTCAGCGCCCGCGAGGTCGTCGCCCATCTCGCGGGCCGGTGGCCGGCGATCGAGGCACGACGCGTCGCCTTCCCGGGCATGCCACGCGGCGAGGTCTATGCTGAAGTGATGGCGCGGGCGATGGAGGTGCCGGCCACGCGCGAGAGGCTGGCCGAGGTGCTGAGAGGGGTTGCCGGTGCGGCCCGCGTCATCGGCTTGCCGGCGATGCTGGGCATGCACCGGCCCGACCGCGTGCACGCAGAACTGCAACGGCTCACCGGCCTGGAGATCTTCGAGATCCCGACCCTGCCGCCTTCGGTACCCGGCGTGCGGCTGCGCGAGTTGCTCGAGCAGGCCCTGCCAAAGGCAGGCGTGACCCTGATCCCGCAGCACAAGGTGGCGCAGGTGAGTTTCGATGCCGACGGCGCGGCCTTACTGCTGCACGACAGCTTCGGCCCGATACGCATCCGGGCGCGGGCCGTCATCCTCGCCACCGGGCGCTTCCTGAGCGGGGGTCTCGAGGCCCATCCGAACGGCATCCGCGAGCCGCTGCTGAACCTGCCCGTGACGCAGCCGGCCGGCCGCGCCGATTGGTATCGCGAGCGCTATACCGACAGCCGCGGCCATCCCCTGCACCGCGCCGGCATCGAAATCGATGCCGAGTCGCGGCCGCTCGGCCCGCGCGGCCGGCCCCTGGACGATCGGCTCTTCGCTGCCGGCGTGATCGTTGCCCATCAGGACTGGATCCGCTCGCGCAGCGGCGCAGGCATCGCCATCGCCACCGCCTACCAGGCGGTCGCGGCGGCGCAGCGCTATCTCGGCCCGCGGCCCCCACCCGGAGCACCCCGATGACACAAGCCATGCCCGTGCTCGACGAAGTGCGACAGGTCGAGGGCGAAATGGTGGCGCTGCGGCGCCAGATCCACGCCCAGCGCGAGATCCACCCCGACGAGCTCGCCATCGTCACCGTCGGCGCCCTCCCGGTCGGCGAGGCGGGCGAAGGCGGCTGCCCGGTGCACAACGCCGGCTGCGACTTCAACGACCGCGTCCTGCCGGGCACCGCGAGCCTCTATGTGCGGCTGGTGCAGCGCTACCTCGTCGATGGCTGATCGTCGCGCGCGGCGGTGGGAGCGCCAACGCAGGCACGCTGCACGCCACGCGATGCGTGCGGCACGCCTCTTCGCGTGCGCCGCCGCCATCGCCGTGTCGCCGGTCGCTCTCGCGTTGCCCGCGGCCGATGTCGAGATGGCGCGCCGCATGGCGGCCTGCACGCCGTGCCACGGCAAGGAGGGCCGCGCCACGAGTGCCGGCTACTTTCCGCGCATCGCCGGCAAGCCGGCGGGCTACCTCTTCAACCAGCTGGTCAACTTCCGCGATGGGCGGCGGCCCAATGCCGCCATGGCCGACCTCGTCGAGCACCTGGACGACGCCTACCTGCGCGAGATCGCCGCCTACTTCGCCTCGCTCGACCTGCCCTACGCACCGCCGCCGCCGAACGCCGCACCGCCCGCCATGCTGGCGCGCGGCGAGTTGCTGGCACGCCAGGGCGATGCCGGACGCGGCGTGCCCGCCTGCACCCGCTGCCACGGCGAGCGTCTTACCGGCGTTCTGCCGGCCATGCCCGGCCTCGTGGGCCTGCCGCGCGACTACCTGCTCGGCCAGCTCGGCGCCTGGCGCCTGGGCGAACGCCGCGCTGCCGCGCCCGACTGCATGGCCCTCATCGCGCGCCGGCTGGACGTGGCCGATGTCGAAGCCGTCACCGCCTGGATCGCGACGCGGCCGCCGGGCGGCGACATGAAGCCTGCCGCAGCGGCCGCGCTGCCGCAGCCACTGCCGCTGGCCTGC
>JALHOU010000308.1 GCA_022842825.1 Rubrivivax sp.
GGGCGGCCGGGTCCGTCGAGAGGTCTGGGCGGGGCGAGGGCGCCCCGAAGGCCGGGAGCCGTGCGGCGCCGGGCTGGGCGGAGCGCCCGCAGTATCCCGTCCGATGCACGCTGCCGTGGCCCGTCCTTCGGGGGCCATGGCCCTCGCCGAGGCGGGCGCCGTGCAACCGGTCACGCCCACGAGGTGCCCGGCGGCGCCCGCCGGCGCCTACCGCGCCCTAGAACGGCAGCAGGTTGGCCAGCACGTAGTGCGGCACGACGGAGAAGACCTCGGGCGTGGCCGCGTCGACGCGCACCTCCACCCAGTGCACCTGCGGCGAGCCGAAGTTCTCGACCCGCGCGAGGTTCTCCAGCGCCGGCAGCCCGGTGTCGGCGTCGGCGTGCTGCAGCGGCTTGTCGAAGCGGAAGGTGTGGGTGTCGCCGTGCGCCAGCAGCACCGGCTTGCCGAAGGCCTGCGCGTGCCGCGCGAGGCGCTCCAGGATGCGGTTGAAACCCTGGCGCACGGCGTCCCGTGCGCTGCGGTTGATGCGCGGGTTGGCCTGCATGGCCACCACCACGCCGGCGCTGCGCTGCTCGCGCGCATGCTCGAACACGGTGTCCAGCCAGGCCAGCGCCGCGGCCTCGCGCGCCGTGAACTCGGCCAGGCGGTCGCGCCGCGGCTGGCTCTCGCCGTCCTGGCGGTCGATGCCGTCCCAGGGCTCGAGGCCGTTGCCGCTGCCCACCACGTGCACGGTGGCCATCGTGGTGCCGGCGAAGGCCCAGAGCTGGTTCTCGACGTACGCGTGGTGCGCGGCTGCGGCGGGCGGCGCGGTGGCGGCCGCTGCACCGGCCTGCGTGAGCACCGGCATCGGCTGGCGGCCCGTGCTCTGGCCCGGCCGTGGGTAGAAGATCTGCCGGAAACGCGCCAGGCGCTCGGTGGGCAGGTAGCCGCCGCTGGCCGCGCGGTGGCAGTCGGTCCAGTCGTTGTCGCCAGGGGTGATGATGAACGGCGGCTCGAAGCGCTGGAAGAGCTCGAAGCGCCGCTGCAGCAGGGCGTCGTCGCAGCGCTCGCGCCCGCGCTTCACGTCGCCGGTGTGCACCACCAAGCGCACGCCGCCCGCGGCATGCGAGGCGTTGATGGCCTCGACGATGCGCTCGAGCTTGCCCTCCTCGCCGGTGCCGTAGGGCACGTCGCCGATGAGCGCGAACGAGGCGCCTGACTGTGCGGGCTTGTCACCCTCGGCGCGCGCCACCTGCCAGCCGCCGGCCAGCGGCGACACGCCCAGCGCAGCCAGCGTGGCGAGCGCGCTGCGCCGGCTGAACGCCCGCGCCATGCGCTCAGTCGAGGCCGAGCTTGATGCGCCGCGCGACCTCGCCCCACTTCTGCGAGTCGGCCGCAAGCGCACGCGCCGCCTCGGCCGGCGTGCTGGCCACGACGACCTGGTCGCCGGCCTTCAGCTTCTCGACGACGTCGGGCGCCTGCAGCGCCTCGACGAAGGCCTGCCGGAAACGCGTGACGATCGCCTCGGGCGTGCCCTTGGGCGCGAACATCGCGAGCGCGAAGTCGGCGCGGTAGCCGGCGACGCCGGCCTCGGCCATCGTCGGCACCTCGGGCAGCGTCGGCGAACGCGTGGCGCCCGACACCGCCAGCGGCACCAGCTTGCCGGCGCGGATGTGCGGCAGCACGGTGGGCCCGGCGAGCAGGCCGCAGGGCACCTGGCCGCCCACCACGTCCTGCGTGGCCGGCGCCGGGCCCTTGTAGGGCACGTGCGTCATCTCGAAGCCGGCCATGTGCTGCAGCAGTTCCATCGAGAGGTGCCCGGGCACGCCGTTGCCGCCCGAGGCGTAGCTCATCTTCGTGGCCCGGGCCTTGGCCACGAGTTCGGTCACTGTCTTCACGCCCACGGACGGGTGGCACACGAGCGTCTGGCTGAAGCTCGTGCCGATGGTCACCGGCACGAGGTCCTCGACCTTGAAGCCGAGCTGCTTGTAGACATGCGGGTTGACGGTGACGAGCGTGTCGGTGCCCCACAGCCACGTGTGGCCGTCGGGCGCGGCGCGCGCCACCTCGGCGGTGCCGAGATTGCCGCCGGCGCCGGGGCGGTTCTCGATGACGATGGGCTGCTTCAGGCTCGCCTGCATCTTGTCGGCGGCCAGGCGCATGACGATGTCGCTCGGGCCACCGGGCGGGAAGGGCAGCACCACGCGCACCGGCTTGTCGGGCCAGGAGCCCTGCGCCCAGGCGGCGGTGCCTGCCAGCGACAACAGCAGTGCCGCGGCGGCCGTCGCGGTGGCGGTCATGAAGCTTCGGCGTGCGCGGGTCATGGTCGATCCTTGCCGGTGCGGCCCGTGCGGGCCGGGGGAGGGTTCGCGTGCCGCTCGGCTTGCGGGTTCAGGCGCACAGCGTGGACACGCTCTTGGTGTTGAGGTAGGCCTCCAGCGCCTCGGGCCCGCCCTCGCTGCCGTAGCCGGAGTCCTTGACGCCACCGAAGGGCAGCTCGGGCCAGGGGGCGGCCGGCTGGTTGATCCACAGCATGCCGGTCTGCAGGTTCTCGCTCAGCATCTGCGCGGTCTTGAGCGAGCCCGTGAAGGCATAGGCTGCGAGGCCGTAGGGCAGGCGGTTCGCCTCGGCGATGGCCTCCTCGATCTTGTCGAAGCCCCACACCGCGGCCATGGGGCCGAACGGCTCTTCATTGAAGACGAGGCTGTCACGCGACACGTCCACGAGCACCGTGGGCGCGAAGAAGTTGCCGGCGGCGCCGATGCGCTCGCCGCCGGTGGCGACCGAGGCGCCGTGCTTGACGGCGTCGGCCGTCAGGCGCTCCATGGCCACGATGCGGCGCGGGTTGGCGAGCGGCCCCATCGCGGTGTCCTTCTCGAGGCCGCTGCCCACCTTCACGGCGCGCGTGTGCGCCACCATGCTGTCGACGAAGGCCTTGCGCACGCTGTTGGCGACGAGGAAGCGCGTCGGCGATATGCACACCTGGCCGGCGTTGCGCACCTTGGCCGTGGCGGCGATCTTGGCGGCGCGCTCGACATCGCAGTCCTCGGCCACGATCACCGGGGCGTGGCCGCCGAGCTCCATCGTCAGCCGCTTCATGTGCGCGCCGGCCATTGCGGCGAGCTGCTTGCCCACCGGCGTGCTGCCGGTGAAGGTGATCTTGCGGATCACCGGGTGCGGGATCAGGTACTCGCTGATCTCGGCCGGGTGGCCGTAGACGAGGTTGATGACGCCGGCCGGCACGCCGGCGTCGGCAAAGGCGCGGACCAGCTCGGCCGGCGAGGCCGGCGTCTCCTCGGGCGCCTTGACGATGAACGAGCAGCCGGTGGCCAGCGCCGCCGAGAGCTTGCGCACCACCTGGTTGATCGGGAAGTTCCAGGGCGTGAAGGCGGCCACGGGCCCGACCGGCTCCTTGAACACCTGCATCAGCTGCCCGGCGCCGCGCGGCTGCGCGATGCGGCCGTAGACGCGTTTGCCCTCCTCGGCGAACCACTCGATGATCTCGACGGCGAAGAGGATCTCGCCCTTCGCCTCGACGAGCGGCTTGCCCTGCTCGAGCGTCATCAGGCGCGCGATGGCGTCGGCGCGCTCGGCCAGGAGGCGGGCCGCTTCGCGCATGACCTTGGCGCGCTGCGCGGCCGGCGTCTTGCGCCAGAGGTCGAAGCCCTTGGCGGCGGCGGCCAGCGCCTCGTCGAGGTCGGCCTTGCGCGCCACGGCCACGTGGCCCAGGGTGGCATCGGTGGCCGGGTTCTTCACCGGCAGCGTCTCGCCGGCTTTGCCAGCGCGCCATTGGCCGGCAATGAAGAGTTGGACGTCGGGGTAGCCGGTGGCGGCGCTGGTCGTGGAAGAGGCGGTGGCAGTGCTCATGTCGGTGGCTCCTTGAGCCGCCGATTGTCGGGCCTCCGTTGCCCGGGGTGCTACGGCCGGTGACCGGGCCGCCGCAGCCGGCGGCCCGGCCACCCGCTGGCAGCCTGGCGACCGGGCGGAGGCCGACGAGGGCTACTTGCCGAGCCCCATCTGCCGCCCCACCTCCTGGTAGACGCGGGTGCGTTCGCGCATGAAGGCTTCCATCCTGTCGGGGCCGATGTTCACGAGCTCGAAGCCGCTCTTGGCCGCCAGCTCCTTCATCTCGGCCTCGGCGTTGAGCGCGGCGAACAGGTCGGCCAGCCGCTTGCGCTGCTCGGGCGGCGTGCTCCTGGGCACGCCCACGCCGCGGAAGGCGCCGTCCACCCAGTCCACACCCAGCTCCTTGAAGGTGGGCACGTCGGGCATGAGCGGGTGGCGCTGCTCCATCGCCACGGCCAGCGCCCGCACCTTGCCCTTGTTGTTGATGGCGAAGGCGGTGTAGCTCATGGCGCCGTCGATGTGGCCGCCGAGCACGGCGAGGGTCATGTCGCCCGTGCCCTTGTAGGGCACGTAGGTCGACTTCACGCCGAAGGCCGCGTTCAAGCGCTGGTGCGCGGCGTGGTTGGCCGAATTGAGGCCCGAGCCGCCGAGGTTGAGCTTGCCGGGGTCGGCCTTGGCCACCCTGAGGAAATCGGCAAAGCTCTTGATCGGGCTCGCCTCGGGCACCACCAGCGCATCGGGCGTGTAGTGGTACCAGAAGACCGGCACGAGGTCCTCGGTCTTGTACGAGACGTTGCCCTCCATCGGCTGCAGCACGATGTGCGGCAGGTTGACACCCCCCACGTTGAGCCCGTCGCCGGGCAGCGTGTTCATCTGGCTCCACAGCAGCGCGCCGCCGGCGCCGGCCTTGTACTGGATGACGGTGTCGATGGCCGGGCACTTCTTCTTCAACACCACCTGCTGGTGGCGCGCCGAGATGTCGCTCTCTCCGCCCGGCGGGAAGGCCTGCCAGTACATGAGGTTCTTGTCGGGGCAGGGCTGGGCGTGGGCGATGAATGCGGCGCCGCACAGGGCGGCTGCGAGGACAAGTCGGTGATGCATCGTGGTCGTCTCCGGCAATGCTTGGCGGGGGGCTGGTGGTGCGACGGATCGCCGCCGCGTCAGCTGGTCTTCATGAGCATCCCGAGGCGCTCGATCGTCGCGCGCTCGGCGGCATAGGTCTCCCGCGCCCACTTCGTGTAGGCCTCGGTGTCCATGTAGATCACCGATTGGTCGAACTTGTCGAAGGTGGCGATGACGGCGGGGTCTTCGAGCGTCTTCTTGAAGGCGTCGTGCAGCGTCTTCACGACGGCCGGGTCCATGCCCTTGGGGCCGCAGACGCCGAAGGGCGAGTCGCTCACCGTCTTGTAGCCGAGTTCGTCGAGCGTGGGCACGTTGGGCCAGCGCTTGGTGCGCTTGCTGCCGTAGGTGGCGAGCAGGCGCAGCTTGCCGGCCTCGACGTGCGGCGCCCAGCCGGTGGCGTCGCTGGCGGCCATGGTGTGGCCGCCGAGCACGGCCTGCATGTTGTCGGCGTTGCCCTTGAAGGGCACGTG
>JALHOU010000309.1 GCA_022842825.1 Rubrivivax sp.
TGCCTTCGATGATCACGAGCGTCGTGCGCCGCGGCTCGAAGCCGGCGAGCGCGGCCGCATGCTTGGCTTCGCCGGCATCCCAGGCGTCGCCCGGCTGCAGCGCGCGCCACCAGGCGAGGCCGGCCCACAGCGCCTGGGCGCGGATGGCGAGCCGGCCGGCGCCGGAAGCATCGGCCATGCGCCAGCTGCCGTCCAGTTGCAGGGCAGCGCGGCGAGCGACCTCCGGGTCGTCCATCTGATAGCAGCCGAAGGGCATCTCGATGCGCACGGGCCCGGCAGGCTCGGCCCAGTGCCGTTGAGCCGGGCCGGCGCCCAGGCGGCAGGCGGCGACAAGCCTCTCGGTGCGCAGGCAGTGGCGGGCCGTCACCCCGGCGGTGGCGATCGCGCGCAGGCGCGTGCTGTCGAATCGGCGCAGGGGCATCGGAGCGGGCATCGGCCGAGTCTAGGCCGCGCCCCGGCCTGTCCCAGCCTGCCGCGCGCCTGCCGACTGCCGGCTCAGGCCATCGCCTGCAGCAGCTGCTCGAGAAAGTCGGGCGTCGGGTCGTCGCCCGTCCGGTAGGCGAGCCGCCCCTGGCGGTCGAACACGAACACCTGGTTGGTGTGCGTGCCCGAGCGCGCCGGCGTGCCGCGCAGGAAGGCGTTGATGGCATCCACGTCGCGCATGGCCGGCACGGCGGCCTGCCAGTGCGCCGGATGCTGCTCGCCGAATCGCCGCTGCCAGGTGCGCAGGCGCGCCGGGTCGTCGGAGAGCACGTCGATGCTGATCGAGAGCCACCCCACCGGCTGCGCGCGGCGGCGTGCGGCCATCGTGGCGAAGAGCAGGCCCTGCGCCGAGCAGCTGGTGGTGCAGCCGGTGAACATGAGCTGCACGGCCGTGAGGCGGCCGTTGAGCAGCTGGGGCAGCGCGACCTCGGCGCCGTTGGCCGCGGTCAGTTTCCAGGGCACCGGCGGTGTCGGCGGGCGCGCCCAGCCGAGCGGCGGCTCGGTGCGCGACCAGGTGGGGCCGGCCATGCCGCCGCCCAGGGCCAAGGTCAGGGCCGCGCCGAGCAGGCTGCGGCGCTGAGCCAGGTGTCTCGGTTCGCGCGGCTCGCCGCCTGTGCGGTCCGAGGATGCGGTGGTCCGCACGGAAGTCATCTTCGGCACCTTCATCGTCGGCATGCTGTGGCCCGGCTGCCGGTGGTCGCGTCTCGTCGTGAACCGTCGTCGTGAGCCGCCGTCAGAGCACGAACTGCCCGGTCGCGCTGGCCAGCTGGTCGGCTTTGGCGCGCATGCTCGCCGCGGCGGCGCGCGACTGCGCCACGAGCGCGGCGTTGCGCTGCGTCTGCTGGTCGAGCTCGGCGATGGCCGCGGCCACCTGGGCCACGTTGCCCGCCTGCTCCTGGTTGGCACTGGAGACGGTCTCGAGCTTGCGGCCGATGGCCACCACCTCGCCGGCGAGCAAGGTGATCGACCTGCCGGCCTCGTGCACCGCATCGGCGCCCTGGCGCGACTGCTCGCAGCTGTCGGACACCAGTGTCTTGATTTCGCGCGCCGCGGCGGCCGTGCGCTGCGCCAGCGAGCGCACCTCCGCGGCGACGACGGCGAAGCCGCGCCCCTGCTCGCCGGCACGCGCCGCCTCAACGGCGGCGTTCAGCGCCAGGATGTTGGTCTGGAAGGCGATGCTGTCGATGAGGTTCACGATGTCTCCGACGCGCAGCGATGAGGCCTGCAGTTGCTCGATGCGCGACACCAGGGCCTCGATGCGTTGCTGCCCGGCGTGCGCCAGGCCGGTGGCGCTGCGGCCGCTGCCGGCGCAGTCGCTGACCTGCTGCGCGGTGTCGCGACAGCGGCTGGCGATGGCTTCCATCGACGCGGCCGACTCCTGCATGCGGCTGGCCGAGTCCTCGGTCTGGCGCGTCAGGTCGGCCGTGCCTTGCGAGACATCGCCGCTGTAGACGACGATCTCGCCCGAGCAGTCGCGTACCTGGCCGATCAGTTGCCGCAGCGACTGCTGCATGCCCGCCAGCGCCTGCAGCATGTCGGCGGTTTCGTCGCGGCCGGTGGGCTGCGGCGCGCTCTGCAGGTTGCCTTGCGCCATGGCCTGCACGTGCCGCGTGAGCTCGGCCATGCCGTGCCGCGTGACGAGGAAGAAGCAGTAGAAGAGGTAGCCCGCCAGAAGCAGGCACAGCGCGACGAAGCCGATCTGCAGCGCCAGCGAGCGCCGCTCCTGCGCGATGCGCGCGGCCACGCGGGCGTCGAGGGCCTCCAGCGCGCGGCCGGAGAGCTGCATCAGCGCCGCGGTGGCGCTGGCGCCGGCCTGGGCCAGCGGCGTGCCGTCGGCCGGCGCGGCACCTTCGGCGGGCAGGGCGCGCCGTGCCTGGCGCATGAAGGTGTTGACGTCGTCGAAGGTCTTCTGGAACGCGAGGGTCGCCTCCAGCGAGGCATCGGCCTTGGCGATGCCCTCGTAGCGGCCGAACAGCCCTTCGACCTGCTTGTAGAGCTGGTAAGCCTCGCCGGTGACGATGCGGCGCGTGCCGGGCGGTGCCTGGCCGGCCTTCTGCGCCGCGGCGCCCAGGTCGGCAACGCGGCCGATGGCGGCCGCCGCGAGCAGCCCTTCGTTCATCGAGGCGCGGCCCAGCATCTGCGAGAGCGGGTCGACATCGGCCGAGATGGCTGCGGCGTCGGCCAGCGCGGCCGTGGCGCGCAGGATCTGCTGCACCAGACCGTCGACCTGGATGAAGGCGTCTTCGGCGTCGGCGGCCGGCTTCTGCAGCGGCTCCATCGCCTGGCGGACGAAGTGCAAGGTGGGGGTGGCGTCGAGCGCGTGGCCCTTGAACGCGGCCTGCGTGGCGAGCAGCCGGCTTTCGATGGCCTTCAGCGCCTCGGCGCTCGGCGCTGCGCCGGCGGCTGCACGGGCGCGCAGCTGCAGCGCCTCGGTGAGCGCGGCCTGCAGCTCACGCACGGCGGCGATGCCGGCACGCTCGAGTTGCGAGCTGGCGATGGCCCGGTGGGCGCCACCGATGAAGAGGGCCATCGACTGCGCGACGACGAGCAGGAAGAGGGCCGAGATGACCGCCGCCTTGCCAACGAAGCGCATGCGGCTGAGCAGGCAGACACCCGGCCGCCACAGGCCGGTGGCGACAGCGGGTCCGGCGCCAGCGGCGCAGGCCGCTTCAGTGGGCATGGCGTGCGTGTGCATGGTGTCCTGGGGCGCGCTGGTGGCAGCGGCGCTCAGCGCGGCTTGTTCACGTTGATCGAGCGCAGGTAGGCCACAAGGTCGCGCACCTGCTCCTCGGTGAGCTCGGCTTCCCACGTGGGCATGAACTCGGAGCGGCCCAGCGCTGCGCCGCCCTTGCGGATGATGAGCGAGACGTAGGCGTCGTTCTTGTCGCTGCCACGCAGGTTGGCCGGGCGCGGCGTGTACAGGCGCGCGGCGCGGCCGTTGCCGTCGGCATTCATGCCGTGGCAGGTGACGCAGTAGTTGGCGTAGACGAGACCGCCCCGGAACGCGGCGGCCTCGGCGCTCTCGCGTGGCAGCAGGGCGCCGGCGGCTGCCTGCGGCGTGGCTTTCTCGGCCGAGACCGCCTCGGGCGGCGCCGCCAGCGTGGCCAGCACCAGCGCGGCCGCGGCCGCGAGCGCGGCCAGCGGGCGCCTCACGGCTCCACCTCGACGTCCAGGCGCATGTCGGGGTGGATGGCGCATTCCACCTCCACCTTGCCGGGTTTGTCGAAGGTCACGGACTTGCTCTGGCCGTTGCCGAACGAGCCGGTGTCGAAGCTCTTGGCCGGCGACAGCGAGAACACGTTGTGCGCGAAGCTGTCTTCGTTGGTGAACTTGATGCTGTCGCCCACCTTGACCTTCAGCTTCTTGTGGCTGAAGGACTTGTTGCGCTGGGTCACCACGTGTTCGGCAGCCCAGACGGGCGGCGAGATCAACGTCAGGGTCAGCAGGCTGGCAGTGATCACGGGGCGATGGCGACCGTCGAACATCTTGTTGCTCCTTGAAGGTGACGAGTGCCGCGACCATCGGCTTGGCCGGCCCCCAGCGGAAATGACAGGTGCGACTCTGGGCGTTTTCGGCGGCGGCAAAGGCGGCTTGAGGGCCGAGAACAGGCCTCAATTCACCTCAAGCCCGGACCGCAGCCGCCGAAATCCGCAGCAGGCCCGGGTTCCCGCCGGACCACCCCGTCGCGCAACCGCGCAATCGCGCCCTTCGACCCGTACTGGAGTTCAGGCATGAAGACCATGAAGAACGTCGTGGCCGTGATGGCCGCGCTGGGCAGCCTCACCGCCCTGGGTGTGTCGGTGGCCCTGCCTTCGCCCCCCATGGTGACCGACCTCGTCGGCACCACCTACGTGCTGCAGCCCGGGCACCCGAGCCTGCAGGCCTGGCTGCTTCCTGCGGCGGTGCCGCACCCGGAGGGCAACGCGCCCACGCCGGAACGCGTGGCCCTGGGCCGCCAGCTCTTCTTCGACAACCGCCTCTCGGGCGACGGCAACATGAGCTGCGCCACCTGCCACAGCCCGATGTACGGCTGGTCGGACGCCCTGCCCACGGCCAAGGGCTTCAAGGGCCAGGTGCTCGGCCGCGCCACGCCGACGGTGATCAACACCGCCTACAACGGCGTGCAGATGTGGGACGGGCGCAAGAAGTCGCTCGAGGACCAGGCGATGGGCCCGATGGAGGCCGATGTCGAGATGAACACCGACATGACCAAGCTGTTCGCCTTCCTGAACGGTAACGAGGGCTACCGTTCCGCCTTTGCCGCCGCCTACCCCGGCGAGCCGATCAGCGCCGAGACCATCTCGAAGGCCATCGCCAGCTTCGAGCGCACGGTGGTCAGCAACAACTCGCCCTTCGACCAGTGGGTGGCGGGCAAGAAGGACGCGATGACGGCCGAGCAGGTGGCCGGCTTCCGCCTCTTCGTCGACCCGGCCAAGGGCAACTGCGCCGCATGCCACAGCGGCCCCAACTTCACCGACAACAGCTTTCACAACCTGGGCCTGGCCAGCTTCGGCAAGCCCGACGCGGACATGGGGCGTTACGCCATCCGGCCGCTGGCGGTGATGAAGGGTGCCTTCAAGACGCCGACGGTGCGCGAGGCGGCCAACACGGCGCCGTACTTCCACGACGGCTCGGCGGCGACGCTCGAAGAGGTGGTGGAGCATTACCGGCTGGGCGGCGTGGTGACCAGCAACCTCTCCAAGGACATGAAGCCGCTGCAGCTGACGCCCGACGAGGTGCGGCAGATCGTTGCCTTCATGGGCGCGCTGTCGACGCTGCCGAAGCCCTTCGAGATGCCCGTGCTGCCGCGATGAAGCGGGAGAGCGGCCCACCGCGGCCGAGCGAGATCGCGCCCGAGCGGGTGTGGCGTGCGCGCCGCTGCCTGGTCGCGGCAGCGGGGGCGTGGGTGGCGGGCGCCGG
>JALHOU010000310.1 GCA_022842825.1 Rubrivivax sp.
TCGGCCGCCTTCGGCCTCACCGACCTCGTCGACCTGCAGACCACCGGCGGCGGCAGCGAGTCGGCCGTCTTCGGCGACACCGAGTACACCTTCGGCGGCGGCTGGAGCGCCGGCCTGGGAGCGCGTTACTACCGCACCACCACCGACTTCACGCAGACCGGCACCGTGTTCGGTGCGCCCAGCCCGGCCGGCCCCGTCTCGAGCAAGGACAGCGGCACCACGCCCAAGGTGATGCTGAAGTACCGCTTCGGCGAGAACCAGTGGTACGCGCTCGCGGCCAAGGGCTACCGCTACGGTGGCGTCAACAGCGGCCTCAATCCGGCCACGGAGTACAAGTCCGATTCGCTGTGGAGCTACGAGACGGGCCTGCGCATGACCCCGATGCCCGGGCTCAACATCGACCTCGCGGCCTTCATGCTCGACTGGACCGACGCGCAGATCACCGTGTTCCAGCTGATCGGCGCGTTGCCCACCTCCAGCATCCAGAACGTCGGCAAGGCGCGCAGCACTGGCCTCGAGGCTGCGCTGCGCTGGCGCATCAACCCGACGTTCGACGTGGCGGCGACGATCGCGTCCATCAATGCGAAGACGCGCGCCGACGTCACCATCCCCACGGGCGGCCCCACGTCGACCACAGTGGCTTCGGGCGCGCAGATGCCCGGCACGCCGGACCTGCAAGCCGCGTTGCAGGGCAACGTGAGCTTCGCCGGCCCGTTCGATTCGAGCGGCCGCTTCAACCTCACCTACACCCATGTCGGCGAGCGCGTGATGTTCCTGGGCGGCAACAAGCCGGCCGATGCCTACGACACGGTGGACGTGGGCGTCGAGTTCGCGCTCGACAAGTGGGTGCTGGCCGCGGGCATCAAGAACGTCACCAACGAGAAGGGCGTGCAGAGCATCACCGGCGCGCCGGCGGGTGTGGGGCCGTTCGCGCAGTACTTCCTGCAGCGGCCGCGCACGACGACGGTGTCTCTGCGCTACGACTTCTGAGCCCGGGCATCGGCATGTCGCCCGCCTCGCCGCCGGCTCTCGACTCGCGCGAGAGCTGGCGCGTGCTGGCCGGGTCGGGGGCGCTCTTCATCTTCGGCGTGCCGGCGCTGTTCGGCTCGACGTTCGGCCTCTTCATGGTGCCGTTCGAGCAGAGCCAGGGCTGGGGCCGGGCCGACATCGCCTTCTCGCTCACGCTCACGACGATGGTGTCGTGGATCTCGGCGCTGGCCGGCGGCTGGCTGGCCGACCACGCGCGGCTGCGCCCGCTGCTGCTGACGGGCATCGTGCTGGGCGCGGCCAACCTCGCTGCCTTCTCGCTGATGGGCGCGAGCGTGTGGCACTTCTATGCGCTGGTGGTGGCGCTGGCCTTCACCACGCTCGGGGCCTCGCCGCTCATCGTGACCAAGCTCGTGCAGGGCTGGTTCGACAAGCGCCTGGGCAGCGCGATGGGCATCCTCTTCGCCTGCGGCGCGGTCGGCGGCGTGCTGCACCCGCTCGTCGTCACCGCGGTCATCCAGGGCGCCGGTTGGCGCCAGGCCTTCGTGGCCATGGCGGCGATGCATCTGGTGTTCGCCTTGCTCGCGCTGGCGCTCGCCGTGCGCGAACGCCTGCCGGGTGTGGCCGCCCAGCCGCCCCGCGCGGCGGGCGAGAAGGCGCCGATGATCGCCTTCCTCGGCCGCCGCACCTGGTGGACACTGGCGCTGTGGAACCTCTTCTTCGCGCTCGGCAGCAGCTTCATCATGGTTCACTTCGCCGCGCTGTTGCACGACCGCGGCGTGGCGCCGGCACAGATCGGTGTGGCCGCCAGCCTGGTGGGCGCCAGCCACTTCTTCGGCAACCTGCTGGCGGGCTGGCTGGTGGACCGCGTCAACCCGCAGCGCATGGCGTGGCTTCTGATGACGGCGCCGTTCGGCTCGGCGCTGCTCATGCTCTACGGCCAGGGCTATGCCGCGATGCTGGTGGCGGCGCTGGTGCTGGGCCTGGCCAGCGGCAGCGACGGCAGCCTCAGTGCGTTTCTGGTGCGCCACTACTTCGGTGCCCGGCTCTTCGGCCAGGCGGCGGGCACGCAGATGATGATCATCGCCATCGGCGGTGGCCTGGCGCCGTGGTTGTCGGGGTTGATGCGCGACCGCACCGGCGACTACCAGCTCTCGCTCACCTGCGCCGCGGTGGCCTTCGGCGCCGCCATCGTCGCGGGCTGGATGCTGCCCCAGCGAGGCCACGAAGCGGGACCCGCGCCCGACGTCGAAGCTCCGAAAGCCTGAAGCGATGCTCGACGGCGTGCTGAGCGTTCTGAGCCGCGACGCCAGCGGCCTCGCGATCGCCGCGCTCGTGGCGGCGCTGGCGGGGCTGCTGCACGCGGGCGGCGCGCCCATCGCCGTCGTCGGCATCCTGATCGCCGCGGCCATCGCGCTGGCTCTGCTGTCGCTCTGGCACCTCGGGAAGCGGGCTGCGGCGCGCCGGGCGCATCCGCCGCCCGGGCGCCTCGTCGACCTGGGCGGCTACCGCGTGCACGTGCTCGCCGAGGGCGCCGCGGGCGACGGGCGATTCCCGGTCGTGTGGTTTGCCGGCGGCCACGCGCCCGGCCATGCCATCCACCACCTGCACCGCGCCTTTCGCGACGAGACCCGGTCGATCCTGATCGACCGGCCCGGCACCGGCTGGAGCGACGCGGGCCCGTTCCCGCGCACCACCGCGCGCGAGGCCGAGGAGATGGTGCTCGCGCTGGAGCGCGCCGGCGAGCGCGGCCCGTTCATCTGGGCCGGCCACTCGTTCGGCGGCCTGCTCGCGGCCAACATCGCGCGTCGCCGGCCCGATCTCGTGCACACGCTGGTACTGCTGGACCCCACGCCGCTGGAGACGATCGTCTTCGGCCCGCGCCTGGGCGCACTGGCCGACATGCGTCGCATGGCCTGGCTCGGCGGCTTCGCTCAGCTGTTCGGCTTCAGCCTGGCCCGCTGGCAGGAGGCCCAGGCGCGGCGCACGCCGGTCTACGCCCGGGCGATGGATGCCACGAAGGCCGCGCTCGGCCCCGAGGTCGTGGCGCTGGGCGAGGCTGAGGCCAGCGCGGCGTCGTTCTTCACCCAGGCCTCGATCTACCGCGAGCTCACGCCCGAAGGCGTGGCGGCCGTGGCCTGGGAGACGGTGGTCTACGACCGCGACCTCGGCGATCTGCCGGTGTGGCTGGTCGGCCCCAAGGACGATGCCGATGCCGACATCGCCGCGCTGCCCGAGGCCCAGGCCGGCGGCGGCGCGCAGGCGCAGCGCATGCACCGGTTCTTCGCCGCCACGCGCGAGCGCTACCTCGCCACGTCCACACGCTCGCGGCGCGTGGTGGCGCCCAACGGATCGGGACACAACTTCATCTACGAGGCCCCGGAGTGGACGATCGGCGTGCTGCGCGAGCTGATCTGCGCCGCGCCGCTGCCGGGCAGGGAGCCGAGGCCATGACGACATCGAGCGAGCCTTCGCGGCGTTTGGCCGACCCAGCCGCCCCGGCCGCCCTGGCCGATCTTGCCGAACGCTACTGGCAGTTCGAGTGCCACGAGCTGCCGCTTTCCGCCGCGCTGGCCGGCGCGCCGCTGGCCGATGCGGTGCTCTTTCGCGAGTCGGCCGCCGACCACGCGCGGCGCGATGCGCGCGCCGGCGAGCTGCTGGCCGAAGCCGGCCGGATCGACCCCCAAGGGCTCGCGGCGCAGGAGCGTGCGACGCTCGCCTTGCTCCAGCGTGAGCTGTCGGGCCTGCGCGCCCAGTACGCGGTGGACTCGCACCTGCGGCCGTGGCTGTTCCCGGCCGGGCCGGACTTCACCGCCATGTTCTGGGCCAACTCGGCCAGTGTTGGCGACGAGGCCACGGCCGCGCTCTACGTGGAGCGCCTGGCCGGCTTGGCCGGCTACCTGCGCGACGTGCAGGCCAACATCGAGGCCGGCCATGCGCGCGGCTACCGCTACCCGCGTGTGGTGCTCCAGGCCGCGGCCGCCAACACGCGCGGCATCCTGGGCGCGGCGCCCGAGGCCTCGGCGTGGATGTCGCCGTTCAAGCGCTCGGCCGCTGCGGCGCAGCCGGCTGTGCAGGCGCAGGCGGGGCGCGCCCTGGCGGTCGTGCGGGAGACGCTGCAACCTGCCTTGCAGGCCTGGGCCGCGTTCCTCGAGGGACTGCTGGTGCGCGGCGCGCGCGAGTCGCTGAGCTGCGTCGATGGGCCGGCAGGCGCCGAGTACTACCGCGTGTGGGTGCGCCACTTCACCAGCACCGCGCTCGAGCCGGACGAGGTTCACGCCCTCGGCCTCGCGGAGGTGGCGCGCATCGAGGCCGAGATGCAGGGCGTGGCGGCCGAGGCCGGGTTCGCCGGCCGGCTGGCCGACTACCGCGCCTTCCTCGCTGCCGACACGCAGTTCGTCGCACCCTCGGCCGATGCGCTGCGCCAGAGCGTCGAGGCGCTGTGCAAGCGCGTCGACCGCCGCATTCCGGAGTTCTTCGGCCTCATCCCGCGCATCACCTACGGCGTGCAGAGCATTCCCGAGGCGGTGTCCGCCCGCATGCCGCCAGCCTACGCGCAACCGAGCGCGGCCGACGGGTCCAGTGCCGGCATCTTCTGGATCAGCGGCCTGCCTTCCAAGGCGCCGAGCTACCTGCACCCGGCGCTCGTCGTGCACGAGGCCTGGCCCGGCCACCTGATGCACCTGGCGCTCCTGAACGAGCAGACCGGCCTGCCCGCCTTCCGCCGGCACGGCGCCGTCAAGTACACCGCCTGCGTCGAAGGCTGGGCGCTGTACTGCGAGAGCCTGGGCATCGAGATGGGCGTGTACACCACGCCGCACGAACACTACGGCCGGCTGGAGATGGAGTTGTGGCGCGCGGTGCGTCTGGTGGTGGACACCGGCATCCACGCGCGCGGCTGGAGCCGAGAGCAGGCCGTGGACTTCATGGCGCAACGGCTGTCGCTCTCGCGCGAGACGATCGAGGGCGAGGTCGACCGCTACGCCGCCTTGCCCGCGCAGGCCCTGGGCTACCAGATCGGCAACCTCAAGTTGCGTGAACTGCGCCAGCGGGCCGAGCGAGCGCTCGGCGCGCGCTTCCAGCACCGCCGCTTCCACACGGCCGTGATGACCGCCGGCGCGGTGACGCTGCCGGTGCTGGACGACCTCGTCGAAGACTGGCTGCAGCATGAACTGGGCGGCGGCACATCGGGCGGCACATCGCGCGGGACAGTGAACAGCGAGGCCGCGCGTGCCGCTTGACCCCGCCAGCGGCGTGCACTACGAGGTGCAGGGGCAGGGCCAGCCGCTGCTGGTCGGCCTGCCGCTGATGGCATCGTTCACGCCCATCTTCGGCGAAGCGATGCAAGGCGTGCTCGACGGCTACCTCGACCGCCTCACCGACCGCTACCGCGTGCTGCGCGTGGACTACCCG
>JALHOU010000311.1 GCA_022842825.1 Rubrivivax sp.
GCCGGGCCCCACTGCGCCTCGATCTCGGCCAGCCAGCGTTCGCGCCGCACGTGGTCGTCGGTGGCGATGCGCGCATGCACGTTGGCGTCGGTGCCCTGCTGGGCGGCGTTGCCGATGAGCACGGCGTCGCGCAGCGCATCGACGCTGGCCGGCACCTCGACTGTGTAGCCGGCCGCGCGCAGGGACTTCAGCGTCTCGAACACGCTCTCGAAGACCGAGAGGAAGGCGGCGCTGCCGACATGCCCGGCATTGGGCGGGAAGTTGAAGAGCACGAGCGCCACGCGCCGCTGTGCGCGCTCGCTGCGCCGCAGCGCCATGAGGCGGGTGACCCTCGCCGCGAGCATCTCGATGCGCTCGGTGCTCGGGTGCATGTCGTGCGCGTCGTTCGTGGTGCTGCCCGAGCCGGCACGGCCGGCGAACACCATCGGCGAGACGGCGCCGTCGAGTTCGGGGATCGCGACCATGATGGTGCTCTCCACCGGCAGCAGGCCGCGCGGCGACTCGCCCCACTCGGCGAGCGTCTGGAACTCCACCGGGTGCGCGGCGATGTAGGGCACGTCCAGTCGCTCGAGCATCTGCGCGGCGGCGCTGGCGTCGTTGTAGGCCGGCCCGCCGACGAGCGAGAAGCCGGTCAGCGAGACCACCGCGTCCACGGTCGGCCGGCCTTCGTGCATGAAGAAGTGTTCGATCGCCGGCCGCGCATCGAGCCCGGCGGCGAAGGCCGGCACGACCCGCAGGCCGCGTGCCTCGAGGGCGGCGATGACGGCGTCGTAGTGGCGGGCGTTGTCGGCGAGCAGGTAGGCGCGCAGCAGCAGCAGGCCCACGCGGCCGCTCGGGTGGGGGGAGGCGACGGCGGCCGCCTTGCCGGCGACGACTCTGGGCGGTGCCGTGCCCGGCACCGGCAGGGCCGAGGCCTTGTCGCCGATGCGGCCCGGCAGGCGCGGGTGGTACACGCCGACATCGGGATACTCGACCGGGGCCTGCGCCGGCACGCGCCCGCGCAGCGCCTCGCGCGGGCCGGCCGCGTAGCGGTCGATGGCGAAGCGCACGAGGTTGCGCACGTTGTCCTGCGAGCCGCCGAGCCAGTAGTGCAGCGTCAGGAAGTAGGCGCGCACGTCTTGCGCCGTGCCCGGGATGAAGCGCAGCAACTGCGGGATGCGGCGCAGCATCTTCATCTGCTGCGCGCCGCCGGTGGCGGCCACGCCCTTGCCCTGGCCGTGCTGGCCGCGCAGCCGCTTGAGCAGCGCCAGCGGGCCGCTGGCCGGCTTGGCCATGTCGAAGCGGCCCATGCGGGTGAGCTTGGTCACCTCGGCGGCCGACATGGCGCAGATCATCGCGTCGCAGTGCTCGCGGCGCGCCTGCAGCGCCGGCAGCACGGGCAGGAAGTGCTCCTCCATGAAGAGCATGGTGACGATGACGATGTCGGCCGCGGCGATGTGCTCGAGGCAGCGCTGCAGCAGTGACGGCTGGCCGGCCCACTCGGCGGCGGCGTGCGAGGTGAAGACCAGGCCGGGCAGCTCGCGCTGCAGCGTCTGGCGCGCGCGCTCGGTGGCGCTGGCCAGATGCGTGTCCATCGTCACGATGACCACGCGCACCGGTGTGCGCAGCATCGCGCCGGCCGAGGCCGCGGTGCCGTCGGCGACGAACGACGGGCGAGAGCCGCCCGGCAGGACGCCCGCGGCACGCGCCGCGCCGGCGACACTACCGACTGAAGTGCGCCTTGGCGTCATACAGCGTCTCCAGCGTGATGGTGGTGAGGCCTCGCTCGACGGCGTAGCGCTCGGTGTTGCGCCGCGCGCGTTTGCGCACGAAGAACGGCACCTTCAGGAGCTCGCTCTCGGCCTCGGCGGCCCAGCCGGGCCCCAGCGTGGCCCCTTCGGTGGCCCGTTCGGCGGCCGATTCGACCACCCCCTCGACGGCCGGCTCCGCCGTCCGGCCGGGCATCGCCTCGGCCGGGGGCGCGGCGCGCAAGGCGGCTGGCGCTGCGTTCGCATGGCCGCGCGGCAGGTGCGAAGGGGCGGCCGCTTCGTGGAACTCGAAGTCCTCGCGGAACATGCCGAGCAGGTGCTCCTCGAGGCCCATCATGAGCGGGTGCACCCAGGTGTCGAAGAGCACGTTGGCGCCTTCGAGGCCCATCTGTGGCGAGTGGCGCGCCGGGAAGTCCTGCACGTGCACCGGTGCCGAGATGACCGCGCACGGCACGCCCAGGCGCTTGGCGATGTGGCGCTCCATCTGCGTGCCGAGCACGAGGTCGGGCTGCAGCTCGGTGACCCGCGCCTCGACCTCGAGGTAGTCGTCGGTGATGAGCGCTTCCAGCCCCAGTGCCGCGGCGGCCTCACGCACCGGGCGCGCGTGCTCGCGGCTGTAGGTGCCCAGGCCCACGACCTCGAAGGCCAGCTCATGCGCCGCCACGTTCGCCGCGGCGATGGCGTGCGTGGCGTCGCCGAAGACGAAGACGCGCTTGCCGGTGAGGTAGGTGGAGTCGACGGAGCGGCTGTACCAGCTGGCGCGCGCGTCGGTGCGGGCCACGGCCGCCTCGATGGCGGCGGTGTCGAAGCCGGCGAGCGTGCACACCTCGCGCACGAAGGCGCGCGTGGCGTCCAGGCCGATGGGCACCGTGCGCGTGGCCGGCATGCCGTGCGTGCGCTGCAGGTAGGCGGCGGTGCCCGAGGCGCCCTCGAGGTACATGACGACGTTGAAGTCGGCCTGCGGCAGGCGCTGGATGTCGGCCGGCGTGGCGTCCAGCGGCGCCACCACGGCCACTTCGATGCCGAGGTCGCCGAGCAGGCGCTTGAGCTCGAGCACGTCGTCGCGGTGCCGGAAGCCGAGCGCCATGGGGCCGAGCAGGTTGCAGCGGCGGCCGGGCTGGCGCTGCACGCGTTCGCCGGCGGCGGTGGCCGGCGGGCACAACGTGCGCACGAGTCGGTAGAAGGTCTCGTCGGCGCCCCAGTTCTCCTTCTTCTGGTAGGCGGGCAGCTCGAGCGGCACCACCGGCACGGGCAGGCCGAGCGTCGCGGCGAGGCCGCCGGGGTCGTCCTGGATGAGCTCGGCCGTGCAGGAGGAGCCCACCAGCATCGCCTGCGGCTTGAAGCGCTCGTAGGCGGCGCGGGCCGCGGTCTTGAAGAGCTCGGCGGTGTCGCCGCCGAGGTCGCGGGCCTGGAAGGTGGTGTAGGTGACGGGCGGCCGGCGGTCGCGCCGCTCGATCATCGTGAACAGCAGGTCGGCGTAGGTGTCGCCCTGCGGCGAGTGCAGCACGTAGTGCAGGCCCTGCATGGCCGTGGCGACACGCATCGCGCCCACGTGCGGCGGGCCTTCGTAGCTCCACAGCGTGAGCTTCATGCGGCGCGCCTCCAGGGCGTGGCCGGGGCCGGCGCCGCATCGGGCGCCGCGGGCGTGGCCAGCTTGCGGCGGCGCAGCAGCGGCCGCGTGAAGAGCTCGGCCAGGTCGGACGCCTGCTCGAAGCCCTGCACCGGCGTGAACACGAGCTCGATCGACCACTTGGTGGCGATGCCCTCGGCTTCGAGCGGGTTGGCCAGGCCCAGGCCGCAGACGACGAGGTCGGGGGCGGCGGCGCGGCAGCGGTCCAGCTGCGCCTCGACGTCCTGGCCTTCGGTGAGGACCACCGGGTCGGGCAACAGCGCCAGGTCCTCGGCCAGATGCTGGCGGTGCAGGTAGGGCGTGCCCACCTCGGTGAGCTTCATGCCCAGCTCGCGGGCGAGGAAGCGCGCCAGCGGCACCTCGAGCTGCGAATCGGGGAAGAAGAAGACGCGCTGGCCCTGCAAGGTGAGGCGGTGGCGCTCCATCGATCGCGCGGCGCGCTCGCGCTTCGGGCCCACGACCGTGGCGAAGGTGGTGTGCGGCACGCCGAAGGCCAGGCAGGCGGCATGCACCCACTCGGTGGTGCCTTCGGCGCCGAGCGGGAAGAGGGCCGGGATGCGCTGCGCGCCACGTGCTTCGAGGGCGCGCACGGTGTCGGCAAGGAAGGGCTGCGCCATGAGCACCCGGGTGCCGGGGCCCACCGGCGGCATCGCGTCGGCGCGCCGCGGCGGCAGGAAGTGCACCTCGGGGATGCCGAGGTCGGCGAAGAGGCGCCGGAACTGGTCTTCGACGATGTCGGCGAGCGCGCCCACGACCAGCAGCGAGGTCGGCGGCGAGGCGTCCGCGGCTTGGCCGAGGCCGGCGCGGCCAGCGGGCGCGTCGTCGGAAAGAGAAGGCAGGGCGGCGGTGCCGACTGTCGGCATCAGCGGCACCAAGGAGGCCAGACAGGCGTCCTCGCCCTGCGTGAAAGTGGTCTCGATGCCGCTGCCGGAGTAGTGCAGCACGCGCACCTGCGGCAGCAGCCGCTGCGACAGGCGCTGCGCGGCACGACCGAGGTCGAGCTTGATGACCTCCGACGGGCACGAGCCAACGAGGAAGAGCATGCGGATGTCGGGCCGCCGCGTGACGAGCTGGGTGACGACACGGTCGAGCTCGTCGTTGGCATCGGCAAGGCCGGCGAGGTCGCGGTCGTCGATGATGGCCGTGGCGAAGCGCGGCTCGGCGAAGATCATCACGCCCGCCGCCGATTGCAGCAGGTGGGCGCAGGTGCGCGAGCCGACGACGAGGAAGAAGGCGTCCTGCAGCTTGCGGTGCAGCCAGACGATGCCGGTGAGGCCGCAGAACACCTCGCGCTGGCCACGCTCGCGTTGCACGGGGCGCTCGACGGCGCAGCCTTCGCCGGTGGTACCCGCCGCGCCGGGCGGCGCCATCGGCGCCGATTGGATGGGAATGACCGGGTTCATCGTGCAGCTGCTCCGATGGGATGGGCGGCCTGCGACGGTGCCTGACCGCCTTCGAGCCGCGCGGCGCGCAGCTTCAGCAGGAACTGCGCCGCGTTCACGACGTAGGCCGCGTAGGCGGCGAGCGCGAGCACCATCTGCGCGCGCGGGCCGAGCGTGCCGGTGAAGAGCGCGAGCAGGCAGGCTGTGTGCAGCACGAGCACGGCGATGCTGACCACGTCCTCCCAGAAGAAGGCCGGCGCGAAGAGCCAGCGGCCGAACACCGCCTTCTCCCAGAGGCAGCCGGTGATCATGATCGTGTACAGCAGCGCCGTCTTCAGCACGAACGAGGCGCTCGCCGCCCACCAGCCTTCGCCGGTGACGAGGTAGCGCAGCACGAGCCACAGGCTGATCGCGAAGACCCCGAACTGCAGCGGGGCGAGCACGCCCTGCACCAGGGTCCAGCGCGTGCGGTCGCGGCGGGCGCGCTCGGCCGGCGTGTACAGCGGCCGGCGCGCCGCCGGCGAAGCGTGGGCCCGTGCTCCCGGGGAAGGAGCGATGGCGTGGGCACGGTCGGATGCGGGCATGGGGGGGACGTTTGGCGCAGCCTAAGGGCGGTGCCACAGAG
>JALHOU010000312.1 GCA_022842825.1 Rubrivivax sp.
GGCGCGGACAGCCGGGTCGCGGCGGCCCGCGGCCGCCGCGGCCGCGCTAGCTGTCGAGGCGCACCCCGGGCGCACCAGGCGTACGGGGCGTTGCGACGTCCGCGCTACGCTTCGGCGGGTGACGCGCCGGCGACGAGCCCTAGCCGCGCCGGGTCGCCCCGCCCCAGACGCGCCACGTGCGGCTCGTCGCCGCTGAGGTCCACCACGGTGGTCGGCTCGGCCGGGCAGGCCCCCGCGTCCACCACCGCCTGCAGCGTCTTCTGGAAACGTTCGCGGATCTCCAACGCGTCGTTCAGCGGTAACGTCTCGCCCGGCGGAATGAGCGTCGTGGCCAGCAGCGGCGCGCCGAAGACCTCGAGCAGCTGCTGCGTCACCCGGTGCGCCGGTACGCGCAGTCCGATCGTGCGCCGCGAAGGGTGCGACACGCGCCGCGGCACCTCCTTGGTCGCCTCGAGGATGAAGGTGAACGGCCCGGGCGTGCCGAGCTTGAGGATGCGGTACTGCCTGTTGTCCACGCGCGCGTAGCTGGCGAGCTCGCTCAGGTCGCGGCACAGCAGGGTCAGGTGGTGCTTGTCGTCAACCTGGCGGATGCGGCGCAGGTGCTCGGCAGCCGCCTTGTCGTCGAGGTGGCAGACGAGCGCATAGCTCGAGTCGGTGGGAATGGCCGCGACGCCGCCGTCGTGCAAGATCTGCGCCGCCTGCTTCAGCAGGCGCGGCTGCGGGTTCTCGGGGTGGACCTCGAAGAGCTGCGACACCCTTGGATTGTCGTCGCACAACTTGATTCAAGAAGAGAATGCAGTCTCGCCATCCGACGCCACTGGAGGTCCGATTGGAACCCTCGAACGGAACCCCGCCAACGCGCAGAGCGGATGCCGTCGACGCGGCCATCGGGCCCTCGCGGCGTGCGGCAACCGCTCGGCTGCCGGTGGCGCTCTTGGGTGCCGGCGGCGTCGGCCGCATGCATGCGCAGCGCCTGCTCGCGCATGCAGACTTGTGCCTCGCCGGCGTGGCTGACCCGAGCCTGGCCGCACGCGACTGGGCCGAGAGCCTGGGTGTGCCCTGGGCCGCCGCGCCGGCCGACCTGCTCGACCGCGTGCGCCCCGGCGCGGCCATCGTGTCCACGCCGAACGCCTTGCATACCTCGGTCGGGCTCGAATGCGTCGCGCGGCGCATTCCGCTGCTCGTGGAGAAGCCGATCGCCGACACCGTGGCCGAGGCCCGCCGCCTCGCCGACGCTGCACGGGCCGCGGGCGTGCCGGTGCTGGTGGGTCATCAGCGCCGGCATGGCGTGGCCGTGCAGCGTGCGCGCAGGATGATTGCCGAGGGCGCCGTCGGCCGGGTGGTCGCGGTGACCATGCTCGCAGCCTGGCTCAAGCCGGCCAGCTACTTCACCGACGGGCCGTGGCGCCGGCAGGAGGGAGGCGGGCCCGTACTCATCAATGCCATCCACGATGTCGACCTGTTGCGCCACCTGGTCGGCGAGGTGGCCTCGGTGCATGCGGTGGCCTCCAACGCGCAGCGTGGCTTCGAGGTCGAGGACACGGCGGCCGCGGTGTTGCGGCTGACTGGAGGTGCGGTGGCGACGCTGATGGTGACCGACAGCGCCGTGTCGCCCTGGAACTACGACATCGCTTCCGGCGAGTCCGAACTCTATCCACCGCAGCGGGCCGATGCACTCTACATCGCCGGCACCGAGGGTGCGCTCACCGTGCCGCAGCTCCTGCATTGGCGCTACCGCGGTGCTGCCCGCCACTGGCACGCCGAGCTGACGCGCGAACAGACCACGCTGCACCGGCGCGATCCGTTCGCCGAGCAGTTGCGCCACCTGCGTGCGGTCGCCGAAGGGCGCGAGACGCCGCTGTGCAGCGCCGACGACGGCATCGCCACGCTGCGGGCGACCCGGGCGGTGCTTGAGTCGGCCGAGACCGGAAGCACCATGGTCCTCGACGAAGAAGCGCCGGCCCAGGCCCCACGGCCGCGCTCTCGCGATGCACAATCGCGCCGATGAATGCCAGCCGCTGCATCACCATTGGCGTGCACCTTGCGCGCAGCGTGCGCGGCCGGCCCGGCGCGCCCCCGGCGGGCGAATGACCCTCGCTGTTCGGGCCTCTTGACTGAGGTCCCGCCCTGTCATTCGAACCTTTCGCCGCAAGGAGGCCCCTCATGGCCGATCTCTTCGACAACCCCATGGGCCTGGCCGGATTCGAGTTCGTCGAATTCGCTTCGCCCGCGCCCAACGTGCTCGAGCCGCTCTTCGAGAAGATGGGCTTCAGCCTCGTCGCCCGCCACCGCAGCAAGGACGTGCTGCTCTACCGCCAGGGCGACATCAACTTCATCGTCAACCGCGAGCCGCGCAGTCTCGCCGGCTACTTCGCCGCCGAGCATGGGCCCAGCGCCTGCGCGCTCGCCTTCCGCGTGCGTGACTCGCACAAGGCCTACGCCCGCGCGCTCGAGCTCGGCGCCCAGCCGATCGAGGTGCCCACCGGGCCGATGGAGCTGCGGCTGCCGGCCGTCAAGGGCATCGGCGGCGCGCCGCTGTACCTGATCGACCGCTACGAGGACGGCAAGAGCATCTACGACATCGACTTCGAGTTCCTGCCCGCGTACGCCGACCCGGCGACACGCCACCCGCGCGGCCACGGCCTGAAGATCATCGACCACCTCACGCACAACGTCTACCGCGGCCGCATGGCCTTCTGGGGCGCGTTCTACGAGCGGCTGTTCAACTTCCGCGAGATCCGCTACTTCGACATCAAGGGCGAATACACCGGGCTCACGAGCCGCGCGATGACGGCGCCCGACGGCCTCATCCGCATCCCGCTCAACGAGGAGTCGGGCAAGGGCGGCACGGGGCAGATCGAGGAGTTCCTGATGAAGTTCAGCGGCGAGGGCATCCAGCACATCGCACTGCTCACCGACGACCTCATTGCCACCGTCGACTCGCTGCAGATGGCCGGCATCCCGCTGATGACGGCGCCCAACGACGTCTACTACGAGATGCTCGAGGAGCGCGTGCCCGGGCACGGCGAGTCGGTGAAGGAGCTCGCCACGCGCGGCATCCTGCTCGACGGCAGCACGGCGGGCGGGCAGAAGAAGCTGCTGCTGCAGATCTTCAGCGAGACGCTGCTCGGCCCCGTGTTCTTCGAGTTCATCCAGCGCAAGGCCGACGAGGGCTTCGGCGAGGGCAACTTCAAGGCCCTCTTCGAAAGCCTGGAGCGCGACCAGATCCGCCGCGGGGCGCTCAAGGTCGAAGCCTGAGGCCGGCCCGGCCCGCGGCACTGCGCGGCGGGCTCGCTGCGCAGTGCCGCGGTCTGAGCGCCGGTTCGCGCGTGTGGCACTTGCGCCCTACCATGGCGGGGCCATGACACCCGACCCACTCACCCCGGCGCTTGCGACCTCGCCGCTGCGCGCCGTCATCACGGCGCTCACGCGCACGCCCGAGCCCGAGTTACTCCCAGGCCTGCTTCGCCAGGCCGAGCTGACGCCGGTGCAGGCGGCGAACGCGCGGGCGCTGGCCTTGCGCATCGCGCGCGGCGTGCGCGAGCGCGCGCGCGAGGGCGGCCGCGCCGGGCTCGTGCAGGGGCTGCTGCAGGAGTTCGCGCTGAGCTCGGCCGAGGGCGTGGCGCTGATGTGCCTGGCCGAGGCGCTGCTGCGCATCCCCGATGCAGCCACGCGCGACGCGCTCATCCGCGACAAGATCGCCGCCGGCAACTGGCAGCAGCACCTGGGCAACAGCCCGTCGCTCTTCGTCAACGCGGCCGCCTGGGGGCTGCTGCTCACGGGCAAGCTCGTGGCCACGCACAGCGACACGGGCCTCACCTCGACACTGCGGCGCGTGGTCACGCGCGGCGGCGAGCCGCTCATCCGCAAGGGTGTGGACATGGCGATGCGCCTGATGGGCGAGCAGTTCGTCACCGGCGAGACCATCGAGCAGGCGCTGGCCAACGCGCGCGAGCGCGAGGCGCAGGGCTTCCGCTACAGCTACGACATGCTCGGCGAGGCGGCGATGACAGCCGCCGATGCCGAGCGCTACTTCGCCGCCTACGAGGCGGCCATTCACGCTATCGGCCGGGCGTCGGCAGCGCAGGCCGTGCAGCGTGCGGTGGCCGGGCCGGCCTGGAACGGTGTCGTCGACGGGCCGGGCATCTCGATCAAGCTCTCGGCCCTGCACCCGCGCTATGCGCGCGCGCAGATCGCGCGCGTGCGGGGCGAGCTCTATCCGCGCCTCGTGCAGCTGGCGCGGCTGGCGCGGCGGCACGACATCGGCCTGAACATCGACGCCGAGGAGAGCGACCGCCTCGAGCTCTCGCTCGATCTGCTCGAGCGCCTGTGCTTCGAGCCCGAGCTCGCGGGCTGGCACGGCATCGGCTTCGTCATCCAGGCCTACCAGAAGCGCTGCCCGGCGGTGGTGGACTGGCTGGTGGACCTGGCGCGCCGCAGCGGCCACCGCCTGATGATCCGCCTCGTCAAGGGCGCCTACTGGGACAGCGAGATCAAGCGCGCGCAGGTCGACGGCCAGGCCGGCTACCCCGTCTACACACGCAAGCCGCACACCGACGTGGCCTACGTCGCCTGCGCCAAGAAGCTGCTTGCAGCGCCCGACGCCGTGTACCCGCAGTTCGCCACGCACAACGCGATGAGCCTGGCGGCCATCCACGAGCTGGCTGGGCCCGACCGGTACAAGCCAGGCCAGTACGAGTTCCAATGCCTGCACGGCATGGGCGAGCCGCTGTACGAGCAGGTGGTGGGCTCGGTCGCCGAGGGCGGCCCCGGGCGCGAGTCGCCAGGGGTCGGCCTGGGCCGCCCGTGCCGCATCTACGCGCCGGTGGGCACGCACGATACGCTGCTCGCCTACCTCGTGCGCAGGTTGCTCGAGAACGGTGCCAACACCTCGTTCGTCAACCGCATCGCCGACGAGAACATCGCCCTCGCAGATCTCGTGCAGGACCCCGTGGCCCTCGTGCGCGCCACCGGTGAACGCGAGGGCCTCGTGGGGGCATCGCACGCCGCCATCGCGCTGCCGGCGCAGTTGTTCGGCGACGATCGCACCAACTCGCGTGGCCTGGACCTCGCGGACGAGCGCACGCTGGCCGCCGTGGCGCTGGCCTTCGCCGACGATGCGGCGCGGACCATCTGCGACGACGCTGCGCGGTCCCTGGGCGGCGACGCTGCGCGTCCGGGCACTGGCTGGCGCGCCGAGCCGATCCTGGGCGGCGAGCCGTCTTCGCAGCCGGGCGGGCAAGGCGCCGGCGAGTGGCAGCCCGTGCGAAACCCCGCCGACCGCGAAGACATCGTCGGCCAAGTGCGCGAGGCCACCGCGCAGGACGTGCAGACGGCGCTCGCCGCCGCGCCGCCGGCC
>JALHOU010000313.1 GCA_022842825.1 Rubrivivax sp.
AGCGCCAGCCGCGACCGCCGCCGTCCCCGCGCCGGCAGCCGCCACGCGCGCTGGCGTGCACCCGCAGGGCTACGCGGTCGGCGACACCTGGAGCTTCCAGATCGTCGACCTGTGGCGCAGCACCACCGTGCGCAACTACACGCTGCGCCTGGCCAAGACCCCCCCGAGCGGCGAGATCACCACGGGCGGCGGCTCGCGCTTCGACGCCTGGATGCGCGCCGTGCGTCTCGAGGACGCCGCCGGCGACCGCCGCCGCGAGTACGCCCCGCACGCGCCGCGGGGCTGGGAAGACTGGCAGCCGGGGCGCAGCACGCCCGTGAAGCTGACCGAGACGCTCACGACGATGGCGGGCAACGTGCTGTGGCGCTGCGACCACGAAGCCACCGTGCGCCATGTGCGCGTGGAGAAGGTGCGCGTGCCGGCCGGCGAGTTCAACGCCCGCCGCTATGAGATTGAGGGGGCCTGCCAGCGCAGCGCACCCGGCCAGGCCTCCACCTACAACACCTGGAAGAACACGATCTGGTACGTGCCCGAGCTGCGCTACTACGTGGCCCTGGAGGTGGAGACACGCACCCCGGCCGGGCAACTCGACGTGCGCACGCGCGAAGAGCTCACGAGCTTCCAGGTGCGCGACCCGCATGTGGCCGCGCGCTAACCCGGCGCGCGCCGCCGCCGCTCCCGGGAAAGCCCTCAGCGCCGCGCCTTGCGGCGCGCACGCGCTTGCCTAGACTCGCGTCTCCCCTCGCACAAGAGAACCAGGAGACAACGATGTCGATCGCCAAGACGCTTGCCCAGGCCGGCCCCGGCCCGCGTGCCCGGTCGTTTGCCGCCACCCTGCGCCATGCGCTGCTGCCCGGTGCGCTGGCCCTGGCCTGCGCCGGCCCCGCCTTCGCGCAGCAGACCTTCAAGCTCGGCTTCGTCACCTTCCTCTCCGGCCCCGCGGCCGAGAGCTTCGGCGTGCCGGCGGGCAACGCGGCCAAGATGATGGTCGAGGCCTTCAACAAGGGCACGGCACCGGCGCCGTTCAACCAGAAGGGCTTCGGCGGCCTCGCCATCGAGATGGTCATGGTCGACGAGGCCGGCGGCGCGGCCAAGCAGGTGCAGGAGATGCGCAACCTGTACCAGCGCGAGAACGTCGACGCGGTGGTCGGCTACATCGGCAGCGGCGACTGCCTGGCCGTGGCCCCGGCGGCCGAGGAGCTGAAGAAGTTCCTCGTGCTCATGGACTGCGGCACGCCGCGCATCTTCGAGGACGGCGCGCCCAAGTACGTGTTCCGCACCGCCAGCCACGCGGCCATGGACAACATCTCGCTCGCGCGTTACCTCAAGAGCCGCAACGTCAAGGTCGACAGCTTCAACCTCATCAACCAGGACTACGCCTGGGGCCAGGACTCGCGCGCCGACTTCCTGGCCGCGATGGGGCAGCTGTACCCCGCCGCCAAGCCCGGCGCCGACCTGCTGCCCAAGTTCGGCGCCGGCCAGTACGGCACCGAGGTCTCGGCGCTGGCAGCCAAGCCGGCCAACATCATCTACAGCAGCCTGTGGGGCGGCGACCTGCAGGCCTTCGTGCTGCAGGCGGGTGCGCGCGGTGCGCTGAAGGACACCACGCTCGTGCTCTCGGCCGCCGACCACGTGCTGCCGGGCCTGCTCGACAAGATGCCCGACGGCACCATCCTCGGCGCGCGCGGCGCCTACGGCATCCTCTCGGCCAAGAGCCCGCTCAACGACTGGTTCCAGGGCGCGCACCAGCAGGCGGTGGGCGTGCCGCCGGTGCAGGCGAGCTACCGCGCCGTGCAGGCGCTGATGGGCGTGAAGCTGGCGGTCGAGCGCGCCATGGCCAAGAACGGCGGCAAGAAGCCCTCGGCCGAGGAGATGGCCGACGCGCTGCGCGGCAGCAGCTGGGAGTCGCCCGCCGGCACCATCCGCATGGTGCTCGGCAACGGCCACCAGGCCATCCAGAGCACGGCCATCGGTCGCACCAAGTACGACGCGGCCAGCAAGCGCGTGCTGGCCGTCGACATCCAGACCTTCCCGGCCGAATGCGTGAACCCGCCGGCCGGCGTGAAGAGCACCGACTGGATCAAGGCCGGCATGCCCGGCGCCAAGTGCTGACGAGGCGGCGCCGCCTGCCGCCCGCCCGCGCGGGGGCCCGCTGATGCCGCTGGCCTTCACCATCGTCGTCGACGCGATCACGTATGCGTCGTGGCTGTTCGTCGTCTCGCTCGGGCTGACGCTGGTGTTCGGGATCCTCAAGATCCTGAACATCGCGCACGGCAGCGTCTACGCGCTCGGCGCCTATGCGGCGGCCACGGCGGTGGGGCTGGTGGCCACCTGGAAGCTGGCGCCGGGCTTCGGGCTCGTGGCCATGCTGCTTGCGGCGGCCGTGGTGGCCGCCGTCGTGGGGCCGCTGCTCGAGCGCACGCTGCTAGCGCGCTTCTACGGGCGCGACGAGGTGCTGCTGCTGCTCGTCACCTACGCGCTCTTCCTGATGCTGGAAGACATCACCAAGCTCGTGTGGGGCGTGAACCCGTATTTCGTCTCCGGCCCGCTGCAGCTGTTCGGCAACTTCCAGTTCGGGCCCATGCGGCTGTCGGGCTACGACCTGCTGCTCGTGGCGCTGGCGGTGGTGTGCGGCGTGGCCACCTGGTGGGGGCTCAACCGCACGGTCACGGGCAAGATCGTGCTCGCCGTCATCCACAACCCCGAGATGAGCGCGAGCATGGGCGTGAACGTGCAGCGCGTGTACACGGGCGCCTTCACGGTCGGCGTGTTCCTGGCGGCGCTGGGCGGCGCGTTCACGTCGCCGCTCATCTCGGTGCAGCCGGGCTTGAGCGTCAGCGTCATCGTCGTCAGCTTCGCAGTCGTCATCATCGGCGGCCTCGGCAGCATCCCGGGCGCCGCGCTCGGGGCGCTCGTCGTCGGGCTGGCGCGCGCGGCCTCGGTGCACCTGATGCCCGAGATCGAGCTCTTCAGCATCTACCTCGTGATGGCGGCGGTGCTGGTGTTCCGGCCCGAGGGCCTGTTCCAGAGCGTGAAGGCGAGGCTCATCTGATGGCGCCGGCACGCGTGGCCGCCCTGGCGGTGGCGGGTTTCGGGCTCCTGGCGGCGGCCTCGGCCTTCGCGCCCAAGTGGCTGCTCTTCCTCACGACGATGTCGCTCTCGCACGGGCTGGCCGTGCTCGGCGTGGTGGTGCTCACGCGCGGCGGTGGGGCCACGTTCGGGCAGGGGCTCTTCTTCGCCGTGGGCGCCTATGTGGCGGCGCTGTGGCCGCAGGTGCCGGGCGGGCTCGGCAGCACCGACGCCGTGGTGCGCGTGCTGCTGGGCACGGCGGCGGCGGGTGTCGTGGCGGCGGTGTTCGCGCCGCTGCTGGCGCGCTACCGCGGCATCTTCTTCGCGATGCTGACGCTGGCGCTGTCGATGGTGCTGTTCGGGCTGTTGTCCAAGTCGCATGCGCTCGGCGGCTCCGACGGCCTGCCGGTGGCGCGGCCCACGCTCTTCGGCACCGAGCTCGGCGGCCACGCGCGCGTCGAGTACCTGCTCTTCCTGCTCACGGCCGCGTTCACGCTGCTCGCCTCGCTGGCGGTGGCGGTGTACTGGCGCTCGGCGGCGGGCCTCGTGGCGCGCGCCGTGCACGGCAATGCCCTGCGCGTGGAGTACCTCGGCGCCTCGGCACGCGCCTCGCTCGGCACGAGCTTCGTGCTGAGCGGGCTGCTCGGGGGGCTCGGTGGCGCGCTCACCGCGCTCGTGCTCGGGCACGTGGAGCCCAACTTCACCAACTGGACGACCTCGGGCGAGTTCGTCTTCGTCGCCGTGCTCGCGGGTTACCAGAGCGTCGCCGCCGTCTTCGTGGCCTCGCTGCTGCTGGAGGTGGTGCGTTCGTTCTCCAACCTGTACTTCCCGAACACCTGGCAGCTGGTGCTGGGCTCCTTCCTGCTCATCGTCATCCTGTTCCGGCCGGCGGGGCTCGGCTCGCTGTGGCAACGGCGCCGCAAGACCGGGGCGCCGGCATGACGCCGCTGCTCCGCGCCAAGGGACTGGGCAAGCGCTTCGGCGCCGTGGTGGCCGCCGAGGACATCCACATCGAGGTGCCGGCCGGCCAGCGCCTCTCGGTCATCGGCAGCAACGGTGCGGGCAAGACGACCTTCGTCAACATGGTCACGGGTTACCTGCGGCCCGACACCGGTCGCATCGAACTCGAGGGCGAGGACATCACCGCGCTCGGGCACGTGCAGATCGCGCGGCGCGGCATCTGCCGCTCGTTCCAGATTCCGCAGCTCGCGCTCGAGCTCACGCTGCGCGAGAACCTGCTCGTCGCGGCGGCGGCTGCGGCGGGGCGGCCTTCGCTCTGGCGCCCGGCCGAGGCCGCCGGCCACGGCGAGCGCGCCCAGGCCCTGCTGCAGCGCATGGGCCTGCAGGACGACGCCGACCGTCCCACGCTCGAGCTGGCCGGCGGCGTGCGCAAGCTCGTCGACATCGCGATGGCGCTGGCGCGCAAGCCGCGCCTGCTGCTGCTCGACGAGCCGACCTCGGGCGTGAGCGCGGGTGAGAAGTTCGACGCCATGCGCCGCGTGATGGGCGCGCTGGCCGGCGAGGCGGCCACGGTGATCTTCGTCGAGCACGACATGGAGATCGTGGCCGAGTTCTCCGAGCGCGTCATCGCCTTCTACAGCGGCCGCGTCATCGCCGACGGCACGCCGGCCGAGGTGCTGGCGCACGCCGACGTGCAGCGCTACGTGACCGGCGGCGCGGGGCATCGGTCATGACGGGTCGGGCATGAAGGACGAGGGCATGAACGCCAGCGTGCTGAGCGTCAAGGCGCTGGCCACGACGATCCAGGCCATGCCGGCCTTGCGCGGCTTCTCGCTCGAGGTGGGCGAGGGCGAGATGGTGAGCCTCGTCGGCCGCAACGGCGCCGGCAAGACGAGCTTCATGCGCACCGTGATGGGCCACCTCCAGCCCACCGGCGGCACCATGCACCTGGGCGGCCAGGACCTCGCGGCGCTGCCGCGGCACGCGCGCGCCGCGCTCGGCATCGGCTACATGCCCGAGGACCGCGGCCTCGTGCCGCAGCTCACGGTGGAGGAGAACGTGCTGCTGCCGCTGTGGGCCAACCCGGCGCTGCCGCGCGCCGAGCGGCTGGCGCTCGCCTGGAAGCTGCTGCCCGAGGTGCACGAGATGCGCGAGCGCCGCGCGCTGCTGCTCTCCGGCGGCCAGCAGAAGCTCGTGGCCCTGGCGCGCGCGCTGGCGGTGGGCACGCGGCTCTTGATGCTCGACGAGCCGTTCGAGGGCGTGGCGCCGGCGCTCGCGCAGCG
>JALHOU010000314.1 GCA_022842825.1 Rubrivivax sp.
GGCCGACCGCGCCGACCCGGCCGGCTCGAAGCGGCCCTCGGCGCGTGGCGGCGCGGTCGGGCCGGCGCCGAGCGCGCTGTCAGCCTCGGCGAGCAGGCGGTCGATGCGGTCCTTCAGCTTCTCCGTCGTGAGCTGCTCGCGCAGCCGTTCCACCATCAACGGCAGCGCAAAGGGGCTGGCCGAGCGCAGCAACACGCGCGCCAGCGGCAGCGACGCCATGCGCCTGAGCGCGGCGCGCAGGCGGCCGATCTCGAGCTCTTGTGCCAGCACCTCGGCCTCGGCCTGGCCGAGCAGCCGGTTGCCGCTGTCGTACTTGCGGAAGACCTCGTAGAAGAGCGACGAGCTGGCCTGCAGCTGGCGCACGCTCTTGGGCGCGCCAGGGTAGCCCGGGAAGACGAGCCCGGCCACGCGCGCGATCTCGCGAAATCGCCGCTGCGCCAGCTCGCCCGAGTTGAGGCTGGCCATGACGTCGGCCAGCAGGTTCCGCGGACTCAGCAGCGACGCCACGCGCGCCTCGTCGAGCTCGAGCGGCCGCGCCGCCAGCACCTCCAGGCCGTAGTCGTTGACCGAGAGCGAGAAGGTGTTCGGCTGCTCGCGCGTGAGCCGCCAGGCCAGCAGCTGCGCCAGGCCGATGTGCACGTTGCGCCCCGCGAAGGGGTAGAAGAAGAAGTGCTGCCCTTCGCGCGAGGTGAGGCACTCGAGCAGCAGGTGGCCGCGCCCGGGCAGGCGCGACAGGCGCTGCTGCGTCTGCAGCATGGGCCGCGCGGCCTGCAGTTCAGGATCGAAGAGGTCTCCCTGTTCGACGCCCTCGAGCACGGCCAGCACCGCCTCGGAGAGCTCGCTGGAAAGCGGCATGCGGCTGCCGCCCCAGGCCGGCACGATGCCACGCGCCTTGCCGGTGGGCCGGCGCACATAGGCCACGAGGTCGCGCGTGCGCACGAATTCCAGGGTACGGCCGGCGAAGACGAAGTGGTCACCGGCCTTCAGGCGCGCGATGAAGCTCTCCTCGATGGTGCCGAGCGTCGCGCCGCCGCCGGCGCCGGCACTCGCCCACTTCACGAGCATGCTCGCCTCGCCGACGATGGTGCCCACCTGCAGCCGGTGGCGCAGCGCGATGCCGCCGTCGGGCACCCGCCAGCGGCCTTCCAGCACGCGCACGCGGTGGTACTCCGGGTAGGCGCCGAGGCTCTCGCCGCCGCGCTCGACGAAGGCAAGCGCCCAGTCGAACTCCTCGCGCGTGAGGTTCGCGTAGGCGGGCGCCGTGCGCACCTCGGCGAAGAGCTCATCGGAGGTGAAGCGGCCGTCGAGCTTGGGGTCGGCGGCGAAGCCGCCGCCGAGAGCCACGGTCACGAGGTGCTGCACCAGCACGTCGAGCGGCTTGTCCGGGCTCGTGCGCGACTCCACCTGCCCGGCCAGCGCGGCGCGGCGCGCGGCCACCGCCTCCACCAGCTCCAGCGTGTTGGTGGGCACCAGCGTCACGCGGCTCGTGCGGCCCGGCGCGTGGCCGCTGCGGCCGGCGCGCTGCAGCAGCCGAGCGACGCCCTTGGCGCTACCGATCTGCAGCACGCGCGCCACGGGCAGGAAGTCGACGCCGAGGTCCAGCGACGAGGTCGCCACCACCGCCTTCAACGTGCCGGCCTTGAGCCCCGCCTCCACCCACTCGCGCACGCTCTTGTCGAGCGAGCCATGGTGCAGGGCCACCGTGCCCGCCCAATCGGGGCGCGCGGCCAGCAGCAACTGGTACCAGATCTCGGCCTGCGAGCGCACGTTGGTGAAGACGATGGTGCTGCCGCCCTCGCTGCCGGGCCGGGCGGACTCGCGCTCGATCTCCTGCACCACCGCCGCCTGCATCTGCTGGCCGAGGTGGCCGCCCCAGCTGAAGCGGCCGGGCTCGTGCGGCAGCAGCGTGTCGATGACGAGCGCCTTGTCGATGCGCCCGCGCACGAGGCGGCCGCGGTCGCTGGCGACGAGCGTGGCCATGGCCTCGTCGAGGTTGCCGAGCGTGGCCGACAGCCCCCAGACGACGAGGCCCGGGTTCCAGCGGCGCAGGCGGGCCAGGGCGAGCTGCACCTGCACACCACGCTTGTTGCCGATCAGCTCGTGCCACTCGTCGACGACGACCGTGTGCACGCCCTGCAGGTCGCGCTGGGCGTGCTCGCGCGTCAGCATCAGCGTCAGCGACTCGGGCGTGGTCACGAGCGCGGTGGGCGGGCGCCGGTCCTGGCGCGCCCGCTCGGCACTCGGCGTGTCGCCGGTGCGCTGGCCCACCCTCACCTGCGGTGCAAGGGCGGCGAGCGGCTCCTGCAGCGAGCGCGTGGTGTCGGACGCGAGCGCGCGCATCGGCGTCAGCCACAGCACCTGCAGCCCCGCTGGGGGCGGGCCCGCGGCCGGCATGCGGGCGAGCGCGCCGATCCACACCGCCAGCGTCTTGCCGCTGCCGGTGGTGGCGTGCAGCAGGCCGCTCTCGCCGGCCGCCATGGCGGCCCAGACCTCCCGTTGGAAGTCGTGTGGCCGCTGGCCGCGGCTCGCGAACCACGCGGCCGGGGTCATGCCGCTGCGCCCGCCCTCGAGGGTCTGGGCGCGCCGCCGGGCACTGAGGGCCCGACGATCCAGCCTTCCACGGGGTCGACCTGCGCCGGCAGGCCATGACCGGGTTGCCGCTCGGCCCAGGTCGCTTGCACCAGGCACAGCGCGGCGTCCAGCGCGTCGCCCCCGGCGTCTTCGATCATCGCCTCGCGCAACGCGCGCGGTGCCGCCAGGCGCAGGCCGAAGCCTCCCTCGCCTCGCTGCAGGGCGCGCAGGATGTGCAGGCGCGCCTCGGCGCGATCGGCCGCTTCGCTGTTCTTGTACGAGCGCGCGCCGATCAGGGCGTGCGCGGCGCGGCCCGGATAGGCCTCGACGGCGACACGGGCGCCGTCGCCGCGCCGCAGCGCCGGCACGTGCACGCCGGCGCGCACGAGCCGCGCGAAGCCCTCGAAGTACATGAAGCCCACCGGCACGTAGCGCGTCTGCAGCGGGCTCGACGACGTGGGCGCGCTCGCGCGGTCGGTGGCACGGTGCACGAGCCGCTGCCCCGCGGGCCGGGCGTTGCCCCAGGCGTCGACGAGGGCGCGGAAGGCCATGCGCCGCCCCACGCAGCGCCGGTGCAGCTCGCCCACCACGTCATCGGCGGTGTCGCCCAGGCCCTGGGCCTCGACAAAGGCGCGCGGCAGGCCGAAGGGCAAGTCGAAGCCGCCGAACCAGGGGCCGGGCTCGGCGAGCAGGTCCTCGAAGCCGCCGAGCTGGTCGATGCGCTGCAGCCGCTGCAGGTGCAGCGTGCCGCCCTCGCGCCTGCCCCGCGCGACGACAATCGGCTTGCGCGGCGTGGGCGCGCAGGTGAAGTCCACGCCCAGCAGCTCTGCTTCGACTTGACGGGCGGCGGGCATGGGGCATTCTGGCCCGACGCGTTCGGGAGGCCGCGGTTTCGCCGCGGCCGGGCCGTGGTCTCGCTGTGATCTCGCGCAGCCTGCGCCGGTGGCGCGCCGCTTCCGCCGCTTCCGCAGCATCTGCCGCTACAGTGCGGGCATGAGTGCCAACCCTGTCCTCGTCGAGGCATTGCGCGGTGGCATCACCGAGAGCCAACACCGCGGCGCGCTCGCCATCGTCGATGTGTCGGGACGCGCGCACACGTCGCTCGGTGACATCGAGCGGCCCATCTTCCCGCGCTCGGCGGTGAAGGCATTGCAGGCGCTGCCGCTGGTGGCCAGCGGCGCCGCCGAACGCTTCGGCCTCACCGATGCCGAGCTGGCACTCGCCTGCGCCTCGCACGGCGGCGAGCCGCAGCATGCCGAAACGGCGCTGGGCATGCTCGTCAAGGCGGGGCTCGGCGTCGACGCGCTCGAGTGCGGCACGCACTGGCCTTATCACGAAGGCAGCCAGCGCACCCTCGCGGCGGCCGGCGCGAAGCCCAGCGCACTGCACAACAACTGCTCGGGCAAGCATGCGGGCTTCGTCTGCCTGGGCTGCGGGCTCGCCGGGCACGGCGGCGCAGCGGACTTCGTGCGCGGCTACGTGATGCCCGGGCATGCGGTGATGCGCGAGGTGACGGCTTCGCTGCGGGACGCCACCGGCTTCGACCTCTCGCGCACGGCGCGCGGCACCGACGGCTGCTCGATCCCGACCTATGCCATCCCGCTGCGGCACCTGGCGCACGCCTTCGCGAAGGTCGCCACCGGCCAGGGCCTGGACGCCGACCGCGCCCGCGCGGCGAAGCGCCTGCGCCAGGCGGCGGCGCGCGCGCCACAGATGGTGGCCGGCAGCGGCCGCTTCGACAGCCGCGTCATGCAGCAGTTCGGCGAACGTGTCTTCTGCAAGGTCGGCGCCGAGGGCGTCTACTGCGCCGCGCTGCCGGGCGCCGGGCTCGGCGTGGCCATCAAGATGGACGACGGCAACACCGCCCGCGCCGCCGAGGTGGCGATGGCCGCAGTCATCGAGCGCTTCGTGCCGATGCAGGGCGACGACGAGGCGACGTTCATGCGTTCGCTGAGCGACCTGGCGCTGCGCAACTGGAACGGCATCGACGTCGGGCGGTTGCGCGCCACCGAGGCGCTGCGCCAGCTCGGCACGACGTAGACGTAGGCGCGCGGCTCGCCCGGCGCGACCTTGCGGGGCACATACGGTGCACGGGAGCGCCAGCCGGGCAAGCCGGCCGGCCCCTGCGCACCTGTGCGTCAGGGCAGCAGCCGCACCTCGACGCGGCGTGCTTCCTGGTTGCTGCCATCGCCCGTGGTCGACTCGGGCTTGCGCAGCGCGATGCGCTCCGGCGCCACGCCGGCCGCCTTCAGCGTCTCGCGCACGGCCTTGGCGCGCTCCTTGGCCAGCTCGGCGTTCTTGGCCGGGTCACCGGTGGCGTCGTGGAAGCCGGAGAGCACCACCTTGCGCGGCGCGGCAGCCTGCACTGCCGTGGCCAGCGTCTTGACGGCATCGGCCGTGTCGGCGCCGAGCGTGGCCACGCCGCTGGCGAAGTAGAGTGTGCCAGCCAGGTCGCCGGTGAGGGGGACGTCGAGCAGCACATCGGCGCCGGCCGCTGCCGGGGCCGACATCGCCGCCGTCGGCTTGGCTGCGGCCGCAGCGGCCTTGCGCTCGTTCACCTGCTTGATCGCCAGCCCGCCCAGCAGGCCAAACAGCAACAGCGCCACCACACCGAGGGCTGTCCACACACCGATGCGTGCGCCGTCGTCCAGTTCGTCCAGCATTGCTCCTCCGTCAAAAGCGGCGCGATTCTAGTGGGGCCCCAGCCTGGGCCCCGACGGATGCCGGGCA
>JALHOU010000315.1 GCA_022842825.1 Rubrivivax sp.
AAGCTGGCCGACTCTGAAAAGATCACCATCAATCTCGGCTTCGTCGACCTGGGCCAGATCGACTTGCTCGTCGCCGAGGGCTTCTACGGCAACCGGACCGACCTCATCCGCACGGCCATCCGCAACCAGCTGGCCCAGCATGCGGACGTCGTGAAGCAGGCGGCGGCCCGCAAGACGCTGGTGCTGGGCCTGCAGCACTTCAGCGCCGCGGACCTTCGCGCCGTCAAGGCCGCCCGGCAGAAGCTGCAGATCAAGGTGCTCGGCCTGGCCACGATCGCGCACGACGTGACCCCTGAACTGGCCCTGGCCACCATCGAATCGGTGGATGTGCTCGGCGCCCTGCACGCCAGCCCGGCCGTCAAGGCGGCCCTGGCCACGCGCCAGCGCTGACGCGACCTCCGTCGTCTTCTCCAACCCAAGGAATGCATGAACCGAGCTTTTCAGAACCTGATGCGCAACGCTGCCCGCCTGACGCGCGGCGTACAGATGAACGCTGCCGTGGCCGCCATCCAGCGTGCCATGCGCGCGGGCCAGGTGGCCGCGGCCGCCGCCGCGGCGGTGCGGCCGGTACCCTCGCCCGCCGTGCGGCCGGTGCGTTACCCCACCGCACCGGACCAGCCACTCGAGCCCGACCTCGGCCCGGGCCACGACCAGGATCATCCGCACGAAAACGAGCACGAGCACGACCACGACCACGACCAGGATCGCGGCGAGTTCCTGCACGGCTCGCACACGCACGCGTCGCTGTCGCGCCACTACAAGCTCTACGTGCCGCCGGGTGCGGCGGCGGGCCCACGGCCCTTGGTGGTGATGCTGCACGGCTGCACGCAGGACCCGGACGACTTCGCCGCGGGCACGGGCATGAATGCCATGGCCCGCGAGCAGTCGTTCTACGTGCTCTACCCGGCGCAGGCCCAGGCGGCCAATCCGTCGCGATGCTGGAACTGGTTCAAGCACAACCACCAGAGCCGTGGCCGCGGAGAGACGGCCGTGATCGCCACCATGGCGCAGGCCGTCATGCGCGAGCACGGCATCGATCCTGAACGCATCTACATCGCCGGCTTGTCGGCCGGCGGCGCCATGGCCGCGCTGGTGGCCGCGGCGTATCCCGACGTGTTCGCCGCGGTCGGCGTGCACTCGGGCCTGACACCGGGCGCGGCGCGCACGCTGCCCGAGGCGCTGGAGGCGATGCGTGGTGGCGCGGCCGCGCCGCCGCTGTCGCCAGGTTTGCGCGCGGGCGCGGCCTTTGAGGCGGGCCCGTCCGGCCCGAACGTGCTTCCGGTGCCGACCATCGTCTTTCATGGCGACCACGACCGCACGGTGCACCCGCGCAACGGCGAGCAGGTCGTGGCCGCCGCGCTCGGCGAGGGCGCTATCGCCGCCGCGGCGGTGGTCGAGCAGGGCGTCTCGCCGAAGGGGCAGCGCTACACGCGCCGCACCTACGGCGCCGGCAGCGGGCCGGCGATGGTCGAGCACTGGTTGCTGCACGGCGCGGGCCATGCCTGGGCCGGCGGGCAGGCCGGTGGCTCCTACACCGACCCCGTCGGCCCGGACGCCACGCGCGAGATGCTGCGGTTCTTTCTCGGGCACCGAAGATACGGCGGGCATTGAAGGCGGGCACCGGAGTGCCGTGTGCGTCGAGGTGAACCCCCCCGGTGCCAAGGCGCCGTTCTCCTACACGCACACGCGCCTGCGTCCCGTTCCGGCGTCGGGCCGGCTCCGCAACGATCGGCACTCACCGGCTTCGGCCGATCTGTCCCGTTCGATCTCCCCAGGAGCTGACCCGATGATCTCTACCAAATTCCTCGTCTCGACCGCCGCCGCCGCTGCCGTGATCGGCGCCGCCGGCTTCGCCTTCGCGCAGTCCACCCCGGGCGGCACGACCGAGTCGCCGACCGCGACGCCGCCGCTCCAGAGCCAGGGCGTGACCCCGGTGACGCCGGGCAACCCGAGCACGATGCCGGCCCAGCAAGCGCCGACCCAGGCCGCGCCCGCCGCCGACAGCGTCGCACCCGCCAGCCCGTCGGGCACGATGGGCAACACCGGCACGTCGGGCACGATGGGCAACACCGGCACGGCCGGCACGACGGGCTCGTCCGGTGTCATCACCGAGCGTCCTGCGCAAGCCGATCGCAACTGACCTGCCAACGCGTCTGCGGCGGGTCGGCCTTGCGAGGCCGACCCGCCGTTCTCACGCCTGCGGCCCACTCATTCAACCGCTGGACCCGATGCAACGGCCTGCCCCATGAAGCGCCCGGACTTCCGCAAAGCCTCCGAGGTTCTCGCCGCCCATGCCGCGCCGCTGGCGCGCGGCCTGTTGGTCGGTGCCGCCCTGGTGGCCTTGGTGGCGCTGGTGGCGACAGCCTGGCCCGGGCTCCTGCCGTCGCGAGCCCCTCGGCACGAGGCGGCTCCCGCCGCGCTGCGCAAGCTGGCCGACTTCGGCCACACCCCGGCCTCGGCGGACGCGCGTTCCGTCGCCGACTGGGTGGCCGGCAGCGAGGACGGCGGTGGCGCGCCGTTCCTCCTCATCGACAAGAAGCGGGCGGTGATGCACGTCTTCGATGCCACGGCCCGCCTGGTCGCGAGCTCGCCGGTACTGCTGGGCGAGGCCATCGGCGACCACACCGTGCCGGGCATCGGCCAGCGCCCCACCGAGCTGGTGTGGCCTGACGAACGCACCACACCGGCCGGCCGCTTCGTCGGCGAACGCGGCCGCAACGCGCGTGGCGAAGACGTGGTCTGGGTCGACTACGACGCGGCCGTCTCGATCCACCGCGTCATCCACGCCACGGTCGGCGAGCGACGCCTGGAGCGGCTGGCCTCGCCGACGCCCGATGACAACCGCATCTCCTACGGTTGCATCAACGTGCCCGCGGCCTTCTACGACGCCCACGTCCGGCCGGCGTTCGCCCATCGATCGGCGATGGTCTACATCCTGCCGGACATCGGCACCGTGCAGCAGGTCTTCGGCCTGCCACCGCCACCCGCTGCAGGCGGGGCCATCACGCCCTGAGCCATGAGCCCTGAGCCCTGAGCGCCTTGAGCGCGCAGAGCGGTGCCGAACGTTCGCGGCCGTACAGACGATCGATGGGCCCGAGCATCAGGATGCCTGTCCACCTGGATGCCCTGGACTGCCATGAATCACCCTGCCGCCCTGCCCGTGCAACGTCCCTCCTGGGCCCTGCTCGGTTCGGAGCCCCTGCGGGCGGCGCTGGAGTTCGCGTCGCACAAGCTCGGCAAGGCCCGTGACGGCGAGCCCGGCGACGGCCACCCGGTGATCATCTTCCCCGGCCTGGGCGCCGACGGTTCATCGGTCGCGACGCTCCTCAGGCATTGCCGTTCGCTCGGCTACGCGGCCCACGACTGGGGCCAGGGCTACAACACCGGCCCGCGCGGCGACCTCGACACCTGGCTGGAGCAACTGAAGTCGCGCGTGTCGGCGCTGGTGGCGGGGCACCCCCTGCCGGCCACGCTGATCGGCTGGAGCCTGGGCGGCCTCTATGCACGCGAGATCGGCAAGCTCATGGCGCCGCGCGTGCGCCAGGTGATCACGATCGGCACGCCGTTCAACTCCGATGCCGACCACACCCATGCCGGCTGGCTCTTCCGCCTCCTGAACCGTGGCGCGTCGACGCTGGACCCGGCCCTGCGCGTTCGCCTGCGCACGCCGCCCCCGCTGCGCACGACGTCGATCTACAGCCGCAGCGATGGCGTGGTGGCCTGGCAGACCTGTCGGCACGCGCAGCCGTCGCCGCTGGTGCAGGAGATCGAGGTCCCCGGCAGCCACATCGGCATGGGCTGGAACCGCGAGGTGCTGGCCGCCATCGGCGACCGTCTGGCGCAGCCGCCGGGGCCGTGGCGGCCGTACGTGCGGTCGCACTGAGCGCCTGCCCCGCCCGGCGGCTCGTCAGCACGCCCATCGCGCGCGACAAGCGTGTCGGCCGGCGTGCCCCGGGCCCTCAAGCCTCGATGATCACCTTCAGCGCCTTCGTCTCGCACGCCGACGTTGGCGATGGTGCCGTCCGGCCACCACGTCCTCGCACAGCGTGAAGGTGGCCGGATGCCGACCGCCTCGATGGCCGTAGGCCACGCTGCCACCGGGTTGCCCCTTGCCGTTCAGCACACCTCGGTGCGATGGCCCCGACTCGGATGGCCGCGACGCGCGTTGGTCTGTGCGGCCAGCCACCGAGCGCAGTGTTCGTTGCCGAACAGACCACGCGCTGACCGCGCCCGACGATCACGCCTTGAGAGCCGAACCTCGCCCCATCACCGGTGCCACCATGCGTCGGGTCAACGCCGATGCATTCGGCCATGGCTGCCATCGCAGCCACCGCGCCCCTGGCGACCACCGCCTCCAAGGCGCAGCTGCTTCAAGGCGTCTTGCGGTAGGCGCGGACCCAGTCGATCTGCAGCGCTTGCGGCAGCGCGGCGTCTTGGATGCCATGGCGCCCGGCCCAGGAACCGCCCACCGCGAGGTTGAGAAGGATGTGCGCCGGGCCGGCCGGCGTGCCGTCCGGGAAGTTCCACAGGTAGCTGCGCGTGTAGATCTTGCGCCCGTCGATGTACATCGTCACCGAGGTCGCGTCCCACTCGGCACCGACGGTGTGCCAGCCCTCGCTGAAGTCGAACGGTGCGGTGTAGTAGGTCCAGCGCGTGCTGAACGACGGGTCGGCGTACGAGATCACCGAGGTGGTGTTGCGCTGCGACACGACACCCGAGTGCAGCATGTTCGCCTTGTCCTCGACGCCGTTGTTGACGAACTCGAAGATGTCGATTTCCGGCGGCCAGGACAGCGTGCCGTTGGCCGACACGTCCGAGTTCAGCCAGAACGCCGGCCACAGGCCGATGGCGCTCGGCATCTTCACGCGGGCTTCGAAGTAGCCGTAACGCGTCGTCCAGTCGGAGCGGATCATTCCCGACTCGTAGTGGATGCCGTTCGGGTCGCCCGGGGTTGCCTTGCGCGCGATGAGGCTGAGGATGCCGCCGGCGACGTGGTGGTTGCCGTTGTCGCGGTAGCGCTGCTTCTCGTCGTTGAGGCGGTCGACCGTGCCGCCGCCGTAGATGTAGCGCGTGAACCACTTCGAGCGGTTCAGCTCGGTGCCGTTGAACTCGTCGTTGAACGCCAGCGCGTAACCCGGCGGCACGTGCGAGCCGGCCTGCGTCAGCACGGGCTCGGTCTGCGCGATGGGCTCGCGCGGCGTCAACGAGGCGCTGTCGACCAGCACGCGCGCGCCGCCGGCGGTCACCACCACCTCGGCCATGTC
>JALHOU010000316.1 GCA_022842825.1 Rubrivivax sp.
GTGGTGGCGCTGGGCGGTGCGGCCGGCGGCGCCGGCCAGGCGCAGGCGCCGATCGAGCTGCAGATCCCGCTCAGTGCGGCGGCGGTGGCGCAGGCGCAGGCGCAGGGCGGGCTGGCGCTGGCGGTGCGGCTGAGCGCGGCGGCGATCGGCGCGGCGATCGCGGCGGGTTCGTTGTCGGTCAACGGCGACGCCATCGTGTTGAACGGCGCGGCCCTGGGGCGGGCGCAGGCGGCCGGAGTGCTGGCCAGCGTGATCCTGTTCGGGCTCGATCCGCGCTTTGCGGCGCGGGCGCGGCGGCGGGTGTGGGGTGTGCGGCGCCGCGGCGCCTGGCGCGCGACTTTGAGGGGATGAGATGAACGCGGTGACGCTGTCGGTGAAGGACCCGCTGGAGCGGGTGCCGGTGCAGTTCAACTTTGCCGACGTGATGGCGGCCGACGACACGCTGGCCACCGCGGCGGTGGTCGTGGAGGCGGTGGTGGCCGGCACCGATGCGACGCCGGCGGCGCTGCTCGATGGCGGCGTGGCGATGCAGGCGCAGCTGGCGGTGCAGTGGGTGACGGGCGGCGTGGCAGGCGCCAGCTACCGGCTGCGCTGCACGGTGACGACGACGCAGGGCCGGGTGCTGGTGCTGCGCGCGGTGCTGCCGGTGCGCTGAGATGGACCTGGCCGACGAGGCGCAACGCTGGGAAGAAGCCGAACGCGCGCAGGCACTGGCGCGGGCGCGGCAGGGTGGTGGGGGCGGAGATCTCGGAACCGCTTCCGCCTTTGTGTGCGACGCCTGCGGGGACGATATTCCCGAAGCGCGCCGCCAGGCAGTCAAGGGGGTGCGGCTATGCACGCATTGTGCGAACGCGGTGGAGCGCTACGGACGTCTGCCAGGGACTTGAGCACGCGCATGAACGACGAGAAGCAGGCATTGATCCTCCTGGGGCAGATCGACGGGCGTCTGCAGGAGCAGGCGCGCGCCTCGGCCGACATCGCCGCGCAGCTGCGGCGGATGGAGGACACGATCACCAAGCGGCTGGACGGCCACGACATGCGGCTGAACCACCTGGAGGTGAGCCAGGCGCGCGCCACGCGCCAGGGCGCGTGGGGCGGCACGGCCGCCGGCGGCGTGGTGATCGCGGCGGTGGAGATCATCCGCGCGGTGATCGGGATCAAGGGGCCGTAGGTGGCTTACTCGCAGGCCAGCCGCGACACCGCGCGCGCCCAGTACGTGTACGACCGGCGCAACCTGTCGGAGATCGCGCGGCGCATGCGCATCAACGTCACCACCATCAAGCGCTTCAAGAGCGCGGCGAAGAAGCTGGGCGATGACTGGGACAAGGCGCGCCTGGCCAACGCGATCGCCGGCGAGGGCGCGCAGGCGGTGGCGATGCGGTTCATGGAGGACTTCATGCTCCTGCTGAACGCCACCACGCAGGACATCAAGAGCCGGGAGACGCAGCTCAAGCCGCAGGAGCGCGTGGACGCGCTGGCGCGCCTGGCCGACGCCTACAACAAGGCGATGGCGGCGGTGAAGCGCACGATGCCGGAGCTTTCCGAGCTGGCGGTGGCGATGGAGGTGCTGCAGGGCCTGGCCAAGTTCATCCAGACCAAGTACCCGCAGCACGCGGTCGCCTTCAGCGAGGTGCTGGAGCCGTTCGGCGCCGAGCTGGCGAAGAAGTACGGGTGACGCCATGACGGTCTGGTGCAGCTGCGCCGAGTGCCATCCGGAGTGGCACTTCGGTCCGCAAGAGCCGGCCGATCCGCCGCATGAGAAAAGCGGGTTTGTGCCGCGGGGGGGCGCGCTCTGCTTTCAGCGCGAGGATGGCTCGTGGGTGTTCGCGAACCCGCGCGAGCCCATGTACTCGACGGTGACGATGTGTGCGACGCACTTCTGGCGCGACGGCTGCTGGGTCGCGATTGACCAAGGCGCAGCATCGTGAAGAAGGCCAGCGAGTTCAACGCGCAGCTGCAGCTGCTGGCGGCGCAGTTCCGCGCGCAGATCGAGGCGAATGTCTCGGGCTTCGAGCCCGACCCGGCGGCCGCCGCGGCGCGCGTGAAGCGCGCCGAGCACGACTACCGGTTCTTCGTCGAGACCTACTTCCCGCACTACGCCAAGGCCGCGCCCTCCGTGTTGCACGCGTATCTCTACGAGCGGCTGCCGCAGATCGCCGCCACCACCGGCACGCACGACGCCATTGCCGCGCCGCGCGGGGAGGCCAAGAGCACCCACTGCAGCCAGATATTCGTGCTGTGGTGCGCGCTGTTCGTCAAACGCCGCTACCCGATCATCATCATGGACGCCTTCGAGCAGGCGGCCGAGATGCTGGAGGCGATCAAGGCCGAGCTAGAAGCCAACCCGCGCCTGCTGATGGATTTTCCGAACGGCACCGGCCAGGGCCGCGCGTGGAGGGTGGGCGCGATCGTCACTCGCAACGACGTGAAGATCGAGGCGTTCGGCGTGGGCAAGCGCATCCGCGGCCGCCGCCACGGGCCGCACCGGCCGGACCTGGCGGTGCTCGATGACATCGAGAACGACGAGAACGTGCGCCAGCTGGCGCAGCGTGACAAGACCGACGCATGGATCAAGAAGACGGTGATCCCGCTGGGCGCGGCCGATGACTCGATCAGCGTGCTGCACATCGGCACCGTGCTGCACATCGACAGCGTGCTGGCGCGCAACCTGGCCAATGCGGGCTGGAAGGCGCGGCGGTTCCAGGCCATTGTGCGGATGCCGGACCGCATGGACCTGTGGGACCGGTGGGAGGAGATTTATCTCAACACCCCAGGCGACCCGGACGAGAAGGCGGCCGCGGCGCATGCGTTCTACGAGCGGCACCGCAAGGCGATGGACCAGGGCGCGCAGGTGAGCTGGCCGGCGATGCGCCCGCTGGAAAGCCTGATGCTGCGCCGCGCGCGCGACGGCCATGCGGCGTTCGACAGCGAGCTGCAGAACGATCCGGGCTCGACCACCAAGTTCTTCGTCGGCCTGCAGTTCTGGGTCAACCGGCTCGCCGACTGGGTGTTCTTCGGCGCCTGCGACCCCAGCCTGGGCAAGAAGGGCAACAACACGCGCGACCCGAGCGCGGTCCTGGTGGGCGGCTGGCGCCGCAGCGCCGGCGTGCTCGACGTGGTGGAGGCGAGCATCGCCAAGCGGCTGCCCAGCCGGATCATCGAGCTGATCATCGAGATGCAGGCCGAGTACCAGTGCGTGGCGTGGGCGTTCGAGGCGGTGCAGTTCCAGGAGTTCATGCGCACGCAGCTGATCGAGCTGTCGATCAAGCGGCGGGTGCCGGTGCCGGCGCGGCCGGTGATCCCGACGGTGGACAAGGACCTGCGCATCGAGAGCCTGCAGCCGTACGTCGAGCAGGGGCGCATCCGCAGCCACCCGCGGCTGACCACGTTCAACAGCCAGCTGCAGCACTACCCGGAGGCCGACCACAACGACGGCCCGGACTGCCTGCACATGCTGTGGACGCTGGCCGCCGGCGCCGGCCGCGCGGCCGGGGCCACGGTGGCCGACGCCACCGGCCGCGCCGAGCAGGCACGGCAGCGCGGCGGGCGGATGTTTGCCGGGAGGAAACGGTGAGCCCCGGAAAACAGGCCCCAGGAGCGATTTTCGGGGCGGGTGGCTACTACCCCCTTACCCAGGGTCCGATCGGCCAGCCTGAGCGTTTTTTACGTGGGTTTTACGTGGTTCCTGTGCGGCCGGCACCGTCCGGTCGGCCCGGGTCGGGCCGGCGGGCCGTCAAAACGGCAGGTTTTAAGGGTGCGCCATGTTCGAATCGATGATCAAGTGGCTGGCGGGCGCGGCGCCCGCCCCGGCCGGCCAGGTGGTGCCGGTGCGCGAGGCGGCCGGCCGGTCGATCGACGCCGACGAGGACCAGTGGCGGGCGCTGACCGGCAACAGCCAGCGGGATCTGAGCCCGCTGGACCAGGTGCGGATGCAGAAGATCGCCGCCTGGCTGTGGGAACGCAATCCGCTGGCCAACCGGCTGATCGAGCTGGTGGTGGCCTACCTGCTGGGCGAGGGGGTGAAGCTGACCGCCAAGAACGAGGAGGCGCAGAAGGTGCTGGCGCGCTTCTGGCGCGACCCGCTGAACAAGATGGGCCTGCGCCTGGAAAGCATGGTGCGCGAGGCCGAGGTGTACGGCGAGCAGTGCTACCCGGTGTTCGTCAACGAGCAGACCGGCCACGTACGGCTGGGCTACCTGGACCCGCAGCTGATCGAGACGGTGGTGATGGACCCGGCCAACCCGGCGCAGCCGATCGGCGTGGTCACGGTGAAGGACCGCCAGGGCAAGGCGCGCCGCTATCGGGTGATCGTGGGCGCCGGGCCGGAGGAGACCGACGAGGCGCTGTTCGTGGTGCGCACGCGTGAGATCCGCGCCACCTTCACCGACGGCGACTGCTTCCTGTTCCAGCAGAACCGGCTGCTCGGCGGCCAGCGCGGCCGCAGCAGCATGCTGGCGCAGATGGACTGGCTGGACGGCTACGACGAGTTTTTGTGGGGCGAGCTGGACCGCGCGCGCGACATGCGCACCGTGCTGTGGGACGTGACGCTGACCGGCGCCAGCGACGACGACGTGAAAAAGCGCGCCGGCGAGATCGCGGTGCCGAGCGCGCGCTCGGTGCGGGTGCACAACGAAAACGAGAAGTGGGAGCCGCGCACCGCCGAGCTGGGCGCCGGCGAGAGCGACACGATCAGCAGCCTGATGCGCAACCACGTGCTGGGCGGCAGCACCGTGCCCGAGCACTGGTTCGGCGGCGGCGGCGACGTCAACCGCGCGGTGGGGGCGGAGATGGGCGAGCCCACCTTCAAGGTGCTGACGCAGAAGCAGCGCGCCTGGAAGATGTGGCTGGAGGACATGGGCCGGTACGTGCTGGCGCAGGCGGCGGCGAAGGGCCAGCTGCCCGGCTACAGCGACGACGACGACGACATGCACCCGGAGGCCACCTTCCCGGAGCTGACCGCGCGCGACACCACCAAGTACGCGGCGGCGCTGCAGCAGGTGGCGGCGGCGTGCGTGGTGATGATCGGCCAGGGGCTGCTCTCGGAGGAGACGGCGCTGCGCACGCTGGCCAGCATTGCCGGCCGGCTGGGGGTGGAGTTCGACGCGGCGGCGGAGCTGAAGCAGGCGCAGGCCGAGCGCGCGGCGCGCGAGCAGAAGGCGCGCGACGACTACGGCGCGCCGGATCTGGACGGCAACCCGGCGCCCGGCGACGACGGCACCGGCGGCGAAGGCGGCGGCGACAACCG
>JALHOU010000317.1 GCA_022842825.1 Rubrivivax sp.
CCTGGCCGACTTCGCGGCGCGGCAGGGCGCCTCGGCGCTGCGCATCAGCACGGCGGCGCTGCCGCAACTGCCGCTTGGCCGCACCGGCAAGCTCAAGCGCATCGTCGCGCTGGCGGACCGGGCCGGGAGTCGGCGCCGCTGACGGCCCACCGAGCGCCCACCGAGCGCCCACCGACCACCCGTGACCGGGGCCCGCGTGCGCGCCTGAGGCTACCCCTTGGCCGGCGCCGCGCTGCGCACCAGCAGCACGGGCACGGGGCTCTGGCGCAGCACCAGTTCGGCGTCCGAGCCGAGCAAGGCGCGGCCGAGGCCGCGCCGGCCGTGCGTGCCCATGACGATGAGGTCGCAGCGCTGCGCCAGCGCCTGCTCGACGATGACGTCGGCGGGCCGGCGCGCATCGATGTCGTTGAGCACCGTTTCGCACACGGCACCGGCGCCGCGCACCTGCCGCGCTGCGTCGTCGAGCACGCGCCGGCCGTTGGCCTGCATGCCTTCGCGGATCGCCTCCCAGGCTTCGGCGGTGGCGACTTCGGGCATCACCGGCACCAGCTCGACCACGTGCAGCAGCACGAGCGTGCAGCGCAGGTCGCGCGCCAGCGCGAGCGCCTCGGCCAAGCCGCGCTGCGCGGTGGGTGAGTCGTCCAGGGGCACGAGAACGCGTCGGTAGGTCATGGCAGTCTCCGGGTGGCTCGGGCACAACGCCGCTGGCGCGGCAAGGCCGCATGACACCGCAGGTCCGTCGCGATGCATTTGACGCTGCGCAACGATGGGTCGGACTCGGCAGGCACGGTGGGGCCGCGGGCCGGTTGCGCCAAATCGAACCCGCGGTGCCCGCAGCCAGCGCCCCGGCGGCGACGCTGCAGCAAACTCGCGCAGCCTTGCGCTGCTCAATCCGCGTGCGCCTGCGCCAGTTGCGCCTGCACCCAAGACACGATATCGCCGGCGCTCATCGCACCCGACTTGCGGGCGATTTCCTGCCCACCCTGGTAGAGCACCAGGGTCGGAATGCTGCGAATGCGGTTGCGCACACTCGCCTGCGGGTTGGCGTCGGTCTCCACCTTCGCCAGCCGCACGCGCGGGAGTTGGCGAGCCGCCTGCTCGAACTGCGGCGCCATCATCCGGCAGGGGCCACACCACTCGGCCCAGAAGTCCACCAGCACCGGCAGTTCGGTGCCGGCGACGAACTTCTCGAACACGGCATCGGTGAGCGCCACGGGCCGCGCCTCCATCAACTCGGCGCCGCAACGGCCGCACACCGGGTGGTGGTCGAGGCGCTCCTCCGGCAGGCGGTTGATGGCGCCGCACTGCGGGCAGGCGAGGTGCTTCATGGCCGTCGTCATGCGTTTCTCCCGAAGAGCGGCCTCAGGCACCGGGCGTGACGCCGGCCTTGCGCAGGATCTGCTCCATCAGGCACCACTTCGTGAAGCCGCTTTGCAGCAGGTTCAGCCCGACAAAGGCGGTGAAGGCGAGCCACCACGGGCTCACGAAGAGCGGGCTGCCGGGGATGCCGAGCGCCAGCGACAAGAGGATGAAGGCACCGGCAACGATGCGGACGACGCGCCACGAGGTCATGGTCAGGCTCCTTGGACTTGAGGTGATGGGGTCGAAACGGGGGAAGAGTCGGACGAAGCGTCAGATGAGGGCGGCACGAGCACCTGCAAGCGGTGCCGCCATGCGACGTAGTAGAGGATCGGGATGACCACCAGCGTCAGCAGCGTCGAGACGAGGATGCCGAAGATGAGCGAGATGGCCAGCCCGTTGAAGATGGGGTCGCCAAGGATGAAGAAGGCGCCGCCCATCGCCGCCAGCCCGGTAAGCACGATGGGCTGCGCGCGCGTGACCGCCGAGTGCACGATGGCGCGCTCGAAGGGCACGCCCTCGCGCACCTGCAGGTTGATGAAGTCGACGAGCAGGATCGAGTTGCGCACGATGATGCCGGCCAGCGCGATCATGCCGATCATGCTGGTGGCGGTGAACTGGGCACCCAGCAGCGCGTGCCCGGGCATCACGCCGATGATCGTCAGCGGGATCGGCGCCATGATGATGAGCGGCGTCAGGTACGAGCCGAACTGCGCCACCACGAGCAGATAGATCAGAACCAGGCCCACGGCATAGGCGGCGCCCATGTCGCGGAAGGTCTCGTAGGTGATCTGCCATTCGCCGTCCCACTTGATCGAGTAGCCACGGTAGGGGTCGGCGGGCTGGCGGATGAAGGTCTCGCCGAGCGTGCCGCCGTCGGGCGTCTTCAGCCTGGCCAGCTCGCCGCGCATGGCGAACATGCCGTACAGCGGGCTGTCGTTGGCGCCGGCCATGTCGCCGACGACGTAGTTCACCGGCAGCAGGTCCTTGTGGAAGATGGGCTGCTCGCGCTGGGTATCGGTGGGCGTCACCAGTTCGCGGATCGGCACGAGCTTGCCGGCCGCCGAACGCGCGGTGAGCGCGAGCAGCGCGTCGAGGTCGCCGTGCCGGTCCGGTGGCAGCTGCAGCACGGCCGCCGCCGGGTACTTGCTGGCATCGTGCAGGTACGCGGTCGGCTCGCCCGCCAGGCCCGCCCGCAATGTGGCCACGATGGCCTGCTGCGGCACGCCCAGCATGCCCGCCTTGCGCCGGTCCACCACGAGCAGCGTGCGCGGCGCCGCGGCGATGCTGGAGTCGTCCACATCGACGACGCCTTCGGTCTTCTCGAACACGGCGCGCACGGCCTTGGCCACCTGGCGACGGCCTTCGGCTTCAGGCCCGTACACCTCGGCGACGATGGGCGACAGCACCGGCGGCCCCGGCGGCACCTCGACCACCTTGACGTTGGCGCCGTGGCGCGCGCCGATCTTCTGCAGTTCGGGCCGCATGCGCATGGCGATGGCGTGGCTCTGCTCGCTGCGGTGCGCCCTGTCGACGAGGTTGACCTGCAGGTCGCCGACCTCGCCGCCGGCGCGGAAGTCGTACTGCCGCACGAGGCCGTTGAAGTTGATGGGGCTCGCCGTGCCGGCGTAGGCCTGGTAGTCGGTCACCGTGGGCTGTGTGCGCAACCAGGCGCCGAGCTCGCGCAGCACCGCCGCAGTGTGTTCCACCGGCGTGCCGGCCGGCATGTCGACGACAACCTGGAACTCCGACTTGTTGTCGAAGGGCAGCATCTTCAGCCGCACGAGGCCCGCCACCGGCAACGCCAGCGAAACGAGGATGAGCGCACCGACGCCGGCGGCGAGCAGGCGGCGGTTGCGTGCGCCGCGCGTCGCGTCGAGCAGCGGCCGGAAGAGTCGGTGGAAGATGGGGCCGAGCTTGCCTGCCAGGCCCTGGCCGGCTTCGTGCACGGCCGCCGCGTCCTGGTGCGCGCGCCCCGCGGGCTCCTCCGAGGCGGGCGCCGGCACGGCCTTCATCCACAACCGCGCCAGCCACGGCGTGACGACAAACGCGATGGCCAGCGACAGGACCATGCCCATGCTGGCGTTGATGGGGATGGGCGCCATGTACGGCCCCATCAGGCCGCTGACGAAGGCCATCGGCAGCAGCGCCGCGATCACGGTGAGCGTGGCCAGGATGGTCGGCCCGCCAACCTCGTCCACCGCGGCCGGGATCAGCTGCGCCAGCGGCATGCCGGGATGGTGGTGTTGGTGGCGATGGATGTTCTCCACCACGACGATGGCGTCGTCGACGAGGATGCCGATCGAGAAGATGAGCGCGAAGAGCGAGACGCGGTTGAGCGTGAAGCCCCAGGCCCAGGAGGCGAACAGCGTCACCGTGAGTGTCAGGATGACGGCCGTGCCGACGATGGCCGCTTCACGCCGGCCGAGCGCGACAAAGACGAGTGCGATGACGGAGAGGGTGGCGAACAGCAGCTTCTGCATCAGCTGCGTCGCCTTGTCGTTGGCGGTGGCGCCGTAGTTGCGCGTGGTGCTCACCTGCACGTCGTGCGGGATGACCGTGTTGCGCAACTCGTCGATGCGCCGCACGAGCCCGTTGGCGACGTCGATCGCGTTCTCGCCCGGCTTCTTGGTGACCGCGATGGTCACGGCCGGGTAGTCGCCGGGAGCGGCCGCGCCGGCCGCGTCGCCGGAGACGCCGTGCCAGACGTACTGCGAGGGTGTCAGCGGACCGTCGCGGACCACCGCCACGTCGGCCAGGAAAACGGGCTTGCCGCCTGTCACGCCGACGACGAGCTGCGCGAGGTCGTTGGCGTCGCGCAGGAAAGGCCCCGACTCCAGCGTCACGGCGCGGTTGTTGCCGAGCAGCTCGCCCAGCGGTGCGCCGGCGTTGGCCGTGAGCAGCGCCTGTCGCAGGTCGGCCACGGTCACGCCGGCGCCGGCCAGGCGCTGCGGGTCGATCTCGACCCGCACGCCGCGGCCCGGCCCGCCGATCGTGCGCACCTCGCGCGTCCCGGGCACGCGCTTGAGGTCGGCCTCGACGCTGTGCGCCACGCGCTCGAGATCGAAGGCGCTGGCCAGCTCGTCCTGGCGCCACAGCGTGAAGCTGACGATCGGCACGTCGTCGATGCCCTTGGGCTTGATGATGGGCTCACCGACGCCGAGGCCGGCGGGCAGCCAGTCGGCGTTGGCGCGCACGGTGTCGTGCAGGCGCACGAGGGCCTCGATGCGCGGCACGCCGACCTTGAACTGCACCGTGACAACCGCCAGCCCCGGGCGCGAGACCGACATCACGTGCTCGATTCCGGCGATCTGCGACAGCACCTGCTCGGCCGGCGTGGTGACCATCTGCTCCACGTCGCTCACCGAGGCACCCGGGAAGGGGATCAGCACGTTGGCCATGGTCACGTTGATCTGCGGCTCTTCCTCGCGCGGCGTGACGAACACGGCGAAGATGCCCAGCAGCAGCGACACCAGCGCGAGCAGCGGCGTGATCTGTGCCGACTGGAAGGCGGCGGCGATGCGGCCGGAGAGGCCCAGGCGCGTAGCTTCGGTGTGCGACATGGGCGCCCCCTCAGCGAGCGGCGGCAACGACACGCGCCGCGGCCTGCGGTTCGGCGGCGACCCGTTCACCGACGCCGAGGCCGGCGAGCACCTCGATCCGCTCGCCGTCGCTGCGCCCCAGGCGCACCTGGCGCAGCAGCGGTTGGCCCCGGGCATCGAGCACGTAAAGGCCCGTCATCTCGGCGCGGCGCACGACGGCGGAGGCCGGCACCCAGGGCGAGGCGCTGCGCGCAGCGGCGTCACCCTCGACGCCGGCGGCGGCGGGCAGCCACAGGCGCGCAAACTGCCCCGGCACGAGGCCCTCGGTGCGCGGCGCGAGGTC
>JALHOU010000318.1 GCA_022842825.1 Rubrivivax sp.
GCCGGCCGCGGCGGCCACCGCGCTGGGGGCCGGTGCGCTGGGCGGCGGCCACGGCCTGGCCAAGCTGGGGCTGGGCTCGCTCGGCGGCGTGTTCATCGGCGTGGCCGCCGGCCTGTGGGGCGTCTGGTTCGGCGTACGCAGGCTGCTGCGCGCGCCGTTCGACTCGCGCGAGCGGCGCGGCGTGCTGGCCTATGCGCTCAGCACCAGTGCGCTGACGGTAGCGTTCGCCGTGGGCATCGTCTGGGCGTCGCGCACGCCGGGCTGGATCGCGCCGGTCGCGGTCACCTTCGCCTTCGTGGTCGGCATCGTGTTCACCAGCGGCTGGTGGTTCCCGCGCATCGTGGCGCGCCGGATGGCGCATGAGCGCCAGGTCGATCCCGACGCCGGGCGCCGCCAGCGGCGCGGCCAGCGGTGGTCGCGGGTCGGCGCGGCCACCGGCATCGTGCTGGGGCTGGGCGGGATGCTGCTGGGGCTGTGGCTCGACGGCCGGATCGGCTGAAAGCCGCGGCGCGGCCGCGCCTACATCGTGTGCGTGGGCTTGTCGGCTTCCAGCGTGCCGGCGAGGAAGGTCTCGATCTTGCCCTTCACCGCATCGGCCTCGGCGGTTTCGGCGAACTGCACGCCGATGCCGGCGCCGCGGTTGCCCTGCGCGCCGGCGGGGGTGATCCACACCACCTTGCCGGCGACCGGCAGGCGGTCCTTCTCTTCCATCAGCGACAGCAGGATGAAGACCTCGTCGCCCAGGGCATAGCGCTTGGTGGTGGGCACGAAGATGCCGCCGCCCTTCACGAAGGGCATGTAGGCGTTGTACAGCGCCGCCTTGTCCTTGATCGCCAGGGACAGGATGCCCTGCCTTGCGCCTGCGCCACCCATCATCGCCGTGCTCCCTGCATTGCCGTGTCCCTGAACATGCTACGCCATTCCAGCAGCAGACCGGCCAGCGCCAGGTCGTGCCGCAGCGCGGGCACCGACAGCTGCTCGCGGGCGCGGTTGATGCCGTCGAACCAGGCGGCCAGCTTCTGGATTTCGGGCGGCACGGTCAAGCCGGCCGGGCTGCCGGCGCCCAGGTGGCGGGCCATGCCTTCCAGCGCCAGTTCGGCGGCGAAACGCAGGCGCAGCTCGCCCTGGCCATCCGCCAGCCAGCGTTGGGCCAGGGCCACCGGCGTCTGTCGCCCCGCCGCCAGTGCATTGAGTTCGGACTGGACCTCGGCCCGCAGCGGCAGGCTGCCCTCGGCCAGCCAGGCCGCCGCCACGCCGGGGTGGCCGCGGGCCGCATCCAGCGCCGCGGTGAGCGAGGTGCCGGCATGGCCCTGCGAGCGCAGCCAGGCTTCGCCCTCGGCCCGGGCGGGCGGGCGGAACGCCAGCCGTTGGCAGCGGCTGCGGATGGTGGCCGGCAGGCGCCCCGGGTGGTCGCTGACCAGCAGCAGGTAGCGCGCGCGCGAGGGCTCTTCCAGCGTCTTGAGCAGGGCGTTGGAAGCGCTGAGGTTCATCGCGTGCGCCGGGCTGATCAGCGCGACCTGCGCGCCGCCCATCTGCGGCGTCAGCGCGAACCACTGGCCCAGCTCGCGCATCTGGTCGACGATGATCTCGCTGCGCAGCTTGTCGCCCTTGTCGTTGGGGATGAAGCTGACGAGCTTGAAGTCGGGATGCGTGCCGGCCGCCATCAGCTGGCAGCCGCGGCAGGCCCCGCAGGCCAGGCCGTCCGGTCCCGGGCTGCTGCACAGCAGGCGCGCCGCCAGGCGTTCCGCCACCGCCAGCTTGCCCATGTGCGCGGCGCCGGCGAACAGCAGCGCGTGGCCCAGCCGGCCTTCCGCCAGCGAGGCCAGCGCGCCGTCCAGCACGCGCTGCTGCCAGGGCGCCAGCCCCGTCACGTGCGCGATCCCAGCCACCCGGCCAGCGCGGACTGCACCGCGCCACGGACGGCCTGCACCGGCTGGCTGGCATCGACCACGCGGAACCGCGCCGGCTCGGCCGCCGCGCGCGCGAGGTAAACAGCGCGCACGCGCTCGAAGAAATCCTCGCGCTCGCGCTCGATCCGGTCCGGCTCGCCGCCGCGGGCGCGGGCCCGCGCCAGGCCCTGGGCCACGCCGACATCCAGCAGCAGGGTGAGGTCGGGCTTGATGCCCGCGGCCCAGCGCTCGAGCTCGGCGATGCGGCCCATGTCCAGGCCGCGGCCGCCGCCCTGGTAGGCGAAGCTGGCGTCGGTGAAGCGGTCGGCCACGACCACGGCGCCGCGCGCCAGCGCCGGGCGGATCACCCGACGAACCAGCTGCGCGCGCGAGGCGAACATCAGCAGGAGTTCGGTTTCCGGCGCGAGCTGGTTGGCCGGATCGAGCAGCAGCGCGCGGATCGCCTCGCCCTCGGGCGTGCCGCCGGGCTCGCGGGTCAGCACCACCTCGCGGCCGCTCGCGGCCAGCGATTCCTGCAGCGCGGCGATGACGGTGGACTTGCCCGCGCCTTCGCCGCCTTCGATGCTGATGAACAGGCCGGGTGCGCTCATCGGCAGCGCTTGAGCTGGTAGCAGGCGACGGCACGGTTGTGCTCGGCCAGGGTGGCCGAAAACACGTGGCTGCCATCGCCGCGGGCCACGAAGTAGAGCGTGTCGCCGTCGGCCGGGTTCGCCGCCGCCAGCAGTGCGTCGCGGCCGGGCATGGCGATCGGGGTCGGCGGCAGGCCGCCGCGGGTGTAGGTGTTGTAGGGCGTGTCGGTGGTGAGGTCGCTGCGGCGGATGTTGCCGGCGTAGCGGCTGCCCATGCCGTAGATCACGGTCGGGTCGGTCTGCAGGCGCATGCCCAGCTTGAGACGGCGGCTGAAGACGCCGGCGATCTCGGGGCGCTCGGACGCCTTGCCGGTTTCCTTCTCGATGATCGAAGCCAGGACCAGCAGCTGCTCCGGCGTCTCGATCGGGATGCCGGCGGCGCGCGCCTCCCAGGCATCGGCCACCGCCTTGTCCATGGCCAGCGCGGCGCGCCGCAGCAGGTCCAGGTCGCTGGCGCCGCGGGTGTAGTGGTAGGTCTCGGGCAGGAAGCGCCCCTCGGGATGCTGGCCCGGCCGGTCGATCGCGGCCATCACCGCGTCGTCGTCCATCCCCGGCAGCGACTGCGCCAGGATTTCGTCCTTGGCCAACGCCGCGCGCAGCTCGCGGAAGCTCCAGCCCTCGACCACGGTGAAGCGGTGCTGGATCACCTTGCCGCTTTCGAGCTTGGTGAGCAGCTCACGCGGGGTGATGCCGTGGCGGATGCTGTAGTCGCCAACCTGCAGCCGCGCGATCACCTGCATCTCGTGCGCCAGCGCCTTCCATTCCAGGTCGTGGCCCTCGGCGACGCCGAGTTCGCGCAGCTTGCCCAGGATGTCCTGGAAGCCGTCGCCGCGCTCGACCACCAGGATCCGCTCGGTGCCGGCCAGCGCGATCGGGGTGTCGGCGAAGCCCTTGTATTGCTGCCAGAGCCAGCCGCCGACGGCGACGCCAGCCAGCAGCAACAGGGCGAACATCGCCTTGAGCGCGCGATGCGAGGACTGCTTCTTCGCCAAGACCTAACTCCCTTCGAATGCCGGCTCAGCCCGGCCAAGTTGGCGCTGCAGGGCAGCCAGCGCCGGGTGCGGCGCCCAGGCGTGGTCCCCGAGGCGGCCGACCGGCAGGATACCGCGCACGGCATTGCACAGGAAAAGCGCTTCGGCCCGTTCCACGTCGGCGGGCCACAGCGTCGCCTCGGCGGCGTCCGGCACGTTCGCCAGCACCCAGGCCCGGGCGACGCCGGCGACGCCGCAGTCGTCCACCTTCGGCGTCAGCCAGCGGCCTTCGATGCGCGCGAACACATTGGCGGCGGTGGCGCACGCGACGCGCCCCGCGGCGTCCAGCAGCAGGCCCTCGTGGATCGCCTCGTCGCGCCATTCCGCACGCGCCAGCACCTGCTCGAGGCGATTGAGGTGCTTGAGCCCCGCCAGTGCCGGCTGCAGCGCCATGCGCAGCTGGCACCAGCGCAGGACCAGCGGCCCCGGCACGGGCGGCGGCAGCGGATGGCGGGAGAGCACCAGCGTGGGCGCGAGGCCGTCGGCCGCGCGATAGCCGCGGCCACCGGCGCCGCGCGTGAGCACCAGCTTGAGCACGGTCGGCGCACCGTGCCCGGCCAGCAGGGCATCGACCTGCGCGCGCAGCCAGGCCGGCTCCGACGGTGCGAATCCCAGGCGCGCCGCGCCCCCGGCCAGGCGCGCCACGTGCGCGTCCCACCAAACCGGCGCGCCAGCGTGCACGCGGATCGTTTCGAAGACGCCATCGCCATAGGCGAGGCCCCGGTCGGCGGCATCGACGGTGGCGACGCGTTCGCGGCCGCGATAGATGGCGACACCGTCGCTGCTCATCCTTCCGCCCCCAGCGCGCGCAGCAGACCGCGGGCCTTGGCGCGGGTTTCGTCGAGTTCGCGGGCCGCGTCGGAATCGACCACGATGCCGGCGCCGGTGCGGAACTGCAGCTCGCGGCCCCGGAGCCAGGCGCTTCGGATGAGGATGTTCAGGTCGAGGTCGCCGTCGCGCCCGAGGTAGCCCAGCGCCCCGGTGTAAGGCCCGCGGCCTTCGCCCTCGAGCTCGGCGATGATCTCCATGCAGCGGACCTTCGGCGCGCCGGTGATGGTGCCGCCGGGGAACACCGCGCGGATCACTTCGCCCGGCGTGACGCCCTCGCGCAGTTCGCCGCCCACGTTGGAGACGATGTGGTGGACGTGGGCGTAGCTCTCCACCGTCATCAGTTCGTCCACGCGCACCGTGCCGGGGCGGCAGACGCGACCGAGGTCATTGCGCTCGAGGTCGATCAGCATCACGTGCTCGGCGCGCTCCTTCGGGTTGCCGACCAGGTCGCGGATGCGCGCGGCCTCGTCGTCGCCGGGGAAGCGCGGGCGGGTGCCGGCGATCGGGCGGGTTTCGGCGCGGCGGCCGCGCACCGACACCAGCCGCTCGGGCGAGGAGCTCAACAGTGCCGCGTCGCCCAGGCGCAGCAGGCCGGCGAACGGCGCCGGGTTCGCCTGGCGCAGGCGCGCGTAGACGTCCGCCGGGTCCGGCGCGGCCTCGAATTCGGCCCGCCACGCGCGCGAAAGGTTGACCTGGAACACGTCGCCGGCACGCAGGTAGTCGTGGATGCGGGCGACGCCGTCGAGGAACTTCGCGGGCGCGTCCTCGCCCAGCCGCGGCGGCGCAAAGCTGGCCGGGTCGGCCGCCGGCGCGGCCGGCGGCAGGTCCAGCAGCGCCTCGGCG
>JALHOU010000319.1 GCA_022842825.1 Rubrivivax sp.
AGTGCGCGCAGCGCCATGCCGGCGCCGAAGGGGTCGCCGCGCCGCCAGCGCCGCAGCGCGGCGGCGGCATGGCGGCGTGCCTCGGCCGTCTGCCCGATGGCGGCCAGGGCCTCGGCGAGACGGCCGTGGTTCAGCGAGACGAACAGGCGCTTGTCGCGGGCGATCAGCCACGACGTGGCCTCGGCCAGTGCGCGCAGCGCCTGTGGGTCGCCTTGGCGCTGCCAGTCAGCCCAGGCGCACAGCGCGCGGCTCATGGCGAGCAGGTACAGGCTGCGCACCCGCTCGGCAATGCGCTGCGCGGCGCGCGCATCCTCGGCCGCGTCGTCCCAGCGGCCCTGCCACAGGGCCACGTTGCTGCGCAGGCACAGCACCGAGCCTTCGACCTCGTGTCCGGGTCCGGGCAGCGCCTCCATCGCCTGCGTGAACGTCGCCCGCGCCTGTTCGTATTGCCCGCGGTCGCCCAGCACGCTGGCCAGGCAGGCCCACGTGTACGAAAGGCCCGGCGTCGGCCGCGTCCCCCGGCGTTGCCGGGAGATCATCAGTGTCAGCGCTTCGTCCAGCAATGACTGGGCCTGCGCGGCACGGCCGGCGGCACCGAGGGCCTGGCCCTGCAGGGCGCGCACCTGGATCTTCAGGCGCGCGTCGCCGGCCAGGTCGGCCGCCGCCAGAGCCGCCGCGCCGCGCTCCACCGCGACGCGGCTTTCGCCGAGCGCATAGCTGATGTAGGCCAGCCAATAGCTCGCGAAGGAGACACCGGCGGTGTCGGCGTGCTCGCGCGCAAGAGCGACGGCGCGTTCGAAGATCCGCAGGTCGGCCCGCGCCGGGTCGAACACGCTGGCCAACCCGAGCCGGCTCACGACGGAGCGCCAGGCCTGGTAGCCCTCGGGTGTGGGTGGCAGCCGGTCCATCCGGTCCAGCGCCGCCCGGTACTGCGTGCGGGCGCGGTCGATGGAGGAGGTGGCCATCGCCTTGTCGCCGGCCATCGTCGCGAAGTGGGCCGCGCGTTCATGTTCGCCGGCGCCGCTGAAGTGGTAGGCCAGCGCCTCGCAGGCCTGCGCCTCGGCCGCGGCGTCGCCGGCCGCGGCCAACAGGCCGGCGACACGGCGGTGCGCCGCACGCCGCGATTGCAGGCCGATGGCGCCATAGGCCACGTCGCGCGTGATGCCGTGCTTGAACCGCAGCACACCCGCCTCCTCGGCCGGGAAAAGCAGATCCTGGGCCGCCAGCGCGCTCACGTCCGGATGGTCTGCCGTGCAGCCGGTGAGGCGCTCGAGCAGCCAGGCCGGAACCAAGTTGCCGATCACTGCCGCAGCGTCGACCACGCGCCGCTGGCCTTCGGGAAGCCGCGAGAGGCGCGATGCGATCAGGGACTCCAGCCAGGCCGGGCCGCCCTGGGCCGGCAGCAGCGTGACTGGCGCCCCGGCGCTGGCGGCGAAGTGGCACAGCTCCTCGATGAACAGCGGGTTGCCGCCCGCCTGCCGCACGATCTGCGCGGCGATGAACGGGTCGGCTGCCGGAAGCAACTCGCCGACCGCGACCAGCGCTTCGCGCTCGCCGAAAGGGGCGAGGTCGATGACATCGTCGGCCGCCGGGTTCAGGTCGCCCTGTCCCGGAGGACGCGTGGCGATCAGGAGCAGCAGCGACAGCGACTTGCCATCGCGCAGTCGATGAAGCAGTTCGCGCGTGGCATCGTCTGCCCATTGCCAGTCGTCGATGAACAGCACGAGCGGGCCCGGGCTTGCCACGGCGGCCAGCGCGTGCTGCAAGGCGCGCATGGTCTGCTCGGCCTCTCGCCGCGGCGCTTCGGCGTCCGGGGGCACGGCCGACAGGGCCTGCAGCAGGTCGGGCCGGCTGTCGGCGAGGGCAGCGTCGAGCGTGACCAGGCGGCTCTCGATCGCATGCGCCGCCGCCGCCAGCGGCGCATCGGGCGCGATCTGGAGCTGCGCGCGCAGCACCTGCAGGAAGGGCTGCAGCGGCTCGGCGCTCAGTTCGGCGTCGCAATGCCCGCGCAGCACGGCACAGCCGCGGCGGGCGGCGCGGCGCAGGAACTCCTCGACCAGACGGGTCTTTCCCCCTCCGGCCGGCGCTGCCACGAAAGCGAGACGGGTCTTGCCGAGCAGCGCCGCGTCGAGCAACGCATCGAGCCGCGCCAACTCCTTCTCGCGACCGACGAGGGAAGCCAGCCCGCGCTGGGTCTGGGCCCCGACGCGCATTTCCGGCGCGCGCCGCGCCAGGATGCGCCGCACCACCAGGGGTTCGCCGCGACCCTTGAGCACCACCCGCCGCGGGGGGCTGGTGTCGAAGTGGTGGCTGGACGGCCCAAGCGTCTCGTCGCTGGCCAGGATCTCGTCCGCCTCGGCCACGTCGCTGAGATGCTTGGCGATGCCGGGGGCGGGGCCGAACAGTTCGACGAGGCCGGCTACATCGTCGCCACGGCGTGCCAGCGCCTGGCCGGCATGAATGCCCGAGTGGACGCTGAGGCCCGCAGCGCCTTCGGCGGCGTAGCGTGCGCGCAGGGCGCGCACACGTTCGTGCACCTCCAGCGCGGATTCGACCGCCCGGCGCCCATCGTGTTCGCTCGGCGACGGGTGGCCGAACAGGGCCTGCAGGCCGTCGCCTTGGAACTGGTTGACCCTGCCGCCACGCGCCTCGACCGCGGTGCGGAATGCCCGGCGCACCTCATCCAGCATGGCCGCGTAGGTCTCTGCTTCCATGGCGCCGGACAGGTGGGTGGAGTCCGACAGGTCGGTAAAGAGGATGGCGATGTGCCGACGCGACTCCGCTGCGGGGTTGTCGCGTGGCGAGGGATCTTCGTTCATTCGGCTGGGGAACTCTGCGATCAGGCAGGATTGTGTGGGCCGAACCTTACCGTGACCCAGCGTCGCGGGGCAGCCGCGATGCCGACCGCGCCGGCCGGGCGCTGCCAGAATCGCGTTGCCATGAAGCTCCTCACCGACCCCGCCGAGGCGCGCGCCGTCGTGCCGCGCCCGGCGGCCACCACGCTCGTCGTGCGCGACGGCGAAGCCGGCCTGGAGGTGCTGATGGTGCGTCGCTCGCCGGACGCGAGCTTCATGCCCGGCGCCCATGTCTTCCCCGGTGGCGCGGTTGATGCAGCCGACAGCGCAGCCGACGCGTCGGCGTTGTGCGACGAGCCGGCGGCGGCGCTGGCCGAGCGCATCGGCGCCGTCACGGAAACCGGTGCCGCGGCGCCCGCGTTTGCCGTGGCGGCGTTGCGCGAGTGCTTCGAGGAGTGCGGCCTGTGGCTGCACGGAGCCGGTGTCGAGGCGCCTGCGGGCGAGGCGCTGCGGGCGTTGCGCGCGCGGTTGCATGGTGGCGCATCGTTCGCCGCGCTGGCGCGCGAGGCCGGTTGGCCGCTGTGCACCTCGGCGCTGCAGCCGTGGAGCCACTGGGTGACGCCGCTCGGGCTGCCCAAGCGCTTCGATACCTTGTTCTTCGTGGCGGCGGCGCCGCCGGCGCAGGAGCCGAGCGTCGACGCCGGCGAAACCACCACGCTCGCCTGGGTGCACCCGCCCGCGGCGCTGGCGGCGCAGGCGCGCGGCGAGTTCCAGATGGAGTTCGCCACCGTGCGCACGGTGGAGTCGCTCGCGCCCTTCGCGACACAAGGCGTGGCGGAGATTTGCGCGCACGCCGCGCGCCGGCGCCACCTGCCGCCGCTGCACCCGCGGCTGCAGATGGGCGAGGACGGCAAGGGCTTGGCGATCCTGCTGCCTGGCCAGCCCGGCTACGACGGCGTTGCGCTGCAGTGAGCGCCCCCCGCGCATGCCACGCCACGCGAGCGCAGCGACGGCCATGAACCCATCCGACGACACCGGCGCCACGGGCGCCACGGGTTCCGCAAGCCCGGCGACCCTGCGCCCGCTGGCCGCCATGCCGCGCGAAGCGGCGCGCGCCGTGCACACCGTGCTCACCGACATCGACGACACCCTCAGCAGCGAGGGTCGCCTCACCGCCGCGGCGTACACCGCGCTGGAGCAGCTGCACGAGGCGGGCCTGCGCGTCGTGCCCGTCACCGGCCGCCCGGCCGGCTGGTGCGACCACGTGGCGCGCTTCTGGCCGGTGGATGCCGTGGTGGGCGAGAACGGTGCCTTCTACATGTGGCACGAGCACGGCGGCGGCCGCGAATCGCACGACGGAACGGGCCGCGAAGCCGGCCGCGAGGCCAGCCGCGCAACCGGCAAGTTGTGCGCCCGCCACTGGCTCGACGAGGCCGGCCGCACCGCGAGCAGCGCGAAGCTCGCGGCTGTGCGCGAACGCGTGCTGGCCGAGGTGCCGGGCTGCGCCGTCGCCTCCGACCAGTTCTGCCGCCTCTACGACCTCGCCATCGACTTCTGCGAGGACGTGCCGCCGCTGCCGCCCGCGGCCGTCGACCGCATCGTGGCGCTCATGCGCGAGGCCGGCATGACGGCCAAGGTGAGCAGCATCCACGTCAACGGCTGGTTCGGCGAGTGGGACAAGCTGGCGATGACGCGGCGGCTGCTGGCCGAGCGCTACGGCCTCGATATCGACGACGCGGCCGAGCGCGAGCGCATCGTGTTTGCCGGCGACTCGCCGAACGACGAGCCGATGTTCGCCTTCTTCCCGCACGCTGTCGGCGTGGCCAACGTGCTGGCGGCACGCGCGCGCATGTTGGCGCTGCCGGCCTGGGTGACGCCCTCGAAGGCCGGGGCCGGGTTCGTGGAGTTGGCGCGGCACCTGCTGGCAGCACGCGGCTGAGCGCCGGCGCGTGGCGGGTGCGCCTGCCGCGCGTCGCTCATAGGCGTTTGCGTTCAACGACACAAGACAGGCGAATTCGCGTGCCTTGGGCTGCGCTCGTGATCGCGCGCCGACAGTCGCGGCGCGCCAAGGACGTCGGGTGGTCGGCTCTGCTCGTGTCCTCTTTCGGCGGCCCTGCTCGCAAGCTTCGCAGGACCCCCGAATGCCCCCTTTACCTCGCTGAGCCGACCACCCGGCGTCCTTGGCGGGCACCAGGGTTTGTCTTCGGTGGACGTGCCACAGTGGGTCCGGATCGGGACGATGGGGTGCCCTGCGCAGCGAAATCAAGGGGGCATCCGGGGGACCAGCGAAGCTGGGCCGCCGGACGAGGACATTCGCGGAGCAGGGCACCCCGTCGGCCCGATCCCGCCACCGTTCGTTGGAGCGCAACCCACCCAGACCGACTTCTGATCGATGCGGCCACGCCCGGCTGCGCCGCGGCATCAATTGCGCTTGGCCACGAG
>JALHOU010000320.1 GCA_022842825.1 Rubrivivax sp.
GCGTAGGCCTGCAGGCGCACGGCCGCCTCGGCGCGGCGCAGGTGCGCCAGCACGCGCGGCAGGTCGCGCAGCGCACGCGTCAGCTCCACCGGCGCCATCGCGTCCCAGGCCAGGCAGATCGACTCGTTCAGCGTCGCCGCCGCCTCGCCCCAGCGGCGCAGCGCGCACAGCGCCTTGCCGCGCACCTGCAGCGCCTGGCTGACGCGGCGCGTGTCGTCGAGCTGGCGGGCGCTGGCGATGACCTCGTCGGCGCGTTCGATCGCCTCCGCGTGGCGGCCCGCCTCGTGCACGACGAGGGCCACGAAGTAGCGCCCGGCGTTGATGGCGTGCCGGTTGCCCAGGCGCTCCCACATCGCCAGCGCCTGGCGATACAGCGCCTCGCCCGCGACGAGGTCGCGCCGGTGCGCGTAGGCAATGGCGGCGCGCAGCACGGTGAGGCGGGCCAGCACCTGCGTCTCCAACGCGGCGCGCGCCAGCGCCTCGGCTTCGTCGACGAGCGGCTCGAGCCACGGCGCATGGCCCTCGAGCAGCCAGTGCAGGCGCGCCTTCACGTGCAGCGCGCGGGCACGCAGGCCGGGCTCGTCGGGCACCTGCTCCACACCCAGCTCGGCGTGGCGGCGCGCCTCGTCGCCGCGCGCGGCGGCAAACAGCAGCTGCGCCAGCAGCGTGTGGCCGCGGCTGCGCAGCTCGACGTCGTCGCAGCGCGACACCGCCTGTTCGAGGTAGACCAGCGAGTCGGGGCCGAGCACGAGGTCGTCGTGCGCGCGGCCCAGCGCCAGCACCGTGCGCACTGCGCCTGCCGCGTCGCCGTCGGTGAGCGCGCTGTGCAGCGCGATGGACAGGTTGGCCAGCTCGGCGCGCAGCGCCGGCAGCGAGGGCGTGCTCGGCAGGGCCTCGGCCCACTCCAGCATCCAGGCGCGGTGCGCGGCACGCAAGCCGGCCTCGGCGCCGCCGGCGCCGGCCTGGCGCAGGTCGACGAGCGCGAACTCGCGGATCGGCTCGTACATGTGCAAGCGCATCTCGCCGCCCGGCCCTTCGGCGGCGCGCAGCATCGAGCAGGCCACCAGCGCGTCGAGTCGCAACGCCGCGGCCAGCGGCGTGATGCCGCGCACCGCCGCCGCCGCCGCCACCGTGTTGCCGCCACCGAAGAAAGCCAGCGCATGCAGCAGGCTCTTCTCCTCGTCGCTCAGCTGCTGCCAGCTCCAGCGGATGACGCGCTCCATCGAGGCGTGCCGCGCATCGAGGGCACCGCGCGGGCCGCTGCGCGCGAGCAGCTCCAGGCGCGGCGCCTCGCCGGCGGTCAGCAGCTCGAGGATGCGCGCCGGCGCCAGGCTGCGCACGCGCGAGGCGGCCAGCTCGATGGCCAGCGGCAGGCCTTCGAGCGCGTGCACGAGCTCGAGCACGGCGGCCTTGTTCTGCTCGCCGAGGTGGAAGTCGGCCCGCACCTGCCGTGCCCGGTCGATGAACAACGCCACGGCCGGGTTGGCCAGCGCCTCGGCCAGCGAGAGCGCACGGCCGCGCGCGGGCAGCGCGAGGGCGGGCACGGTGAGGGCGCGCTCGCCGTCGATGCCGAGCGAGCGCCGCGAGGTGACGAGCAGGCGCAGCCGCGGCAGCGCCCCGGCCAGGCGGGCCACGATGTCGGCCGCGTGTTCGACGAGGTGCTCGAAGTTGTCCAGCACGAGCAGCAGCGCATGCCCCTGCAACCCGAGCACGAGCGCATCGAGGCTGTCAGCGGCGCGGTCCCGCGCGCCCGTGCCCCCGCGCCCGCCCTGCCCGGCCGCGCCGAGCGCCTCGGCCATGGCATCGAGCGCCTGCGCCCGCGTCTCGCAGGCCACGAGCGAGACGAAGGCCACGCGGTCGACGCCGGGCAGGGCCTGGGCCAGTTCCACGGCCAGGCGCGTCTTGCCCGAACCGCCGGGCCCGAGCAGCGTGACGAGGCGGTGCCCGGCCAGCTCGGCCAGCCACGAGGCGCGCAGCGGCTCGGGCAGGAAGTGGCGGGTGAGGTAGACGGGCAGCGCCGCCCGTGGCGCCACCGGCGTGGCCGCCGGCTCGGGGGCGGGCGCAGGCGTGGCCGTGCACGCCGCCGCCGGCGCAGGGGCTTGTGCACGCGCATGTGTTTGTGCATGTGCCTGTGCCTGTGCATGCCCCGCGTCTGCCTGTGCGGTCGAACGTGTCGCCGCGTGCCTTGTTGCACCCGCTGCAGGTGGCTCCAGCACGGCCGCGCCTGGCACGCCCCGCGCTGCGGCGCTGGCCACGTGCGCCGCCAGGCGCTCGCTCAACGCTTCCAGGCGCTGCCGTTCGTCGAGCACCCACTCGTCGAAGTAGCCCGGCAGCAGCTCACCGCGGTACAGCGCCAGCGCCTGCGCGGCATGGCCCAGGCGCGCCTCGCGCTCGAAGGCTGGCACGTCGCACTCGACGGCGCCGCGCACCAGGCGCACGTCATGGCGGTCGGCCAGCAGCACCGGGGCCGGCACCGCGCTCGGCGGCTCGAGCACCGAGCGCAGCACCGACAGCGTCTGGCGCAGCCGGTTGCGGCTGACCTGCGGGTCCACGCCCGGCCACAGCAGCTCGACCAGCTCCTCGCGCGGATGGTTGCGATCGGGGGCGAGCGCCAGGCGCGCCAGCAGCGCCACCATCGGCCGGCTGGCCAGGCGCGTGAGGCGCTGCGTGCCGTCGCTCAGCTCGAAGGCGCCGAGCAGCCGCAGCTGCCAGCGCGCCGGCGCCGGATAGCCGCCACCGGGCGCGCCGGCATTGCCGGGTGCCGAAGGGGGTGAGGCCGTGTGCATCGCGAGCCGAGGATAGCGGCGGCCCGCGGCCGTGTGACGACGGAGGATCCCGCGCCCGCGGGAGTGCGGCCCGACTCCCGACCAGGGTGCCGGTCACGGCCCCTGCGGGCTGGATGTCCACGCGCCCCAGTAGAAGAGCTCGTGGCTGCGCTCGCTCTTCTCGTAGTACTGGCCGGCGAACCGGCCGCTCACGGGGTCCTGGCGGCCGACATAGACACCGCGCCGGAAGCCGGCCAGCCGCTCGGGCGCGTCGTCGACGAACTCGATGTGTCCGGCGGCGTCGCAACGGCCACGCAGCGTGAAGGTGCGCGACGCGAGGCCACGCGTCGGCTGCGCCGGCCAATGGCTGGTGCCGGTGACGGCGAGTTCGCGGTCCACCGTGAAGCGCAGCTGGTGCGCCACGTTCGGCTCGCCGCGGTCGGCGGCGCGACCGCGGTAGGCGGCCGCACCTTCGGTGGCCGGCCGCGCGCGCGCCACGGGGGCGGCCGCCGAAGGCGGGGGCGTGTTGCTTGGGTTCTCGAGCACGTGTTCGACACCAGGGGCATCGAGCCCGCGCCCCCGGGCCCGGCCGGCAGCTCGTTCGACGATGCGGCTTGCGAACGTTAGGCGGCCAGCGTTAGCCGATCGTTAGGTGGAGTCGTTGGGTGCAGTCGTTGGGTGGTGTCGGTGGGTGGAGTCGTTGGGTGCAATCGTTGGGTGGAGTCGTTCAGCCGGTCACGGACCAACTCGTCAGGTCAGTCAGGTGGGCCCGGGCACGACATCGACGACCACGATGCCCGTCTTCTGCCCCGTCTCGACGTACCGGTACGCCTCGACGATGGCTGCCAGCGGGTAGCGCCGGTCGATGACCGCCCAGTAGGTGTGCGCTTCCATGAGCCCGCGCAGCGCCTCCAGCACGGCGCGAGCGCGCGCCGCCTGCGGCAGCGGAAAGATCACGCGCTCACGCCGGGCCAGCGCCGAGCCGAGCGACAGCCACACGTTCTGCCAGCCTGGCCCGAGGTCGGTGGCGGCGAAGGTGCCCCCCGGCGCGAGCAAGGGCCGGCAGCGGAAGTAGCTCGTCATGCCGACCGCGTCGAGCACGGCATCGAAGGTCTCGCCGAGGGCGGTGAAGTCTTCGGCCGTGTAGTCCACGACACGATCGGCGCCGAGCGATCGGGCCAGGTCCACGTGCCGCGTCGCCACCACCGCGGTGACGCTGGCACCCGCCGCCTTGGCGAGCATCACGGCCGCCGAGCCGATGGCGCCCGCAGCGCCGTAGACCAGAAGGCGGCGGCCCGGCCCGAGGCGCAGCTTGCGCAGGTAGGTGTCGGCGTACCAGGCGCCCTCGCCCACCACGCCCTCGTGGAAGGCGGCGCCGGCCGGCAGACGCGCCAGCGGCCCTGCGGCACTCAAGCGGAGGTACTCGGCGTGCGCACCATAGAACTCGGTCGAGAGGCCGAAGACACGCTCGCCCACCTGCCAGTCCGCGACCCCCGGGCCGACGGCTTCCACCACGCCGGCGAAGTCCATGCCGAGGATGGTCTGCCTGGGCTGCAGCAGGCCGGCGCCGAGGCGCACGAACCAGGGATGCGGCCCGCGCATGCCGCAGTCGGTGCGCGTGACGGTGGTCGCATGCACCTTGACCAGCACCTCGCCGGCCGACGGCCGCGGCGTGGGCACGTCGAAAATCTCCACGACCTCGGGCGGGCCGTAGCGGGTATGGACGGCGGCTTTCATCGCCGCTGCGCCTCACCCCCGGGCCCGCGCGCGAAGCGTTGCGCATCCGCCCCATGCACCGGCGCCTCGCTCGGCCAGGGCCAGCCGCCGAAGCGGGTGCGCTGGTAGTCGGCGAAAGCGGCGCGGATCTCGGGCTCGGTGTTCATCACGAAGGGGCCGTACTGCGCCACCGGCTCGCCGATGGGGCGCCCCTGCAGCCCCAGCAGCTCGCACCGCGCGGCGCCGGTGTTGACGATCTCGAGCGGCTGCCCCGCCTGCACCTCGATGGCGGCATGCGCATCGATGCCACGCCCGGCCAGCTGCAAGCCATCGCCCACGAAGTAGTACAGCACGCGCCGCGTATCGCGCCCCTTGGCGGCCGGCAGCGTGAAACGTGCGCCGGCATCCAGCGCCAGCGTGAAGATGCCGAGATCCGCGTCGGGCGCACTGGCCCACGAGTCGGGCGGCGGCGGCAGGGGTTGCAGTGATCTCAGTGAATCGGGCGCGGCCGAGCCCGGGGCAGGTACAAGCTGCCCCGCCACCACCACGATCTCGGTGCGCTTGGCCGCCGTGTCGGTGAACGTGGCGCGCGGCATGTCCTCGGCCCACAGCATCGAGAAATACGGCTCGCACATCTTGCTGCGCGCCGGCAGGTTGAGCCAGATCTGGAACAGCTCCAGCGGGTTGTCGCCGGC
>JALHOU010000321.1:0-3703 GCA_022842825.1 Rubrivivax sp.
CGACGGTGATCGTGAACGACTGCGTGGCGGACAGGCCGCCGGGGTCGCTGACGCGCACCGTCACCGCCTGGCTGCCGGCCTGCGCGGCGGTGGGCGTCCAGGCGATGAGGCCGGTGCTGGCGCTGATCGTCATGCCCGACGGGGCCTGCGTGAGCGCATGCGTCAGCGTGTCGCCGTTGGCATCGGTGGCGTTGACGTCGTAGCTGTAGGGCACGCCGACCGCGGCAGAGGTGAGCGCGGTGGTGGTGATCTGCGGCGCTGCATTGGCCACCGCGACGGTGATGTTGAAGGACTGCGTGGCGCTGAGCCCGCCGGGGTCGCTGACGCGCACCGTCACCGCCTGGCTGCCCACCTGCGCGGCCGAAGGCAGCCAGCCGATGACGCCCGTGCTCGCGTTGATCGTCATGCCGCCGGGCGCCTGCGTCAGCGCGTAGGTGAGCGTGTCGCCGTTGGCGTCAATGGCGTTGACGTCATAGCTGTAGGCCGTGCCCACGATGGCCGCGGTCACGGGGCTGGTGGTGATCTGCGGCGTCGCGTTGGCCACATCGGTGAAGCGGTTCAGGACATTGCGCGTGATCCGCTGAACCGCCGCGTTCGTGCGGTCGCCATGTTCGCTGGCACCGGGGGAGAACGAGTCCAGGCCCCAGGTCCACTGCATCGAGCCGGTGGCGAAGACCCCCGCACCGCTGGGCGCGGTGTAGTGGGTGACCTGCGAGTAGCGCACCTCGCCGTTGACGACGTAGGGCGACGACGCGATGACGTTGATGCCCGCGGGCGACGAGGGCGCGACGCGGTCCACCTCGTAGCCGAGCATGCCCGGCAGCACGTTGCCCGGCAGCTGGTTGGCGCCGGCGCAGACCCAGCTTGAGCAATCGGCGATGACAATGTCCGAGTCGAGCGAGTTGTAGTCGTACATGACGCCGATCAGCGCCGCCTCGGGCCGGTTCAGCGGCGCCTCGCGCCACAGGTAGGTGGTGAGGCTCGGGTTGCTCGCCCCCTGCGGGTCGAAGTAGTACTTGTAGCCGACGACGGTGCGGTGGGCCTGGCCCGTCTGCGAATGCGGCTCCAGGCGCACCTGCCAGTAGATGGCGTTGGCGCCGATGAACGCGAGGTTCACGCCGGCGTCGCGCGCCGCCTCGAGCGCGTCGTACATCGGCCGCGTGTAGTACTCGTCGTGGCCGACGGACAGGAACAGCCGCGCCTGCAGCAGCCGGGCCGGCGCCACGTGCGTGTCGATGTTCGTCGAGTACTTGACGTCGTAGCCCTCGCGCTCAACGAAGCGCAGCATGTTGATTTCCCAGCTCAGGAAATCGCCGGCGCCCTTGCCGTTGAGGTGGCGCTGAGGGTTCTTGTAAGGGCGGTTGAAGGACACCTTGTGCGCGGGCGTGAGGCCCAGGCTGTCGGTGTCGTAGAAGTTGTAGCCGCCCCAGTGGTTGTAGGCGGCGTAGGTGGTGACGCTCGTCTGGAACATCGCGCGCGCCGCGCGGTTGTCGTCGCGCACGACGAAGATGATGTAGCTCTGCTTGCCGGTGCTGCCGCCGGTGAGCTTGGCCAGATAGACGCCACTGGCCCAGTCGGTGGCGTCGCCCGTATTGGGCACCGTGAGGACGTAGGGATCCGTCCAGTTGCACTCGATCAGCCGCGTCGCGGTGTCGGTCATCGGGCAGCCGGGCTGCGCCGTGCGGCTGCGCGTGACCGGGCCGTGCACGAGGCGACCGCCGGCCCCGCCGTACCAGCCGATGCGGTAGACGTTGATGGTGTAGGTCGGGTCGCTCGTCTTGGTCTGGACGAACAGGCTGATCGATTCGCCGCGGTTGACGCTGGTGGCCGAGGCGTAGCCCTCGATTTCCTGGTTGCCTGCGTAGCTGGCGTCGGGGATCTGCCAGGCGCTGGTGACGCCGCTGGTCTTGGCGTTCTCGCTCTGGATGACGTTCTGCGCCCAGGCCGGCAGCGCGAGCATGCCGGCAAGGGCCAGCGCGCACGCGACAAGCAGGCGGCGAGGATCGAGGATGGCGAGCTTCATGTCCCCCCCTGTGCAGGACGTGGTTTCGCGCGAGCTTCCTGCTCGAGCAGGGGGTGCGTAACCCCGCGCTTGAGGGGCCGCCGCACGGACTGGCGACTTCCGCCAACAGCGCACGGGAGCCTACGAACCCGCGGCGGCCGGCGCCCCCGACCGGCTGCGCGCCTCAGCGTGGATCGACCGGCGTCAACGGCGGGCAGCGCGCCTCGATGACCTCGGCCGCTTCGAGCACCAGGTCCTCGCGGAAGCGCGGGCCGATGAGCTGCACGCCCATCGGCAGGCCACCGGCCAGGCCGGTGGGCACCGAGACGGCCGGCAGGCCGAGCACCGGCACCGCGAACTGCGACTCCTGCGCGCGCACGACGCGCGCCATGGTCGCCTCGCTCTCGACGTCCAGTCCCCACGGAAACGGCGGCTCGCCCGACACCGGCCCGAGCACGAGCGGATGCTGCTCGAGAAAGAGCTGCCAGCGCCGCAGCAGCGTCGAGCGCCTGGCGAAGGCCCGCAGGTGCGCGGTGTGGTCGAGCACCGGCGAGTCGGCCAACATCCAGCCGAAAGAGCGGCGCACACCCTCGTCGCCAAACTGCTCGACGGCCGGCCACATGAAACGGCGCGCCTCGTCGTTGCCCATCAGCTTCCACAGCTCCTGCGCCTCGGCCAGGCTCGGCGGCTCGACTTCCTCGACCACGTAGCCGGCTTCGGCGAGCCAGGCGCCGGCCTGCCGCACCGCGGCCACCACGGCCGGGTCGGCCGGCACACCCTGGCAGTTCACGGTCATCGCCACGCGCAGCGGCCGCGGCAAGGGGGGGCCGACGAGCGGCGCCGGCACCCACCACGGGTCGCGCGCGTCGCCGGCACTCATCGCCGCCAGTGCCAGGCGCAGGTCGGCCACGCAACGCGCCAGCGGGCCTTGCACCGACATCATCGCCAGCGACATCGGCCGCTCGTCCTTCGCGCTCGGCAGGAAGGCCGGCACGCGGCCGAAAGAGGGCCGCAGGCCGGCGACGCCGGTGCAGTAGGCCGGGTAGCGCACCGAGCCGGCGAGGTCGTTGCCGTGCGCGATGGCACCCATGCCCGCGGCCACCGCCGACGAGGCCCCGCCGCTGGAGCCGCCCGGCGTGTGCTGGCGTGACCACGGGTTCAGCGTGCGGCCGTGCAGGTCGTTCTCGGTGAACCAGCGCACCGAGAACGCCGGCGTGTTGGTGCGCCCGATGATCACGGCGCCGGCGCGGCGCAGGTTGCCCACCACCGGGCTGTCGTCGGGAGCGACGAGGTCCTTGAAGGCGACCACGCCGTTGGTCGTCGGCCGTCCGCGTTGGTCGACGTTGACCTTCACGGTCACCGGCACGCCGTGCAGCACGCCGGTGACGCGGCCGCTGCGCCGGGCGGCATCGGCCGCGTCGGCGGCGGCCAGCGCCTCGTCGGCGAGCACGTCGACGATGGCGTTCAGCGACGGGTTCACCGCCTGCACACGAGCCAGCGCGTCGGTGGCGGCTTCGCGCGCCGAGACGGCGCCGCGGCGGATCGCGTCGGCCAGGCGGTGCGCGGGCCAGCGCCAGAGGGGTTCGGACACGGTGAGAGCTCCTGGGTCGGCGGGCCCCGAGCGTAGCCGGCCCTGCCGCGGCGGCGCGCCGGGTGATCCCCTGTGTCGCCGGGGTCGCCCTTCATCCGTGATGGGCCCGG
>JALHOU010000321.1:3803-5167 GCA_022842825.1 Rubrivivax sp.
AGGGCCAGGAGGTCATCGATGCCTCGGCGGGCCTGTTCTGCGTGGCCGCGGGGCACTGCCGCACCGAGATCGCCGACGCCGTGCACGAGCAGCTGCTGACGCTGGACTTCACCGCACCCTTCCTGCGCGCGCACAGCAAGGCCTTCGAGCTGGCCGAGCGCGTCACGCACTACACGCCCAAGGGCCTGAACCGCATCTTCTTCACCAACTCGGGCAGCGAGGCGGTGGACACGGCGATGAAGATGGCGCTCGCCTGGCACCGCATCCGGGGCCAGCCGCAGCGCCAGATGTTCGTGAGCCGCGAGCGCGCCTATCACGGCGTCAACATGGGCGGCGTCTCGCTGGCCGGCATGGTCAACAACCGCCGCACCTTCGGCCTCGGCCTGGCCGGCGTGCACCACATGCGGCACACGGCCTTGCCGGAGAACAAGTTCGCCAAGGGCCAGCCCGAGCACGGCGCCGAGCTCGCCGAGGACCTGCAGCGCTTCTGCAACCTCTACGGCGGCGAGAACATCGCGGCCGTGTTCGTCGAGCCTGCCGCGGGTTCGTTCGGCTGCCTGCCGCCGCCCAAGGGATACCTCAATCGCCTGCGCGAGATCTGCACGCAGCACGGCATCCTGCTCGTGTTCGACGAAGTCATTACCGGCTGGGGCCGCATGGGCGCACCGTTCGGCGCGCAGGCCTTCGGCGTCACGCCCGACCTGCTGACAATGGCCAAGGCCATCACCAACGGCGCGCAGCCAATGGGCGCCGTGGCGGCGCGCCAGGACATCTACGACGACATCACCAACGCCGGCCCGGCCAAGGGCGTGGAGTTCTTCCACGGCTACACCTACAGCGCGCACCCCGCCTCGTGCGCCGCGGGCTTGGCGATGATGGACATCTTCGCCAAGGAGAAGCTCATCGAGCGAGGCGCGGCGATGAGCCCGAAGTTCATCGACGCCATGCACTCGCTGCGCGACTGCGCCATCGTCACCGACATCCGCAGCATCGGCATGATGGCCGCGGTGGACGTGGCCGTGGACGGCGCGCCCGGTGCGCGCGGCCACGAGGCGCAGAAGCGGCTCTACGACGCGGGGCTGAACCTCAAGAGCACGGGTGACGCGCTCATCGTGGCGCCGCCGCTGGTGATGGAAGACAAGCACCTGGACGAGATCGTGTCCAAGCTGCGCGGGGTACTGAAGGGGCTCTGAAGCCGCCGCCGCCGCCCCCCGGCCTGGGGGTCACCCCTCGGGCCACTCCCCCTCGCCATCGGAGCCGGGGGTGCCGTCTGGCGGCTCCGCGCCGGCATCGTCCCGCAGGCTGGCGCCCGCCGCCTCGAGCGCCAGCGCCCTCTGCACCGCCGCGCGGGCGCGGGCGCGCAC
>JALHOU010000322.1 GCA_022842825.1 Rubrivivax sp.
CTGCTGCTCGGCCACGAGCAGGCATGGATCGGCGTCGCCGCCGCGGCGGCCGTGCGGCGTGGCCCCCCGGTCGCGCCCGCCATCGTCTTCGCGGCCCCGGGCGGCCCCAGGCAGGTCAAGCTCGCCCGGCAGCGACACCGGGGCGTCGGGGTCGCCGCCGGCCTGCCGTGCGCGCTCGATGAGCGTGCTGTTGGTCGACTCGCAGCGCGCCAGCACCTCGATCGAGATGCGCGGCAGGATGGGCACGAGCTGCTGCCACAGCGACTCGGCGTCCCAGCGCAGGTGGGTCGGCGCTTCCTCGGCCATGGTGAGCGGGCGGATCTCGGGGCGGCCGCGGGAGGTGCTGCTCGCAGCGCGTGCGCTCAGCGCTTGGGCGCCAGCATCGTGCCGCGGCAGCCCGGGCTGCCGCAGCGGCACTCGTACTGCTTCTTCAGCTTGGGCGTGTAGCGGTCGTCGATGATGAGGCCGTAGTCGTAGAAGAGCTCATCGCCGGCGGCGATGTTGCGGCGCGCGTCGATGAAGACGCGCCCATCCTCCTGCTCGGCCTTGCAGTTGGGACGGCAGGCATGGTTGATCCAGCGCGCCGCGTTGCCGCCGACGGCGGCATCGATGACGTGGTCGTCGTCGATGTGGAAGAAGAAGGTGTGGTTCGGATCGGTCGGGTCGTGCGGGTGGCGCGCCAGCGCCTGCGGCCAGGTGATGATCTCGCCCACGTACTCGATGATGCGCGTGCCCTTGGCGATGGGCACGAGCGCAAAAACGCCCTTACCGTGCACGCCGCTGCGGCGCACCTGGATGCGCCGGCCGCCGGCAGCCGCCCCACGGGCCGGCGCTGCCGGTTGGGGCCTGGCCCGGGCCCGGGCCCCGGCCGGTGTCCTGGCGTCAGATTTCGCCTGCGTCAGGCGGGTCTTCGCCGCCTTGGGCTTCTTGGGCGTCTTGGGCGCCGTCTTCGCAGGTCCGGTCGCGGCGCTGCGCAGCTTGCGTTGCGGCGCACGCGCCGGTGGGGGCTTCTTTGGCATTGGATACATTGAATGTGTGCGCGCGCGTGTGCGCGTGCGTGCGCGCGAGAGGCGGCATTGTAGGCATGCCCCTTTCGCGCTCTCGTGTTCCCCGGGCCCATCCGCGCTGCCCCAGCGCGGCCGCCCTGCAATTCCGTTCCGAGCCCACAGAGATCCGTCAGACGAGAGCCATGAGCAAGACCCTCATCATTGCCGAGAAGCCCAGCGTTGCGCAGGACATCGTGCGTGCGCTCACCCCCGTGTCGGGCAAGTTCGAGAAACACGCCGACCACTTCGAGAACGACAGCACCCTCGTCACCTCCGCCGTCGGCCACCTGGTCGAGATCAAGGCCCCGGAGGACTACGAGGTCAAGCGCGGCAAGTGGAGCTTCGCGCACCTGCCCGTGGTGCCGCCGCACTTCGACCTCGCGCCCATCGACAAGGCCAAGACGCGGCTCAACGCCGTCGTCAAGCTGGTCAAGCGCAAGGACGTGACGGCGCTGGTGAACGCCTGCGACGCCGGGCGCGAGGGCGAGCTGATCTTCCGCCTCATCGTGCAGTACGCCGACGGCGCGAAGAAGGCGCTCGACAAGCCCGTCAAGCGCCTGTGGCTGCAGAGCATGACGCCGCAGGCCATCCGCGACGGCTTCGACCAGCTGCGCAGCAACGAGGAGATGCTGGGCCTGGCCGACGCCGCGCGCAGCCGCAGCGAGGCCGACTGGCTGGTGGGCATCAACGGCACGCGCGCGATGACCGCGTTCAACTCGCGCGACGGCGGCTTCTTCCTCACCACCGTGGGGCGCGTGCAGACGCCCACGCTCAGCATCGTCGTCGAGCGCGAGGAGAAGATCCGCCGCCACGTGCCGCGCGACTATTGGGAGGTGAAGGCGCAGTTCGTTGCCAACGCCGGCAGCTACGAGGGCAAGTGGTTCGACCCGAAGTGGAAGAGGAACCCGGACGACGTGGAGCTTCGCGCCGACCGGATGTGGGACGCCGCCTCGGCGTTGGCGGTCGCCGACGCCGTGCGCGGCAAGCCCGCGGAGGTCACCGACGAGGCCAAGCCGAGCACGCAGGCGAGCCCGCTGCTCTATGACCTGACGACGCTGCAGCGCGAGGCCAACGGCCGCTTCGGCTTCTCGGCCAAGACGACGCTGTCGCTGGCGCAGACGCTGTACGAGAAGTACAAGCTCATCACCTACCCCCGCACCGACAGCCGCGCCCTGCCAGAGGACTACCTCGCGACGGTGAAGAACACCGTGAAGATGCTCGGCGACGAGGAGCTGCCCGGCCCGATGCGCGCGCTGTCGGCGCACGCCAAGAAGGCGCTGAAGGAGGGCTACGTCAAGCCGAGCAAGCGTGTCTTCGACAACACCAAGGTCTCGGACCACTTCGCCATCATCCCGACGCTGCAGCCGCCGGGCACGCTGGGTGAGCTGGAAGCCAAGCTGTACGACATGATCGTCAAGCGCTTCCTCGCGGTCTTCTACCCGAGCGCCGAGTTCATGGTGACGACGCGCACGAGCCGCGTCGCCACCGACTCGGGCACGCACCACTTCCAGACCAACGGCAAGGTGCTCGTCAACCCGGGCTGGCTGGCGGTGTACGGCAAGGAAGCGCAGGACGAGGACGCCAACCTCGTGGCCGTGGCCGAGGGCGAGAAGGTGAAGACGGCCGATGCCGATGCCATCGGCCTGAAGACGCGGCCGCCGGCCCGCTACAACGAAGCCACGCTGCTGTCGGCCATGGAGGGCGCCGGCAAGCTCATCGACGACGAGGAGCTGCGCGACGCGATGCGCGAGAAGGGCCTGGGCACGCCAGCCACGCGGGCCGCCATCATCGAAGGCCTGCTCAACGAGAAGTACATGCACCGCGACGGGCGCGAGCTCGTGCCCACGGCCAAGGCCTTCCAGCTGATGACGCTGCTGCGCGGCCTTCAGGTGGAGGACCTGACCAAGCCCGAGCTCACCGGCGACTGGGAGTTCAAGCTCGCCGAGATGGAGCACGGGCGGCTCAAGCGCGAGGCCTTCATGGCCGAGATCGCGAAGATGGCCGAGCGCATCGTCAAGAAGGCCAAGGAATACGACCGCGACACCATCCCCGGCGACTACATGACGCTGGCGACGCCGTGCCCGAAGTGCGGCGGCATCGTCAAGGAGAACTACCGCCGCTTCGCCTGCACCGGCCAGACCGGGATGGAGGAAGGCTGCGGCTTCTCGATCACCAAGATTCCGTCCGGCCGCGCCTTCGAGCTCGAGGAGGCAGAAGCCTTCCTGCGCGACAAGCGCATCGGCCCGCTCGAGGGCTTCCGCTCCAAGAAGGGCTTCCCGTTCAGCGCCGAGCTGAAGCTCGTGTTCGACGACGAGATCGGCAACTGGCGCCTGGAGTTCGACTTCGGCGAGGACGAGCGCCAGGCCGCTGCCGACGGCGAGCCGGTGGACTTCTCGGATCAGAAGTCCCTCGGCCCCTGCCCCAAGTGCAAGGGCCATGTCTACGAGTTCGGCACCAACTACGTGTGCGAGCACAGCGTCGGCGCGCACCAGACCTGCGACTTCAAGACCGGCAAGATCATCCTGCAGCAGCCCGTCTCGCACGAGGAGGTGCACAAGCTGCTCGCCACGGGCAAGACGAGCCTGCTCGAAGGCTTCGTCTCCAACCGCACGCGGCGCTCGTTCAAGGCCTATCTCGCGTTCGACGCGAAGGAGGGCAAGGTGGGCTTCGAGTTCGAGCCGCGCGGCGAGAAGGGTGCGCGCGCGGGCCCCCGAGGCGCGGCGAAGACAGTGGCCAAGTCAGCGCCCGAGCCCGAGGCGCCGGCTGCGGCGCCGGCCGTGTCGGCCAGGAAGGCGGCGAAGAAGCCGCGGGGCTGAGGTCGCACATCCGGGCGCCGCCATGGCGTCCGCCCGGGCCGAGTCCGCACCATGACCCTGGTCATCTTCTACAAGCTGCTCGCGATCTTCCTGACCGTGGGCCTCGGGTACCTCGCAGCGCGGCTGCGCTGGTTCGGCGAGGCCACCGCCGCCGAGGCGCGCCTGCTGGGCAATCTGGCGATGAACGTGTTCGTCGCAGCGCTGCTCTTCCGCACAGCGGCGCGCATCGACTTCTCGCGCCTGCCCTGGCCGGTGCTGATGGCCTACTTCCTGCCCGCGCTGGTGATGGTGCTGGTGGTCAGCGCGTGGCATCGGCGCAGCGGCATGGGCGCCGGCACGGCGCCGCCGCCGATGCAGGGCGCGGCGGCCATTCCGGCGACGCGATCGGTGGCCGCGACCTACGGCAACGCGGTGCAGCTGGGCATCCCGATGGCGGCGGCACTGTTCGGCGAGCCCGGTCTCGCCATCCACATCACGATGGTCGGCCTGCATGGGGTGATGCTGCTCACGCTGCCCACGGCGCTGGCCGAGCTCGCGCTGGCACGTGCGCATGCGCAGCAGCATGGCGCGGTGCCGCTGCCACGTGTGCTGCTTGCGACCGTGCGCAACACGATGCTGCATCCGGTGGTGTTGCCCATCGTGGCCGGGCTGCTGTGGAACCTCACCGGCTTCGGCCTGCACCCCGTGCTCGACGAGGCGCTGATGCTGCTGGGCAGCGCCGTTGTGCCGGTGTGCCTGGTGCTGATCGGCATCACGCTCAAGGCGCATGGTCTGGGCGTGCGCTGGCAGACGGTGCTGCCGGTGTGCCTGCTCAAGCTGGTCGTGATGCCGGCGCTCATCCTCGTCGTCGCGCACTGGGGCTTCGGCCTGGCGGGCGTGCCGCTCGCGGTGGTGGTCATGATGGCGGCGCTGCCCGTGGGCAGCAATGCGCTCATCTTCGCGCAGCGCTATCAGGTGCTGGAGGCCGAAGCCACGGCCAGCATCGTCATCTCGACGCTCGCCTTCGTGGTCACGGCCTCGGGCTGGCTCGCGGTGCTGGCCTGGGTGGCGGCCTGAGCGCGCCCTGCCCTCGCGCGCGGGGCTCAGGGGGCGCAAGATGCGATTCGCATCCGCCCGAACAGGAGCTCCCATGATCCATCCGGCCCGCATTCTTGCCATCGCCATCGTGCTCGCCGCGCTCGGGCTCGGCGCCTGGCACTGGCGCGATGCCTGGCTGCCCTCCGGCAAGCCAGGCGCCACAGCCCCGGTGGCCTCGCCGGTGGCGGCGGCGCCCGCCGCGCCGGCCGCTGGCGCATC
>JALHOU010000323.1 GCA_022842825.1 Rubrivivax sp.
CCAAGCGGCATGCAGGTCGAAATAGTCGTACGCCGGGATTGTCGCGAACGCCGTCAGGAAGGTCGTGCCGCCTGGTTCCTCGTACGACTTGCCCAAGTGCCGCCAGACATAGCCAAGGGAGAAGTCACCCACATTCCAAGTCGTGCGCTGGACCCACTTCTGCTTGACGTTGGGCGACGCGAAAGCGTTGCCGCAAGCGACACTGAAGAAGCCGTTGCAGTCACGGTTCACGGCAGCCGGCGTGGCCTGGAACTCAAGCTTGTCAACCTGCGTGTAAGTCAGTCCAAGGTCAACGCGGCCCCACTTCGGATCGAGCCCGACGTCGCGCAGCGGGAGCCGGTAGTTCACGGCCAGGTCCATGCCCCTGGTCTTGAAGGTGCCCAGGTTCGAAAGCGCGGTGAAGACGCCGCGCGCCTCGGCGCCGTTGAACGAACCGTTCACCGGGTTGCGGAAGATGAGCGCGCAGAAGTCGTTGAAGCCGAACCCGGGGTTGGCTGCCGCGTTGTAGCAGTTGGTCAGCACGTCGGTGACGCTGGCGCTGGAGATCGCCTTCGTGAGCTCGATGGTGTAGAAGTCCACCGAGACCGTCAGGCCCTTGGCGAAGTCGGGCTCGAAGACAATGCCGAAGGTGGTGGTGTCGGCCTCCTCAGGCTGCAGCGTGGGGTTGCCGCCGGTGAGGTTGTTGATCTGGCCAGCCGACGGGGCGCTCAGCGTGCCGATGTTGGCCAGCGGCACGCCGGTTTGCCGGCACAGGTTGGACAGCGTGCCCGGTGTGTTGGCCTCGCCCTGATTGATGTTGGCACCCTGGCAGGGGTCGACCGCCACGTTGGAAAGACCCGAAACCTGCGGCGCGAACAGCTCGTTGATCGATGGCGACCGCGTCGCCTTCTGCTGCATGCCGCGGAACTTGAGGCCGCGGATCGGGGAGTAGTTGCCGCCGACCTTGTAGGTGTTGTAGCTGGAGGTCTGCGTCGTCGTGAAAGAGGTCGCGCGCATGGCGCCTTCGAAGGTCAGCGAATGAACACCGGGCCGTCCCTCGACGATGGGTGCGGTGACCTCAGCGTAGGCCTCCTTGAGCACGACGGTGCCCGTGCGGTCGGGCAGCGGCGCACCGGTGCCGAGCACCTCACCCTGGATCTGGGAGGAGCCGTCGCTCTTGTTGCCGGCCGTGAGCTCGCGCCGCTCCAGACCGATGGCCACGCCGATCGGCGACTTGGCGAACGGGCTCTTCAACGCACCGAGATCGCCGGTGATCGACACGGCCGCCACGTCCTGCTCGACGCGCTGCAACTGGATCGAATCGAGGTTGATGAACGCCAGCATCGCGGGGGTGATCGAGCCGTCAGGACCGAACACGTTCAGCGGCACGCAGCCATTGGCCGTGTTCACGCAGGTGTTGGGGTTCAGTGCGTTCAGCGCCTGGCGCACCTTGGACAACGAGCCCCAGTTGATCTGCGTACGCACCTGGTCGGCCTCGCCGTGCGAGAAGTAGGCGTCGTAGCCCCAGTCGCCGAACAGGGTGCCCTTGGAGCCCAGAGTCCACTGCGTGGTCTTGTTCTCGAACTGCCCGATGCGCGGCCCCAGCTCCGTGAAGCGCCGCCCGATGGACAGCGTGACCGGCGTCGGATCTCCGGCCACGCAGTTGGCCACGGCGATGCCGAAAGCCGTGCAAAGCTGAGAGCGCGCCAGCGCCGGGATGAAGGGGTTGCCGATCGGGAGCGTGTAGGTGTTGAGGAACGTACCGCTGCCGGCCAGGTTCTGCACCACGTCGCTGCGCGTGTGCAACAGCTCGCCGTAGACCTCGGCGTAGTCGTTGATGCGATAGGTCGCTAGCGCCGTCGCTTGTTGCCGGTCCATCGGCGTCTGGTAGTAGTTGACCGGCTGGAAGTTGAAGCCTGAACCCGGCGCGACCAAGCCGCCGGTGACAGGGTCAATCTGTCGATCGCCCAGGCCACCGGGCAGGCCGGTAATCTGAGCGGGCACATCAGTCTGCGACCCTTGCGGCAGACCAGTCGTCGAGCTGAGCGCGGCCTGCCCGGTCGGGCGCTGGCCTTGGACCAGCGGGTCCGTCTTCGCCTTGCCCAGGCTCAGGATGACGCTGCCCCTGCCGTCGGCCAGCGACGCCCCCAGGGTCACGTCCGCGCGTGTGCGCTTGGCATCGCCTTGCTCCGAGATGCCGTAGCTGCCGGAGGCCTCGAAGCCGGTGAAGCTCTTCTTCAGGATGAAGTTGACGACGCCGGCCACGGCGTCGGCGCCATACACAGCCGAGGCGCCACCCGTGACGATCTCGACCCGGTCGATGAGGCTGATAGGCACCGTGTTCGTGTCGACAAAGCCCGTCAGGTTGAACGGCACCACCCGTCGGCCGTTGATCAGCACCAGCGTGCGGCTGGCGCCGCTGACGCTGCCCGAGCCGAGGGCGCGCAGGTCGATGGTCGCACCACCGCCGGAGCCGTTGTTGGTGCCCGGGCCGATGGCCGGGACCGATGCAGGAAGCGACTTGATCACCTCTTCCACCGCCACGGGCTGGGAGGAGTTCAGTTCCACGGCCGAGACCGTGGAGACGGGACTGTTGGAGACCGAGTCGAGCGTGCGGATGCGGGAGCCCGTGATCTCGACGCGCTCGGTGGCCTGCGCCAGGGCGCCGCTCGAGACGAGCATGCCCCCCATGGCCAGCAAGACACCGGTACAGACTTGAGTCCTCTTGAACATTTGAACGCGACTCCTCGTAGGAAGGTTTCGGATACAGACTCGCGCAGGCGCGTTGCTCCGAGACCACATCGGAGATGCGCGTTGCGCCATGTGATCGAATTGTTGTGCGCGTGTGTCTGCGCGAACGCCCGGGGAATCCATGACCGGGCCGACGGCGAGTCGCCTCATGGAGAGCCGCGCCATACAGCGAGAGGGCCGGCGTTGACAAAAACTCTTGTGAATTCAATGACTTGCATTGGCGCCGCCGATGCGTTCGCAGAGGGGAAACCGCGATGACGCGCCAGGTCTAGGGCATGTCCCTAGCCGAAAGGCAGTGGTGTCGTTGGGGCCACGCAACAGGGCATCCTGGCAACCAGTCGACCTGGTTGCCCGCGCATCCGGGTGCGCGATTCAGGCGCCGACTGCGATGCGGGGCACCGCGGCCAGCAGCTGCCGGGTATAGGCATGGTCCGGCCGCACCAGCAAGGCCGGACACGGCCCTTGCTCCACGATGCGCCCGCCCTGCATCACCGCCACGCGGTCGGCCATGAACTCCACGACGCCGATGTTGTGGGTGATGAAGAGGTACGAGACGCCGAGCGTGCGCTGCAACTCGCGCAGCAGGTTCAGGATCTGCGCCTGCACCGAGACGTCCAGCGCCGAGGTCGGCTCGTCGCAGACGATCAGCTCCGGCTGCACCGCCAGCGCGCGCGCGATGGCGATGCGCTGGCGTTGCCCGCCCGAGAACTCGTGCGGATGACGCTGCAGCGCTTCGGCGCGCAGGCCCACCTGCCCGGTCAGCTCGGCGATGCGGCGCTGGCGCTGGCCCGCATCCAGGTCGGGGCGCAGGGCGACGAGGCCCTCTTCCAGCAGCTCGGCCACGCGCATGCGCGGGTTGAGCGAGGCAAACGGGTCCTGGAAGATGATCTGCACGCGGCGCCTTGCCTCCTGCAGCGCGCTGCCCTGCATCTGCAGCAGGTCGGCGCCTTGCAGCAGGATGCGGCCGCGCACCTCGGCCACGCCGCGCATCAGCTGCACGATGGCCTTGCCGGTGGTCGTCTTGCCGCAGCCGCTCTCGCCCACGAGCGCCAGCGTCTCGCCGCGCCCGATGGCGAAGGACACCTCACGCACGGCGTCGAAATGGCCGCGCACGCGCTGCAGCGCGCCGCCTCGCACGGCGAAGCGGATGCTCAGCGACTGCACGTCCAGCAAGGGGCCGCCCCGTGCCGCCGCGGGCCTCTCGGCCGTGGCCCCGACGAGGCCTTCGGCGCCATTGGCGCCCTCGGTCCCGCTGGCCTCGATGGCCACGGCCGGCCGCGGGCGGTGGAACACGTCCGCATGGACCGTCTCCGTCGGGGCACCTTCCAGCACGCAGCGCACCTCGCGCCCCCGAGCCACGGGTCGCAACGCCGGCGGCGCGGCCCGACAGGCATCGTGCGCGTGTGCACACCGCGGCGCAAACCGGCAGCCGGTGAACGCCTCGGTCAGCGGCGGCACCATGCCGCCGATGGCCTGCAACGCACCGCCACGCACCGCGCCCCGGGGCAATGCCCGCAGCAGCGCCTGCGCATAGGGGTGCCGCGGCCGCGCGAAGAACTCGTCGGCCGGCGCCACCTCGACGATCTGGCCTGCGTACATGAGCGCCACCCGCTGCGCCATGCCCGCCACCACGGCCAGGTCGTGCGTGATGAGCAGGAGGCCCATGCGCCGCTCGCGCTGCAGGTCGCGCAGCAAATCGAGCACCTGGGCCTGGATGGTCACGTCCAGCGCCGTCGTCGGCTCGTCGGCGACGAGGAAGTCGGGCTCGGCCGCCAGCGCGATGGCGATCATCACGCGTTGCTTCTGGCCGCCGCTCATGCGGAAGGGGTAGTCGTCGAGGCGCCGCGCCGGCTCGGGAATGCCCACGCGCTCGAGCCACTGCAGCGCCATGGCGCGTGCCTCGGCCCCGCGCAGCGGCGTGTGCGCCTCGATCGCCTCGACGATCTGGTCGCCCACGCGCATCACCGGGTTCAGGCTCGTCGCCGGCTCCTGGAAGATCATGCCGATGCGCGCGCCGCGCACGCGGCGCATGGCCGACTCGGGCAGGTCGAGCACCTCGATGGCGGCGCCGCCGTCGCGGCCGCTCAACCTCACGCTGCCGGCCGTGACGAGACCGCTCTCGGGCAGCAGGCGCATCAGCGCCAGCGCCGTCATGCTCTTGCCGCAGCCGCTTTCGCCCACCAGCGCGAAGGTCTCGCCGCGCGAGAGCGTCAGCGCCAAGCCGTCGATGGCGCGCACGATGCCCGCCTCGGCGTCGAGCTCCACGGCGAGGCGGTCGATCTCGATCATGCAGCACCCTTGGCGCCGCGCGGGCCGCGCCCGTCCGGCCCGCCCTCGCCTTTCGTTCCCCCGGCGGCGCCACCGGGCG
>JALHOU010000324.1 GCA_022842825.1 Rubrivivax sp.
GGGTTGGGGTCGCGCTCACAACTCGCTTCACTCGCTGCGCTCGTTTCGCTCAGACAGTGTTCGCGAGTCAGTCTTGGAAGCGCGCGAGTACGCGCGCCGACCCCAACCCTGCGCTGCTCAGCGCCGCAGATGCGCCCCGCCAGCGTGCCGCCCCCGGCCTTGCGGGCACCGGCGTTGTCTTCGAACAGCCAACAGCCACGAAACCAGCATGAACTGAGGGGCCTGTCCTTCGAGAACAGCCAACGGTTCTGCAAAGGGCTGTGCGGGCAGGGTGCGGCGCGCATCTGCGGCGCTGAGCAGCGCAGGGCTCCTGGCCGCGCGCGTACTCGCGCGCGGCCACATCTGACTCGCGAACACTGTCTGAGCGAAACGAGCGCAGCGAGTGAAGCGAGTTGTTCGCGGGCCAGGAGACCGAGCAGCGCAAGGGAGTCGGGCCCCCAGGGCCCGACCGCCGCAGCTAAGCGCCGCGCCCTGCCCGCACAGCCCTTTGCCGCACCAGCCGTTGACGCGCGACCGCAGCCGCGAAGCCACTGCCGCGCGATCGCATCACGACTCGCAACCCACAGGGACCCTCAGAACGCCGACCCCGGCTCCTTGAGAAACGCCAATTCCTCCGGCGTCGAATCGCGCCCCAGGATCGAATTTCGATGTGGATAGCGCCCGAATCGCGCGACGATCACCTCGTGCTTCTTCGCCCACACCTCAAGCTCCGCCCGCGCCGGGTGGTCGGCCGTCAACTGCGCGAACAGCCGCAATGACTCTGCCTGCACCGCCCTATCCTCGCTGTGCTCGTAGGGCAGATAGACGAAGCTGCGCATCACGCCATTGAGCCAGCGGTCCTCGCCGCGCGCCACCAGCGCCTGCGCGGCAGCCAACGCCAGCGGGTCGCCGGAAAAACTCTTCGGCGTGCCGCGGAAGATGTTGCGCGTGAACTGGTCGAGCAGCAGGATGCGCGCGAGCGTGCCCTGCGGTGTCACGTCCCATTCGCGCAGGCCGCCCGCGAGGGCCTGCTCGACCTGCGCGCCGAAGCGATCGCGGATCTCCGCGTCGAAGGCATCGCTCTTCTTGAACCAGGCCTCGCGCGATTCGTCGCCCGGCGGCGCGCCGAACCAGAAGTGAATGACCTCGGCGGCCGCAGCGAAGGCAGGCATGGGGTGCTCCGTTCAGTCGAGCTTGGCGCCCGAATCCCTCACGGCCTTGGCCCACTTCGGCATCTCGGCGGCGAGGTACTTCGCGAAATCGTCGGGGCCGAGGTAGGCCGGGTCGGCGCCCTGCGCCACCATGCGCGTGCGGATCTCAGGCGCCTCGAGCGTGGCCTTGAAGGCGGCGGCCAGCCGCTCGACCACGGGCCTGGGCGTGTTGGCCGGTGCCAGCATGCCGTAGAAGCCGACGACGTCGAAGCCCTTCAGCCCCACCTCCTGCAGCGTGGGCGTGTCGGGCAGCGCGTTGCTGCGCTCCTTGCTCGTCACGGCCAGCGCGCGCAGCTTGCCCTGCTTGACGTACTGGCTCGCCTGCGGAATGGACTCGGCCATCATCTGCACCTGCCCGCCGAGCAAGTCGGTGAAGGCCGGCGCGCTGCCCTTGTACGGGATGTGCACGATGAACGTGCCCGTGGCCGCCTTGAACATTTCCGGCACGAGGTGGCTGATGCCGCCGTTGCCGGCCGACCCGTAGTTCAGGCGGCCGGGCTGCTTCTTGGCCAGCGCGATGAACTCGAGCATCGTCTGCGCCGGGACGGCCGGGTTCACGACGAAGGCCAGCGGCTGCATCGCCGTGCGCGCCAGCGGCACGAAGTCGCGCAGCGTCTGGTAAGGGTTCTTCGGATAGATGGCCGGGTTGATGACCATCGTGCCCGTGTTGGCGAGCAGCAGCGTGTAGCCGTCGGGCTCGCTCTTGGCGACGAAGTCGGCGCCCACCGTGCCGCCGGCGCCGGCCTTGTAGTCGACGATGATGGGCTGGCCGAGTTCCCTGCCCAGGCGCTCGGCCATGAGGCGCGCGTGTGCATCGAGCGGGCCGCCGGCCGGGAAACCGACGATGATCTTCACCGGCTTGTTGGGGAACGGGGCCTGCGCATGGGCAGCCCCAGGTGCCAGCGAGAGCGCCGCCACGGTGGCGCTGAGAGTGACGGCGAGGGAGCGGCGCAGCAGCGGCATCTTGTCTCCGGGTTGGGTGTCGTGGAAGGTGAGAGGCGGAAGGCACGCATTCTGACGCCCCGCCCATCGCGCAGGGCAAGCGTTCCACCGCGCGCCGGCGCCGCGCAGGACCCGCGCCGAACGGCCGCGAGCCGCGCTCAGTGCAGCGAAGCCACGCGCGGCCGCTCGCCCGGCCAGTGCCGCAGCAGCTCGCTGAACTGCGCCAGCGGCCGCGGCGGCGCGGCGAGGTAGCCCTGCACCTGCTCGCAGCCGGCGGCCGACACCGCCGCCAGTTGCGGCGCCGTCTCGACGCCTTCGCACACCGTGCGCATGTGCAGCGTGCCGGCCAGCCGCGACAAGGTCTGCACGATGGCGTTGGCGTCGTCGGCCACGCTGGAGTCGCGCACGAAGGCCGGGTCGATCTTCAGCGTGTCGAACGGGAAGCGGCGCAGGCAGGCCAGCGAAGAAGGGCCACTGCCGAAGTCGTCCAGCGCCACGCGCACGCCGAGGTCGCGCAGCGACTGCAGCCGCTGCAGCGGCGCGGCGTCGGCCTCGTCGAACAGCGCCTCGGTCACCTCCAGCTCCAGCCGCGTGGGCGGCAGGCCGGTGTCGTGCAGCACCTCGCGCACGAATTCGACGAAGCCGGCCTGGCGCAACTGCACCGGCGAGACGTTCACCGCGATGGGCAGCCCGCGCAGCAGGCCGGCGGCCTCGGCGCAGGCGCGCTGCAGCGCGAAACGGCCCAAAGGCTCGATGAGGCCGCACTGCTCGGCGATGGCGATGAACTCCGCCGGGCCGACGGGGCCGAGCACGGGCGCGTCCCAGCGCAGCAAGGCCTCGGCACCGACGATGCGCCACGAGGCGATGTCCACCTTGGGCTGCCAGTGCAGCGAAAGCTCGCCGCGCTGCAGCGCGTGCGCGAGACCGCGCTCGATGGCCAGGCGGCGCCGGTTGCGCTCGCCCATCGTCGGCGCGAAGAACACGGGGTGGCCGCGCCCGGCCTCCTTGGCCGCATAGAGCGCCGTGTCGGCCTGCATGAAGATCTCGTCCACCGTGGTGGGAGTGGTGCCGAACGGCGCCACGCCGAGGCTGGTGCCGATGCGCAGGCGGCGGCCCTGCAGCTCGAAGGGCGTCGAGATGGCGCCCACCAGGCGCGTCGCCAGCGCCTCGGCGTCCTCGGTGCGGGCGCTGCTGCGCATCAGCACCGCGAATTCGTCGCCGCCCAGCCGCGCCACCAGGTCGCCCGGGCGCAGGCCGTCGCGCAGGCGCTGTGCCACGCCGCACAAAAGCGCGTCGCCGGCGCTGTGGCCGAGCGTGTCGTTCACGCCCTTGAAGTGGTCCAGGTCCAGCAGCAGCAGCGCGCCGCGCCGGCCCTCGCGTTGGCAGGCCTCGAGGGCGTCTTGCAGCGAGCGGCGGTTGGCCAGGCCCGTGAGGGCGTCGGTATGTGCCATGGCGTGCAGGCGCTGCTGGCCGAGCACGCGCTCGGTGACGTCGGCGAGCACGCCGCGCCAGCCCTGGGCACGCCCGTCGTCGTCGAAGACACGCTTGGCGCGCAGCACGAGGTGGCGCTCGATGCCTGCCACCGTCAGGCGCAGCGGCAGGTCGCGCACGCTGCGCAGGTCGGCCAGCGCCCGCTTGAGCGCCTCGCGACCGGGCTCGGCGGCGCCCGCGAGGCACTCGGGCAGCGCGCGGCCGGTGAGGGCCGCGTCGCCGAGGCCGAGCAGTTGCGCCAGCCGAGGCGAGGCGTGGATCAACACGCCCTCGGCGTCGGTCTGCCACAGCGCCTCGTCGGCGTGCTGCTCGAAGTCCTGCAGCAGCAGCCCGAGCATGCGGCCCTGGCGCACCGACTCGAACTGCGAGCGCAGCAAGGCCAGATGCCGGTAGCCGGCGACCAGCGCGCCGAGCGCCAGCACGCTGGCGTAGAAGGCGAGCATGACGGCGATGCCGGCTTGCGCGGCGTTGCCCTCGATCAGCAGCGCGCCGACGCCGGCGGCACTGTAGAGGCCGAGGTAGGCCAGGCAGGCCCGCGGCAGCGGGTTGAGCAGGAAGGCGCCGGCGCCCATCATGCCCGTCACGACGATGGCGATCTGCACCTGCTGGTGCGGCGCCGCGCCCGGAAACCAGACCAACGGCACCACAGCCCACAGCGCCGCCAGGGCCCCCGCGTGTTGCGTGGCACGGTGCACGGCCCGGCGCGAGACCGTCGCGCGCGGCTTGCCGCGGCCGCGCCACCAGGCACGCAGCGCCACCGCCGCCATGGCCAGCATCAGCGCCGCCCAGACGCCCATGCCGGCCGGCATGTCGGGCGCGAAGGCCCACACGATGATGAGTGCGCAGGCCATGTTGGCCGCCATCACGTGCGGCGTCAGGCGCAGCACCGAACCGAGCAGCGCCGCCCGCAGGCGACCGGCGTCGGAGCCGTCGTCGTCGTAGATCGGCGCCGAGGCGGCCAGCAGGCTGGGCAGCGAAGGGATGCCTTCGGACATGTCGGCGCCTTCAGGGTTGCAGGCCATTCTTGCGCCCGCGTGCCATCCGGATCCCCCCTAGTGTCAGGGCGCAGCAGCCGCCGAAGCGTGACCGAATGTCGCCTTCAGCCGCGCCGGACGCTGATGGTGACGAGCCGACCGGCGGCCTCGTCGGCGCGTTCGCCGCGTTGGCTGCTGCCGCCGCCGTCGCTGGCGTCGCTGACGTCGCTGTCGCCTCCGCCGCCGCTGCCGCGCGTTGCGTGTGCGGGTGCCACCGCGGGCCGCCGGTGCACGCGGCCGCCGGCCACCTGCAGTTCCTGCCAACCTTCAACCGCGTCGAGCAGCACGCCTTTGGCCCGCACCACGCCCTGCACCAGCAGATCGGCGCCGAGCGCTGCGGTGTCCACCGGCCGGGCGTAGCGGTGCGTGCTGGTGACGAAGCCGTGCGCGGCCCCGGCGGGGCGCGGCCGCAAGGGGCGCGGCGCCAACGCCGCG
>JALHOU010000325.1 GCA_022842825.1 Rubrivivax sp.
GATCGGCCGCGGGTCGGACAGGTCGGAATAGTTCGGTGCGAGCAGTTGCGCGATCTTGCCGGTGGTGAGCTTCTCCAGCAGCGGCAGCAGCGAAGCGACGATCTTGTCGAAGTACGTCCGGTCGTAGCGCACGGCGCTGCGCAGGCCGTCGAGCACCGGGTCATAGATGCGCACCTGCGACAGGTACTGTTCGAGGGCTACCACGCGCTTCTCGCGCCCGATCATGTTGCGCGGGATGTTCTTGTCGTTCAGCTTCGCTTCGAGCTGGACGATGACCTCCCAGGCCTTCGGCTCGTTTTTGGCGAAGTAGTGCTGGGCGTACTCGATGAACAGCGCGTCGATGTTGATGACGTGGCGCTGGATCAGCAGGTAGTCCGGCCGCTGCCCCAGCTCGACCAGGGCGCGCGCGATGATGTTGACGAAGCGCCAGGCGAATTCGCGGAACGCGGCGCTGTTGCCTTCGCCCGAGAGCTGTCCGGCGATGCGCGTGGCCACCTCGGAGATCCGCCCGAACCGGCCCACCGCGTTGTAGCGCGCCGAGATGTCCGGCCAGCCCAGATGGAAGACGTAGAACTCGCCTTCGCGCCCGGCGCGCTTGGCCTCGACGTACATGCGCTTCAACAGGTCCGCATCGCCCTTGGGGTCGAAGACGATCACCACCTCGTGCTCGCCGCGGACCTTGCGGCGGATGTCCTGGGTGATGAACAGCTCGGCCAGCCGCGTCTTGCCCACGCGCGTGGTGCCCAGCACCAGGGTGTGGCCGACACGCTCGCCCAGCGGCAGAGTGACGTCGACCTCGTGCGGCTCGATGCCATGCAGGCGCGGCAGTCCGCCGACCGGCGGCAGCGGCCGCGCCGGGTTGAGCGGGCTGTCCCAGGCCAGCGCGCGCGCCAGCGTCGAGACGGGAAACGGCGCGAACTCAAGCCGCTCCTCCAGCCGCCGGGCGGCCCGGTAGATCGCCGTCGGCTCGACGTAACGGCGGAACTCCGGCCGGTAGGTCTGCATCAGCCGGTGCGTGTGCCGCTGCTCCCAGCGAAAGCCCCGGCCGACGAACAGCCGTTGCTGACTCACCGGCACGTCGCGGCTGGTCATCACGTAACGCGGCAGGCGGCGGATGTTGCGGCGATAGCGCAGGATCGCCCAGGCATCGCGCAGGCGAATCGCGCCGAAGGTCAGGAAAGCCAGCGCCGAGCCCAGGCCGAGCAGCGGGTTCAGCGCGAGCGACCACGGTGCCACCAGGCACAGAATCGCGGCGCCGGTGCAGACCGCCACGGTGTAAAGCTCCACCGCTGGCCGCAGCAGCACCTCGACCGCATGCGGTTGGGCCATTGGCGCACCTACTGCTCGACGCCGGTGGACGTAATGAGCACCGGGTAGTGGCGCAGGCCCAGGCGCTGGGCCAGGTCGTCGCCGGAGACCGGCGAGAGGGTCAGGCCAGGAGCCAGCCTGCGCAGCGCCGTCAGCGCGGCCATCGACTCCACGTTGACCACCAGGCCCACGGCCTGCAGCTCGCGCAGCGCCGCCTGCCGCTGCCGCAGCCAGGCACGCGACCGCTCGTCGTCGCCGACCAGGAACAGCGCCGTCAGGCCCGGCGCCCGGATGACGCGGCGCTGCACCTCGCCCGGCGACAGTTGCGTCGAGCGCACCGGCAGCATGGCGGCTTCGGCGTCGGCCGCGTTGCCCACGCGAGGGGCCGGCGGTGTGGCCTGATCCAGCTGAGGATTCAGCGACTGGTAGTACGGCGGCGCGGAGTCGCCGCCACGGTCTTCGACGACGATCAGCGGTGCGGAGGTGGTCTGCGCGAAGACGGCGGTCGTGGACAGCAGCCCGATGGCGGCGATGAGGACGATGTGGTTCATGGCGTGGTGGCCTGAAGGGTTGAAACGGGAACGCCGGGGTCGAGCACGCGGATCAGGTGCCGATGCACACTGCGCCGGTAGCGCGCCGCGGGTGCCCCGCCGGCGGGCCGGTGGTAGCGGCCGATGGCAAGGAGCCAGTCCTCGCCCGGCGTGTGCTGTTCGCGCAGGATTTCCGCGGCGATGGCGAGGTTGCGGTACGGGTCCAGCAGCTCGCAGGGCTGCGTGTAGCGATGCGCGTGGTAGCCGAGATTGACCTGGCCGAGGCCGGCGTCGATGCGATTGGCCGGCGTGTGGGCGAGCGCACGGTGCAGCCCCGCGCAGGCCTCGGCGCGGGTGGCGTAGCGCTGTGGCGAGCCGGCGACGTTGAGCGTCCACGGCCAGGGGATCAGGCGCCCGCGCAGCATGGCGCCGCTCTCCTGCAAGGCCACCGCGTACAGCACCGCCGCCGGCACGTCTGCACGATGCGCCGCCAGTTGATAGGCCGGCGGCGGTGCTTCCCGCCCCAGGGCGGCCAACGCCCAGCCGCCGGTGGCAAGAAGCAGCGCGGCGCTGGCGCAGCGGATGGCGCGGGATGGCCGACGCTCCCGGCCCGGAGCACCTATTGCCGCTGCCATTGGCCGTTCACCTCGCGCACTACGGCCGGCAGATCGCCGGGCAGGCCGAGCGACAGCCAGCGCCCCGCATCGTGGTTGAGCGTGATGGTGCGGGCGCGCACCCTGGCCGGGTCGATGCCCGCCTGGGTGGCCCACTGCCGGATGCGCGCGTCGTCCTGACGGCTGCCGACCATGTAGAGGTCGAAGGCCGTGCCGGCCGCCTGCAACTGCTGCACGCGCTGGGCGCACGGTGTGCAGTCGGCCTTGACGAAGACCGCCAGGCGCCCGGAGCCGGTGTTGCCGGCACCCTGCGCCTTGGCGCCGGGCAGGCTCACGCGCGGCTGGCCGGGAAACAGGCGCTGCCACGCCGCGTCGTAGGCCCGCTGGTAGGCCAGCGTCTTGCCGACGCGCCGAGCCTCGGCCTGCACCTGCAGCTCGGCGTAGCGCCTGCGCTCCTCCTCGCTGCGGGCCTCGATGCCCAGCGCCGTGAGCGGATCGAGCTGGGGCGAATAGACCCCGAGCGGCCCCTGCATCAGTTGCCGGTAACGTGCCCACTCCTCGGGCTGAAGCCCCCACTCCCGCGCCTGCCTCTCGTCGAGCGCGGCATCAGTGCCCGGCTGCACCTGGGCGGGCACCATGCGCGAGTTCGTCACCGGGGCCGGTTGGGCGGATGCGCCGAAAGTGGCGAACAGGACGACGGCAGCGAGCAACGGCCGCAGGTTCATGGCGACCTCCTACGGCACCGCGACGCGCTGCGTCTGGCCGTTCACCTGGAACACGCCCGCCTGCGCCTCGATCGACTGCAGTTGCCAGCCGCCCTCGGCATCGCCCTCGCGCAGCAGCCGGGCGCCCGCGAGCGAGGGCGCGGCGGTGGAGGTGATCGACAGAAAGCGCTCGCCTCCCCGCAGCTCCACGCCGAGCACCCGGAACGGCGGCTCCGGCACCTTGGGCTTCGTCACAACCGGCGCGCGCGGGCGAGCGGCGGATGCCACCTGCCGGGTCTTCTCCAGGCGAGTCTCGATTCCGTTCACGCGCGTCTGTAGCGTCTGCAGGTCGATGGCCAAGGCCCTCGCCTCGTCGGCCTCTTCGAGGCGCATCATCCGTTCGTCCAGCGCCTGCCGCGCGGTGGCGAATTCGGCCTGGCTGATCGGCGCCGGCCGCCGCTTGTCCGCATCGGCCTGTTGTTCGAGATCGGCCATGCGCAAGCCCAGCGCCTTGAACTGCGCATCCTGTGCGCTGCTCTGGGTCTGCTCGGCGAGCCGCGACAGGCCGACGCTGTTGATGAGTGCCACGGCACTGATGAGCAGCAGCCAGAAGGCCGCGGCGATCTTGAGCCAGCGCGTGCGGGAATTGCGCTCGGATGGCGCTTGGGGAAAGGTCATGGCTGCATCTCCTCGGGCCGGTCGGCGTCCGGCACGGGCGGGGCGGCGCCGGGCGGGTTGGCGGAAAGGAAGGTGGGAGCACCGTGCCGGCTGAAGCAGACCTGGCGGCTCAAGTCATCGACCGACAGCTCCCAGGCCGGGCCGGCAAGGGTCAGCAAGGCATCGCGCAGCATCAGCGGGCCCAGGCGCAGGTGTGCGGCAGGCAGCGGCAGCGCGTAGAGCGTGGCGGCTTCGGCCGCATCGCAAAGCCGGTAGCCGGAGCGCAGGAGCACATGGCGCATGGCATCGCCCACGCTGGCATCGAGCGTGGGCGGAATAGACACCTCCACCGCCTGCTGCAAGAGATCACGCTGCGCAGGTTCCGGCACCAGCTCGATCAGGGTGTAGCGGCCATAGCGGGCCACCGGAACGAAACCCGGCTCCGGCGCGACGGCGGTTGGCGATGCGGCCGGCACCGCTGGCACAGACGGCGTGGCGGTCGTGGCGGTCGTGGCGCAGCCGGCGGCCAACAGGCTACCGGCCAGCAAGCCAGCGGCGAGGGCCAGGCGGTGAACAGCGCAGATGGATGGTTGCATGGAGGGCGCTTCCCTGGAACACGGAGCCCTCACCATCGCCGCCGCTTGGCCTGCGGGCAGCAAACAAAACGCACTGACGCCCGCCCGAATACATGGCGGGCGGCGCCATGGACTGTCATACGCCCAAGAAAAACGGCCCCGAAGGGCCGTGGAAAGTAGCCGGCGACCCCGAGGGGCCGCCGGCATGAGCACATGGATCAGACCGTGACAAGCTGCCGTGCCAGTGCCACCTCCACCGAGTCGCCGTCCTGGTTCAGGACATCGAGTCCGGACTCGGGCACGTCGCCCGACGTGCTCTGCGACACCATGATCTTCCGGGCCATCAACCCCAGGCAGGTCATCTGCGAGGAGTTGGCGTAGCCGAGGTAGATCACGCGCACCGGCTGCTTCTGGCCGATGCGCCATGAGCGCCGGGCGGCCTGCTGCAACGAATACACGTTGTAGCCGGACTGGAGGAACACGATGGTCGGGAACTCCAGCAAGTCCAGGCCGGTTTTCACCAGCTCGGGATTGGTGATGAGCACGTCGATGCCGCGGTCCAACTGCTCGGCGATCCAGTCCTCGCGGCGGGAGGCATCCACGCTCGCGCGCAGTACCGCCACCTTGAAGCCTTCCTGCTCCAGCAGCACCTTCAAACGCGACGTGGTGTCGCGCGTGCCGGTGTAGACCGAATAGACCAG
>JALHOU010000326.1 GCA_022842825.1 Rubrivivax sp.
GGCGGCCAGCGCCGGCAGCGCGCCGGGGGCGCCGGGCGCGTCGTCGAAGAAGCCGTATCCGGGGTCGGCTGTTGCACGCGGTGGCACGACGGGCGCGTCGACCCGGGGTGCGCCAGGCGCCCCCTCGTGGAATCCGTAGCCGGGGCCGATCGGCGCAAGGCGCACCTGCTCGCGCGAGACATGGAAGCCGAACAGGTCCACGAGATCGCCGTCCGAGCTCTGCGTGACGACCTTGAAGCGGCGCAGGCCCTCTTCGGCGCGGCCTCCGTCCAGAGGTTCGATGCTGCCCAGTCCGGCGATCTCGTTGAACAGCGCGACGATGCTGTCGGCCGCGCTGCAGTCGGGCATCGGGCCGAGGGTCAGCTCGAGGACGCGGCTGCCGCCGGAGACGATGGCGTCGGCGGTGGGGCCGGCGGGTGTCGCTGCTGCCGCGGGCGCCGACGCGGCCGTGGGGGCGGCGGTCGCCGTCTTCGCGGTGGTGCGGGGCAGGTCGGCCGGATCCTGGCCGGCGACCAGCGCGCGGATCGTGGCGAGCAGCCCGTGGATGTCGATGGCCTCGGCGCCGCTGCCCTGGTGGCGGGCCAGCATGCCCTTGAGTGCGTCGCCCGAGGCGAGCAGCGCGTCGACCATCGCCGTGGTGGGCTGCAACTCGTGGCGGCGCAGCTTGTCCAGAAGTGTCTCCATCTCGTGCGTGAGCTCCGCGACATCCGCGAACCCGAAGGTCGCCGCCCCGCCCTTGACGGAGTGGGCGCAGCGGAAGATCGCGTTCAGCTCCTCGTCTTCAGCGGCGCCGATGTCGAGGTCGAGCAGCATGCGCTCCATCGCCTCGAGGTTCTCGCCCGCCTCCTCGAAGAAGACCTGGTAGAACTGGGAGAGGTCGATGCCGGCGGACAAGTGCGTGCCGGCGGTCTGCATGTCTGACGTCTGGGCCATCGCTGGAGTTCCTCGTTTGCTTGCGGGGTCGCTCTCGACAGGTCAGCGAATGACCTTGCCGATCACCTCGATCAGCTTGACCGGGTCGAACGGCTTGACCAGCCAGCCTGTGGCGCCTGCAGCGCGGCCGGCCTGCTTCATCTGGTCGCTGCTTTCTGTGGTGAGGATGAGGATCGGCGTGCCCTTGAACTTGGGGTGCTCGCGCAGCTTCTTGGTCAGGCCGATGCCGTCCAGGCGCGGCATGTTCTGATCGGTCAGCACGAGACTGAAGTCACGTGTCCCGGCCTTTTCGAAGGCATCCTGTCCGTCCACCGCCTCGACGACGTTGAAACCGGCGTTCTTGAGCGTGAACGACACCATCTGGCGCATGGAGGCGCTGTCGTCGACGGCAAGGATCGAGTGCATCTGGAGTTCTCCGTGGGCGGGTGGCGCCGTGAGGGGTCGGGTGATGAGGCGGCAGACGAAGGGGGGGGCGAGGCGGCGGATCGCAGGCAAGGGAGTGCGGGTGGGCCGTGCGGCTCAGAAGAGCTCGACGGAGCCGGCGTCCATTTCGTCCTGGGTGACGGGGTTCGGCCGCAGCGGAAGGTCCTGGAGGACCGGCTCGCCGTCCTCGTCGGCGCCGAGCACGTCGCTGGCGATGCGGTCGGCACAGCCACGCAGTCGTTGCGTGGTGTGGGCGATGAGCTGGCTGGCCATGTCCTGGAACTGCATCGCGGTGATCGCGCCGGCCAGATGCGTCAGCGCCTGCTTCATCTCGTCGCTGTTCAGATGGGGGTGCTCGCCCAGGATCTGCTGAACGCGATGGATCTCGTTGCTGGCGCCGTGGAAGTGCGCGAGCAGGGAGTCACCGGCGTCGGCGAGCAGGCGCTGCAGGCGGTCGAGGTCGTTGCTGACCACGAGCAGGTGGTCCTGCAGGTCGGCTGCCTGCAGCAGCGGCATGCCGGTGGCCGGGGGCTGCTCCGCGATGAATTCGTTGGCGAGCATCTGACGCGAGGCGCAGGGCCATGTTGGGGGGAGTGTGGGCTGGCGGCGCCGGCCCGCGGCTTACGGGCGGGGCACCGAACGTCCGTCATTTTTCGGCACGGGGGCGCCGGATATTGAGCGGAACTTGGGTCCCAATGCGGGTCAATTTGCCGTTTGTGCAGTCCAGCCCGGCCGCCGGCCGCGCTGCAGCGTCACTCCTTGGCGGGGCGGACCCGTGCCCCGCGCGTCGCCTTTGTCATACTGGTCCCATGTCCGCAGCACTCGCCGCCGCCGCTCGCCAGGGCCTGGTCTGCCGCTTGCTGCACCTGGAAGACTCGGAGCTCGACCACGCCTTGGCCATGGCCTACCTCGACCGCGCCGGCCTGCGGGTGGACGCAATGCGCGTGGAGAGTCGTGACGAATTCACACGCGCGCTGGACGAGCCCTGGGACGTGGTGCTGTCCGACTTCAACCTGCCCGGCTACTCGGGCCTGGCGGCGCTGGCCGATCTGCGCGGGCGCGGCCTGGACCTGCCCTTCATCCTCGTCTCGGGCCTCATCGGCGAGGACACGGCGGTGGAAGCGATGCGCAACGGCGCCAGCGACTACCTGCTCAAGAACAACCTGGTGCGCCTGGCGCCGGCGATCGAGCACGCGATGGCGGCAGGCGAGGCCCGGCGTGCGCGTGCCGAGGCCGACCGGCAGCTGGCCGCCTCGCGCCAGCGCCTCTCGGAGCTGGCGCAGCACCTGCAAACCAGCGTCGAGACCGAGCGGCACGCCATCGCGCGCGAGATCCACGACGACGTCGGCGGCTCGCTCGCGGCGTTGCGTTTCGAGCTCGACTGGGTGCGCCGGCACAGCCAGGAGCCGGTCGTGCGCCAGCGCATGGCCTCGGCGCTGGAACTGCTGACGCACGCCACGCAGTCCAGCCAGCGCATCATGCAGAACCTGCGCCCGGCCATCCTCGAGCAGGGCCTGGTGGCGGCGCTGCAGTGGATGACCGCGGGCTTCGAGAAGCGCACCGGCGTGCGCTGCAGCTTCCGTACGAGTCACGAACGCATGACGCTGGCGCCGATGGTGCCGCTGGTGGCCTACCGCACGGCGCAGGAGGCGCTGACCAACGTGACCAAGCACGCCGGCGCGACGCAGGTGTCGGTGGACCTCTCGCTCGGCCGCGGTGTGCTCTCGCTCGAGGTCAGCGACAACGGCCGCGGCATCGCCGACGCCGACCTGGCCAAGGGGCAGAGTTTCGGCATCCGCGGCCTGCACGAGCGCGCCTCCACCGTGGGCGGCTGGGTGGAGCTGAGCAGCGGCGGCGCGAGCCCCTACGGCATCGGCCGCGGCACCACGCTCATCCTCTCGGTTCCGGTGCAGTCGCCGGAAGACCGGGCTGGCACCTGGGGCGGCAACCGCCCCGATGCCGCCGAGGAAGAGGTCTGGTCGACCAAGTACTGAAGGACCCATGATCGACGTCATCCTCTGCGACGACCACGCACTCATCCGGCGCGGCATCCGCGACACGCTGCTCGACGCCAGCGACATCCGCGTCGTCGGCGAGGCCTCCGACTACGGCGAGTTGCGCGCGCTGATGCGCAACCTCGCCGTCGAGCGCGCCGGGTCGGGCGAGCGGCCCAGCCCCTGCGACGTGCTGGTGCTGGACATCAACCTGCCCGGCCGCAGCGGCCTGGACGCGCTGGCGGCGTTGAAGGACGAGGGCTCGCCGGTGCGCGTGCTCGTGGTCAGCATGTACCCCGAGGACCAGTACGCATTGCGGGCGCTGCGCGCCGGCGCCTTCGGCTATGTCAACAAGGGCGGCGACCCGCAGACCATCGTGCAGGCGGTGCGCGCGGTGGCGGCGGGCAAGAAGTACGTGACGCCCGAGATCGCGCAGATGCTGGTCGAGAACCTCAACGCGCCGGTGACCGAGAACCGCCACCAGACGCTCTCGAACCGCGAGATGGAGACGCTGGTGCTCATCGCCAGCGGCAAGCGGCTCGCCGACATCGCCGAGAAGCTGGCCCTGAGCCCCAAGACGGTGTCGGTGTACCGCGCGCGCGTGCTCGAGAAGCTGCAGCTTGCCAACAACGCCGAGCTCACCGTCTATGCCATCCGCAACGGGCTGGTGGGGCAGTGAAGGCGCCGCGATGACGGGCGGCGGCGCCGAGGACCCGGCCATGTTGGCCCGCCGCGGCGGGCGCGAGTGGCTTTCGCTGGCGCTGCTGGAGTCGCGCAACGAGCTGCTTGCGCGCCTCGCGCTGGTTGTGCCGGCAGGCAGCGCGGCGGGTCCTCAAGGCGCGCAGGGCGCGAAAGGCGCTGCCACCGTGCCGCCGGCGCAGCCCGACACCGACGCGATGTCTGCCGCGCCGGCCGACGCCTTGCGCCTGGCAATGCGGTGCGGCTGGTTCCAGGAGTGGTGGTTGGCGCGTCATGTGCAGCGCTCGCGCGGCGAGGCCGCCGATGCAGGCTCGCCCCGCCTGCCGAGCATCGAGCCGCGCGCCGAGGGCTGGCTGCGGCGCGCGCAGGCGGGCGACGCCGATGCGGTGCGCGAGTACCTCGGCCAGACGCTGGAGCAGACGCTGGATCTGCTCGGCCATGCGGCCGACGACGATGCCGGCTTGTACTTCTTCCGCCTCGCCCTCCAACACGAAGACCGCGTGTCCGAACGCATCGGCCATCTGCTGACGCCGTTGCTTCCCCCACCGCGCCCGCAGCGCGAACCCATCGGCATGCCGGCGCAACGCTGGTGGCTGGGCAGCCCCCGGGCGCCGGAGGGCGACCCGACGCGCGCCGGCGGCTTCGTGCCGTACGGCGAGCGCTGGGCCCACGAAGTGGCGGTACCGGAGTTCGAGATCGACGCCCAGTGCGTGGGCTGGGCGCAGTTCGCCGAGTTTGCCGAGGATGGCGGCTACGATCGGCGCGACTGCTGGAGCGAGGCCGGCTGGGCCTGGCTGCAGGGCGACGGCCGCCGCGCCCCGCGCGACGTGGAGCAGTTGGCCGGCAGCGTGCTCGTCTCGCGCGCCGGGCAACTGCAGCGTGCGCCGGCGCAGCAGGCGGCGATGCAGGTCACGCGCCACGAAGCCGAGGCGTGGTGCCGCTGGGCCGACCGCCGCCTGCCCACCGAGCCGGAGTGGGAGCTGGCCGCACAGGCCGGCGCGCGGCGCGGCTTCGCCTGGGGCGACAC
>JALHOU010000327.1 GCA_022842825.1 Rubrivivax sp.
ATGGCCGTGCGGATGAGGTCGGTCCGGTTGCCGTAGAAGCCCTCGGCGACGAGCAAGTCGATCTGGCCCAGGTCGACGAAGCCGAGATTGATGGTGATCTTTTCAGAGTCGGCCAGCTTCGCGCTGGCCGACCGGGAGGCGGGGAGCGTCTTCATTCGCCATCCTAGCACCATCCATGTGGATGTCCTATGGCTGTCTGCGGGCGCGCTTCCTCAGGGTTCCGCGGCTTCAGGGGCCCCTCGCCTCAGGCGCGGCTTCCCTGCCCTTCGCGCGATGCGCGACCTCGACGCCGCTCACAACTGCCCGAGCAGTTCGGCCTTGCGGGCGGACATCTCCTCGCCGAGCCCGACCATGTCGACCGACGACGCCTTGGCCTTCGGGAACATCTCGGTCTGCTCTTCCTTGACGTGGTGCTTCACGTATTCGGCCAGCACCTTGACCTTGGCGTCGTACATCTCGCCGTCGGGCTCCTTGCCCTCGAGCTGCGCGATCAGTGACTTGACTCCGGCGTGCTCGACCGTGGCTTCGGGCACCAGCAGCCTGTCCTTCAACGCCGCCTTGACGGCCGGGTAGAAGATCTCCTCCTCGATCTGCGCGTGCGCGGTGAGCGCAACGCAGATCTCCTTGACCAGCGCCTTCTTGTTGGCCACGGAACGTGTCTTCTCGTACTCGCCGAAGAGGTGACTCACGGCCTCGTGGTCGGCCTTGAGCAAAGCGATGGCATCTTTGGGGGTAGCCGGGTGCTTCGATGTCGCAGCGGTCTTGGCAGTGTTGGTGGTCATGGGCAGTCAGTCCTTTGCATGGATGGGAGCCGAGGGTTGAACCTCGAGTGCCGCCACCACGCGATCGACGATCCGACCGGCGAGTGGGGAATGCCGGGCTTCGGCGGCGGTCGGGCTGTACCCTAGGTGCCCGGTCCCGGCAGGTCTGTGCGCTCCCTAACACCGGCAATCGACGCTGCAACGCGCCGCGCCGGCTAGGCGGCGTGCGGAGAAGCGAACGCGAAGGGCGCGCGGCCTGGCCTCAACCGTGGCTGCACGCGACGGCAGTGACGATCGCGATCTGGCGTGTGCGCCGCCGCCGTCACCGCGGGCGCACGGGGCCGTCGTCGTCGAGAAAGGCCTCGAACTCGCGCAGGAACTCCGAGGGCAACTCGAAGTAGGGCAAGGCGCCCGACTGGTAGGTCGTGCGGGTCCAGTTGCCGCGATCGTGCAGCAGGCTCTTGCCGCGGTAGTCGACGAAGTCGCCGCGCACGCCATGGCTCATCCAGACAGGCTGCGCCAGGGCGTCGTAGACGGTGTGGATGTCCTGGCTGAACAGGCCGCCCGACAGGAAGTGCAGCGGCGCGAAATGCGCCCCGGGCTGGCGCGCGGTGAGCACGTCGTAGGCCCACAGCGCCTCGTCGATGTTCGGGCCGCCCCATGTGCGCTTCAGGAAGTAGCGGATCACCGAGGGCTTGGTCAGCCCCCGGTAGAGCGACTCGGCCCAGGGCCGGGCGCTGAGCGCCGCGTGCAGCCACGGCATGCCCCGCGTGCTGCCCGGCGGCCCGCGGCGCGGCGTCAGTCCGGCCAGGCCCGTGGGGCTCACGAGGGCGAGGCGGCCCCACGTGGCCGGCTGCTCGGCCGCTGCACGGGCAAGGAACTCGCAGCCCAGCGAGACGCCGAGGGCGTCGATGGGCACCGTGCCACACCGTTGTCGCACCTGCTGGGCAAGCGCGTGCAGCGCATCGGTCATGAGCCGGGGCGTGTACTTCCGATCGGAGCGATCGCTGAGCCCGAAGCCCGGCAGGTCCAGCGCGAACACGGTGCGTCTGGCGCGCAGGCGCTCGAACAGCGGCCGCACCTCGGCCGCGGAGCCCGCCGCGTTGACGCTGTGCACCAGCACGAGCGGCGGGCCCTCGCCCGCCACGTAGCAGTAAAGGCCGTCGAACTGCAGGCTTTCCGCTTCCAGCGCGGGGGGCAGGCCTGGCACGTCCGGCGGATGGCGATCGGACCCGCGCGCCTGAGGGCCGGTCGGGGTCGGTGCCTTCGGTTCGGCGACGGAAACGTGGGCCTGCAGATGCGTCTTCATGGGTTCTTCATTGGGCTCTTCAATCGATGGGCCGCGGATGGCGGTGTTGGCCCACCGCGGCAATGAAGCGAATGATGCCCTCGTCCAGCCCAGCAATGTCGGCGAGCACGCCAGGGTCGGGCTTGCCCGAGGGCAGCGTCGTCGGAACACCCACCATCGGCAGCAGGGTCGCCGCCGCACCGAGGGCGAGCAGGGTCTTGCCGTGGCGATGCTGGTTGACCAGGAACTCGGCCGTCTGCACCAGGCCCGCCAGTGTGGCGACCGCCGCTTCGCCATCGGTCACCACGACGGCATCGAAAAGCACCGAGGGTGAGTTCTCGAGGCTGCCGTCGGCCTGCAGCGCGACGCCGTCACTGCACTTCAACGCCCCCAGCCTCGGCGCCACGATGACCGGGACCGCGCCCGCCGAGCGCAAGGCGTCGCGCACCGCCACGAGCGAGGCGCCCACGGCGCCATCGGCGGCGAGGAGGGCGACCTTGCGCGTGCGGATGCCGCCGTCGCCCGGCAGCGCCGCCAGCGACAGCGCCGGCGACATGCTCACTTCGGGCCGCATCGCGGCCTTGCCGGCGCGCGGCATCGCCTCCGGCACGGGCATGCCGAGCCCCGTGGCCACGGTCTGCGCCAGTTCGGCCGACACGTTGACGAGCGACGACAGCATGCGCGTGCGGATCGCCGGCACCGTGAGCTTGCTCAGCTCGAACCGGAAGGCCGCCGCGAGGTGCGCGCGCTCCACCGGCGTCTGGCTCTCGTAGAAGAGCGTGGCCTGCGCGTAGTGCTCGGCGAACTTTTCCGGCTTGCCGCGCACCTTGTCCTCGTGCACGGCGGCCGGGAAGGAGACGAAGCCGGCCGAGCCGGCCTGGAACGGGCAGCCGCCGGCCAGCGAGTTCGGTTCGTAGGCGACGCGCCCGCGGTGGATGGCCTGCCGGTGCAGGCCGTCGCGCTGGTTGTTGGCCACCGCGGCAAGCGGTGCGTTGATCGGGATCTCGTGGAAGTTGGGGCCGCCCAGGCGTGAGAGCTGCGTGTCGGCGTAGGAGTGGATGCGCCCGGCGAGCAGCGGGTCGTTGCTGAAGTCGATGCCGGGCACCACGTGCGCGACGCAGAAGGCCACCTGCTCGGTCTCGGCGAAGAAGTTGTCGGGGTTGCGGTCGAGCACCATGCGGCCCACCGGCACCACCGGCACCAGCTCCTCAGGGATGAGCTTGGTCGCGTCGAGCACGTCGAAGCTGAAGGCCTCGGCCTGCGCTTCGCTGAAGATCTGCAGGCCGAGCTCCCACTCCGGGTACTCGCCCGACTCGATGGCCTCCCAGAGGTCGCGGCGGTGGAAGTCGGCATCGGCGCCGGCGATCTTGGCGGCCTCGTCCCACACCAGCGAGTGTGTGCCGAGCAGCGGCTTCCAGTGGAACTTGACGAAGCTGGACGTGCCCTCGGCGGTGACGAGGCGGTAGGTGTGCACGCCGAAGCCCTGCATCATGCGGTAGCTGCGCGGGATGCCGCGGTCCGACATCACCCACATCAGCATGTGCGTCGACTCGGGCATCAGCGAGACGAAGTCCCAGAACGTGTCGTGCGCCGAGGCGGCCTGGGGCATGCCGTGGTGCGGCTCGGGCTTGACGGCGTGCACGAGGTCCGGGAACTTCATCGCGTCCTGGATGAAGAAGACCGGGATGTTGTTGCCCACCAGGTCCCAGTTGCCCTCGTCGGTGTAGAACTTGACGGCAAAGCCGCGCGCGTCGCGCGCCGTGTCGACCGAGCCGCGCTCGCCGGCGACGGTGGAGAAGCGCACGAACACCGGCGTGCGCTTGCCGGCAGCGGCGAACGGCGCCGCGCAGGTGACCTCGGCCATCGACGCATAGGCTTCGAAGACGCCGTGCGCGGCCGAGCCGCGCGCATGCACGATGCGCTCGGGGATGCGCTCGTGGTCGAAGTGCGTGAGCTTCTCGCGCAGGATGAAGTCCTCGAGGAGCGCCGGCCCGCGCAGCCCGGCCTTGAGCGAGTTCTGGTTGTCGGCGATGGCCACGCCCTGGTTCGTGGTCAGCACCCGGCCACCGGCATCGGCGCGCACCCGGTCCAGCGTGCCGAGCGTGGCGTTGGTGCCGGCGGGCGGATGGCCGCTGCCGGTTTTCGCCGACGGCCGGGTCTCGGTGAGCGTGCTCGCAGTGACGGCCGATGACGAGGGCGCCACCTGCGCGCCTTCGGGCGGGCCGATGGCGTTCTCGCGGCCGATCTCGAGCGGCTTGTTCGCATTGAACGGCATCGCCGCAACCAAGGCTTGCGTGGCCGCGGCCTGACCCGCCATCGCCGCCTCTGCAGCGGCGCCTGTCGCCTTCGATTGGCGACGAGGGGAGTTTCGTGCGGCGGCCTTGGCGTCGGGCGCGGCCGACGAGGCGGTGGTGGTCTTCTTCATTGGGGGCTCCAGGTCGAGAGGGCGCAGATCGGCGCGAAGGCGCGCCGAGCGCGGCGTGTCCGCTTGAGCCTAGGTTCACTGCAGGGCTTCCATCTGTTCGACACCGAACGGACCTCCGCGCGCTGCCGCACCCCTCGTGGTGCATGGGCAGGGCCAGGAGAGGATGGACACGCAGCGGGCCCCGGCAATGTGGGGCCGCGCACCGACGTTGCTCGCTCCACGCCGCAGGCTTGCGTCCCCGGGGTGCGATGAAGCAACGCTGCAAGGCGGCGTCGATTGCGTCGAGCCCGTTCCCTTCAACCCACCGACAAGGACATGCCCATGGACACGAAGAGAGACGACAAGGCCCGGCGCGACGCCAACCGCGACCCGATCACCAACGCACCGGGCTCACACCCGGTAGGGACCGGCGTCGGCGCGCTGCTCGGCGGTGCCGCCGCCGGCGCCGCCACGGGCACGGTGGCCGGCCCGGTGGGCACGGTGGTGGGCGCAGCGGTCGGCGCGGTGGTGGGCGGGCTGGCCGGCAAAGGTGTGGCCGAGGCCGTCGACCCGA
>JALHOU010000328.1 GCA_022842825.1 Rubrivivax sp.
CCGGCCTCGAGCCGGTTGCTGGTGACCCGGAACGTCGCTGGCACCGCAACCGCGCCTGTCTTGGCGCCAGTGCCGGTGCTCGCTGTCCCTTCAGCGGTCACCATCTCGGCCGTGCCGACATAGCGACCCTCGTAGCCGAGCACCTCGCGCGTGCCCGGGTCGACGAGCGGCTTCAGCTCGCGGAAAAGGCGGAAGTCGCGCGCGCCGCCGAGGTCGCCTCGCACGTAGGCCGTTTCGCCCCGCGAAACCATGACGCGGCCTTCTTGCGTCGCCACCACGCGGGGCGCCTTGTCCAGCTCGTTGGTGTCGAAGACCGCAGCCTCGGTGAGGAACGGTCCGATCAGGTGCAGCGGGATGGCCGCGATGGCGCCGTTGTCCAGCGTCTCGCTGCGCACGCGCGGCGAAAGGCGCACCGTGCCCGGGATCCCCTGCCCGACCGTCAGGCGGGCGCGGTCGCCCAGCTTCTCCAGAACCAGCACCTGGCCGGGGAAGATCAGGTGCGGATTGCGGATCTGCTCGAGGTTCATGCCCCACAGTTCGGGCCAGCGCCACGGCCGCTTCAAGTAGAGCGACGAGATGCCCCATAGCGTGTCGCCGCGCTGCACCGTGTACTCATCCGGGGCGTTGGGCGCCAACTCCTCGAGCGGCACGCCGGCTTCGGCGACGCGCCGCGCCGTCTCGCGCCACTGCGGATACACCGGCATGCGGCTGGGCTGCGCCCAGGCCGTGCCGAGGGGCCCGAGCATCGCGCCACCGGCCCACATGGCAAGCAGACTGAACGACCGGCGGCCGATTCGGGAGGGGCGGTTGTTCATCGAGAAGGTCTCCCAGATCTGGCGGATTGCGCGCTACTGGCACCCGGGCGCATGGGGCGCGCCCGCAACGGATCCAGCGGCGCCGATGCCACAATCGCGGCCACGCATTCTTTCGCGAGGCTCAGGCTGGCGGACGCGGTATGGAACCGGGCCGAGAATGCTCATATGGTTTCACAGATTCTGCCCGTAAACCCTTGATGCCGCAATGAAACCGCCCTGCGTGCCAAGCCTGCGTGCAGGCCTTCACGAGGGGCCGCGTTGCGGCAGGCCGACAGCTGTTGCGTCCTGTTTCCCGCCCGGTGGCCACGCAAGCGCCGCAGCCTCCAACCCGACCTCCACCCGAATCGCCCCTTTCTTGGCAGTGCCTGTTGAAGCGCCCGCCCGGGTGCCCAGATGAGGTGATTGCAGACCAAGCGCACCCCGATGCGCCCGCCGATGGCCAAGCTGAACATCCTCCGCTACCCCGACCCGCGCCTGCACACCGTCGCCAAGCCCGTGGAGGCGGTCGACGAACGGGTCCGGCGCCTCGTCGACGACATGCTGGAGACCATGTACGCCGCCGAGGGTGTGGGCTTGGCCGCGACCCAGGTCGACGTGCACGAGCGCCTCATCGTCATGGACACCTCGTCGGAGCGTGACCAGCCCCTCGTCCTCATCAACCCGGAGATCGTCGCGCGCAGCACCGAGCTCGCGCTGGCCGAGGAGGGGTGCCTGTCGGTGCCGCAGATTTACGACAAGGTCGAGCGGCACGCCCGCGTCACCGTGCGCGCGCTCGGCCGCGACGGACAGAGCTTCGACCTCGCAGCCGAGGGGTTGACCGCAGTGTGCGTACAGCACGAGATGGACCACCTTGTGGGCAAGGTGTTCGTCGAGTACCTGAGCCCGCTCAAGCGCGACCGCATCCGCACCAAGATGCTGAAGAAGACCCGCGAAGAACAGCGCGGCCGATGACGGCCCCTGACGCCGCATGCGCATCGCGTTCGCCGGCACCCCCGAGTTCGCGCGCGCGGCGCTGCAGGCCGTGGCCGACGCCGGCCACGAGATCGTGCTCGTCCTCACGCAGCCCGACCGCCCGGCCGGGCGCGGCCTGAAGCTGCAGGCCGCGCCGGTCAAACAGCTGGCGACGCGCCTGCACCTGCCGGTGGTGCAACCGCGCAGCCTGCGCCTGGACGGCAAGTACCCCGAGGACGCCCGCACCGCCAAGGCGGCCCTGCGCGCCGCCGCACCGCAGGTGATGGTGGTGGCCGCTTATGGCCTCATCCTGCCGCCCTGGGTGTTGGCGCTGCCGGCTGAAGGCTGCCTCAACATCCACGGCTCGCTGCTGCCGCGCTGGCGCGGTGCGGCGCCGATCCAGCGCGCCATCGAGGCTGGCGATGGCACCACCGGCATCACCATCATGCGCATGGACGCCGGGCTCGACACCGGACCGATGCTGCTCGGCGAGCCCCTGTCGATCGGCAGCGAGGACACGGCCGCGACGTTGCACGACCGCCTGGCGGCGCTGGGTGCGAGGCTGATCGTGTCGGCCCTGGCGCACCTGCCCGAGCTGCACGAGCGCACCCAGCCTGCCGATGGCGTCACCTACGCCCGGAAGATCGAGAAGTCCGAGGCCGCCATCGACTGGCGGCAGCCGGCGGCGGCGATCGAACGCCGGCTGCGCGCCTTCGACCCGTTCCCTGGCTGCACGGCCGAGATCGGGGGCCAGCCGCTCAAGATCTGGCGCGGCCGCGTCGTCGAAGCGACCAACCCGGTGCCACCGGGCACGGTGCTCGCGGGCCTGCCCGGCCGCCTCGTCGTGGCGTGCGGCGGGCCGGTGCCGCAGGCGCTGGAGATCCTCGAGGTTCAGGTGCCTGGGAGCCGCCGGGTCACGGCGCACGAGTGGCTGGCGCGCACCGGGGCCAGCCCATCCTGACCCTGGCCGCTGGCGGGCGTTCGCGAGGCCAAGCCGCGCGATGGCTCGAAATGGCCACCTCCGCGGCGCCAGTCCGATCTCAAGCACCGCACGAGCCGGGCCGATAACGAGGGCAACGCCCGGTCGACGGGCGCACTCCCGCACTCCGCCCGTCTCATGCGCCGCATCGCCATCGTCCTCGCCACTGCCTTGCCTGCCCTGCTCGCCGGCTGCGACCTGCTCGGCATCGAGGGCGCAGGTGCCGTGGCGGCCAAGCGAGAGGCCGAGGGCAAGGCCATCGGCGGCGCCTGCCGGCACGCAGCGCGCTCGATCGAACAGTGCTATGCCTCGAACAAGAAAGCCGACAAGGCGGCCGTCTTCGCCGGCTGGCGCGAGATGAACGACTACATGCGCGAGAACAAGATCGAAGCCATGCCCGCACCGGACCCACCGCCCGCTGCCGCTGCCGCCGATGGCGAAGCCGAAGAAGAGCCGTCCGCGGCCGTTGCCGGCAAGAAGCCGCTCGCCAAGGCCGCCGCTGGCGAAGCCGCCAAGTCCGGTGCCGGCGGCAAGACCGCCGCCGCCAAGCCGAACTGAGAGCGCCGGCCCCTGCGGGGCAGCCGCCGCCGCGCGGCCCTGACAATGCGGCGGTGAGCCCCGACCCGCCGCCCGCCGCAACGCCCGGCCCCCTCTGGCGCCACCCCGAGTTCCGGCGGGGCGCCGTGGAGATGATGCCCACCACCATCGGCATCGCCGCCTGGGGCCTCATCACCGGCGTCTCGATGGGCAAGTGCGGCTTGCCGCCCGAGGTGATGGTCCTGATGTCGCTGCTGGTCTTTGCCGGCAGCGCGCAACTGGCGGTGCTGCCGCTCATGAGCAGCGGCGCGCCGGTGTGGGTGGTCTGGGCCACCGCGCTGTGCGTGAACCTGCGCTTTGTCATCTTCAGTGCCGTCTGGCGGCCCTATGTGGTGCACCTGCCCTGGGCCGACCGCGTGCGCCTGGCCTACTTCACGGCCGACCTGAACACGGCCATCTTCACCCGCCGATTCCCGGACCCCCGTCCTGCGCCTGAGCAGTGGCCCTACTTCTGGGGCGGCGCGGTGTCGAGCTGGGTGGGCTGGCAGGCGCCCTCGATCGCCGGCATCCTGCTCGCCGACCTCGTGCCGCTGCACTGGGACGTGGGCTTTGCCGGCGTGCTGGCGCTGCTGGGCATCACCTTGTCGCTGGTGAACGACCGCGCCACCGCCGCGGCCGGTGTGGTGGCCGGCTGCGCCGCGGTGGCGGCCTACGCGCTGCCGCTGAGGCTGAACATCGTGGTCGCCATCGCCGCGGCGGTCGCGATGGGCGTGCTCATCGAGCACATGCGGGCACCGTCGGCCGGCCCCGGGGAGGTCCGATGAGTACCGGCGCGGCCCTGCTGGCCATCGCCGGCCTCACGGCGATCACGCTGCTCACGCGCGGCTTCTTCCTCTTCACCCGGCGCGAGATCCCGTTTCCCGACTGGCTGCGCGAGGGCCTGCGCTACGCGCCGCTGGCCGCCCTGGCGGCGGTGGTGCTGCCCGAGATCGTTCTGCGCGACGGGCGCCTCATCGGCACCCTGTGGGACGCGCGCGTCTTCGCCGTCGCCGCCGGCGCCGCCTATTTCTGGTGGCGGCGCGGCATCCTTGGCACCATCGTCGTCGGCATGGCGGTCCTGCTGGCGCTGAGGCTGGGGCTCGGTTGGTGAGTTCCTAGAATTTCGGCATCCCCCGCTTCCACACTCCCCTCCGCACCATGAACGTCCTCCGCTTCTCCGACCTCGTGGCCGCCGGCCGCGCCAAAGGCGCACGTGTCTTCATCCGCGCCGACCTCAACGTGCCGCAAGACGACAGCGGCAGGATCACCGAAGACACCCGCATCCGCGCCAGCCTGCCGTGCATCCGCATGGCGCTCGATGCCGGAGCGGCGGTGATGGTCACTTCGCACCTCGGCCGCCCGACCGAGGGCGCGTTCAAGCCCGAGGACTCTCTCGCGCCCATCGCCGCACGCATGGGCGAGTTGCTCGGTGGCCCCTACGCGAAGGGCGTGCCGCTGGTCGCCAACTGGGTCGACGGCGTGGAGGTCACGCCCGGCCACCTGGTGCTTCTGGAGAACTGTCGCGTCAACAAGGGCGAGAAGAAGAACAACGAGGAGCTGGCGCGCAAGATGGCGGCCCTGTGCGACATCTTCGTGCACGACGCCTTCGGCACCGCCCACCGCGCCGAGGCCAGCACCTACGGCATCGCCCAGTTCGCCAAGGTGGCCTGCGCCGGGCCGCTGCTGGCCGCCGAGATCGA
>JALHOU010000329.1 GCA_022842825.1 Rubrivivax sp.
CCGGCCTCGAGCCGGTTGCTGGTGACCCGGAACGTCGCTGGCACCGCAACCGCGCCTGTCTTGGCGCCAGTGCCGGTGCTCGCTGTCCCTTCAGCGGTCACCATCTCGGCCGTGCCGACGTAGCGGCCCTCGTAGCCGAGCACCTCGCGCGTGCCCGGGTCGACGAGCGGCTTCAGCTCGCGGAACAGGCGGAAGTCGCGCGCGCCGCCGAGGTCGCCTCGCACGTAGGCCGTCTCGCCGCGCGAAACCATGACGCGGCCTTCCTGCGTCGCCACCACGCGGGGCGCCTTGTCCAGCTCGTTGGTGTCGAAGACCGCAGCCTCGGTGAGAAAGGGCCCGATCAGGTGCAGCGGGATGGCCGCGATGGCGCCGTTGTCCAGCGTCTCGCTGCGCACGCGCGGCGAAAGGCGCACCGTGCCCGGGATCCCCTGACCGACCGTCAGGCGGGCGCGGTCGCCGAGCTTTTCAAGCACCAGCACTTGGCCGGGGAAGATCAGGTGCGGATTGCGGATCTGCTCGAGGTTCATGCCCCACAACTCGGGCCAGCGCCACGGCCGCTTCAGGTAAAGCGACGAGATGCCCCAAAGCGTGTCGCCGCGCTGCACCGTGTACTCATCCGGGGCATTGGGCGCCAGCTCCTCGAGCGGTACGCCGGCTTCGGCGACGCGACGCGCCGTTTCGCGCCACTGCGGATACACCGGCATGCGGCTGGGCTGCGCCCAGGCGGTGCCGAGGGGCCCGAGCATCGTGCCGCCGGCCCACATGGCAAGCAGACTGAACGACCGGCGGCCGATTCGGGAGGGGCGGTTGTTCATCGAGAAGGTCTCCCAGATCTGGCGGATTGCGCGCTACTGGCACCCGGGCGCATGGGGCGCGCCCGCAAGGGATCCAGCGGCGCCGATGCCACAATCGCGGCCACGCATTCTTCCGCGAGGCTCAGGCTGGCGGACGCGGTGTGGAACCGGGCCGAGAATGCTCATATGGTTTCACAGATTCTGCCCGTAAACCCTTGATGCCGCAATGAAACCGCCCTGCGTGCCGAGCCTGCGTGCAGGCCTTCACGAGGGGCCGCGTTGCGGCAGGCCGACAGCTGTTGCGTCCTGTTTCCCGCCCGTTGGCCGCTCAAGCGCCGCGACCTCGAACCCGACCTCCACCCGAACCGCCCTTTTTGGGCAGTGCCCGTTGAAGCGCCCGCCCGGGTGCCCAGATGAGGTGATTGCAGACCAAGCGCACCCCCGATGCGCCCGCCGATGGCCAAGCTGAACATCCTCCGCTACCCCGACCCCCGCCTGCACACCGTCGCCAAGCCCGTGGCGGCCGTTGACGAGCGGGTCCGGCGCCTCGTCGACGACATGCTCGAGACCATGTACGCCGCCGACGGTGTGGGCCTGGCTGCGACCCAGGTCGACGTGCACGAGCGCCTCATCGTCATGGACACTTCCTCGGAGCGTGACCAGCCGCTGGTGCTGATCAACCCGGAGATCGTCGCGCGCAGCACCGAGCTCGCGCTGGCCGAGGAGGGGTGCCTGTCGGTGCCGCAGATCTACGACAAGGTCGAGCGGCACGCCCGCGTCACCGTGCGCGCGCTCGGCCGCGACGGGCAGAGCTTCGACCTTGCGGCCGAGGGGTTGACCGCGGTGTGCGTGCAGCACGAGATGGACCACCTGGTGGGCAAGGTGTTCGTCGAGTACCTGAGCCCGCTCAAGCGCGACCGCATCCGCACCAAGATGCTGAAGAAGACCCGCGAAGAACAGCGCGGCCGGTGACGGCCCCTGACGCCGCATGCGCATCGCCTTCGCCGGCACCCCCGAGTTCGCGCGCGTGGCGCTGCAGGCCGTGGCCGACGCCGGCCACGAGATCGTGCTCGTCCTCACGCAGCCCGAACGCCCGGCCGGGCGCGGCCTGAAGCTGCAGGCCTCGCCGGTCAAGCAGCTGGCGACGCGCCTGCACCTGCCGGTGGTGCAACCGCGCAGCCTGCACCTGGACGGCAAGTACGCCGAGGACGCCCGCGCCGCCAAGGCGGCCCTGCGCGCCGCCGCACCGCAGGTGATGGTGGTGGCCGCCTATGGCCTCATCCTGCCGCCCTGGGTGCTGGCGCTGCCGGCTGAAGGCTGCCTCAACATCCACGGCTCGCTGCTGCCGCGCTGGCGCGGCGCGGCGCCGATCCAGCGCGCCATCGAGGCCGGCGATGGCACCACCGGCATCACCATCATGCGCATGGACGCCGGGCTCGACACCGGACCGATGCTGCTCGGCGAGCCCCTGTCGATCGGCAGCGAGGACACGGCCGCGACGTTGCACGACCGGCTGGCGGCGCTGGGTGCGAGGCTGATCGTGTCGGCCCTGGCGCGCCTGCCCGAGCTGCACGAGCGCACCCAGCCCGCCGATGGTGTCACCTACGCCCGGAAGATCGAGAAGTCCGAGGCTGCCATCGACTGGCGGCAGCCGGCGGCGGCGATCGAACGCCGGCTGCGCGCCTTCGACCCGTTCCCCGGCTGCACGGCCGAGATCGGGGGCCAGCCGCTCAAGATCTGGCGCGGCCGTGTCGTCGAAGCGGCGAACGCGGCGCCACCGGGCACGGTGCTCGCGGGCCCGCCCGGCCGCCTCGTCGTGGCGTGCGGTGGGCCCGCGCTGCAGGCGCTGGAGATCCTCGAGGTTCAGGTGCCCGGGAGCCGCCGGGTTCCGGCGCGCGAGTGGCTGGTGCGCACCGGGGCCACCCCATCCTGACCCCGGCCGCCGGCGGGCGTTCGCGCGGCCAAGCGGCGAGATGGCTCGAAATGGCCGCCTCCGCGGCGCCAGTCCGATCTCAAGCACCGCCCGAGCCGGGCCGATAACGAGGGCAACGCCCGGTCGAAGGGCGCATTCCCGCACTCCGCCCGCCTCATGCGCCGCATCGCCATCGTCCTCGCCGCTGCCTTGCCTGCCCTGCTCGCCGGCTGCGACCTGCTCGGCATCGAGGGCGCAGGTGCCGTGGCGGCCAAGCGAGAGGCCGAGGGCAAGGCCATCGGCGGCGCCTGCCGGCACGCAGCGCGCTCGATCGAACAGTGCTATGCCTCGAACAAGAAAGCCGACAAGGCGGCCGTCTTCGCCGGCTGGCGCGAGATGAACGACTACATGCGCGAGAACAAGATCGAAGCCATGCCCGCACCGGACCCACCGCCCGCTGCCGCTGCCGCCGATGGCGAAGCCGAAGAAGAGCCGTCCGCGGCCGTTGCCGGCAAGAAGCCGCTCGCCAAGGCCGCCGCTGGCGAAGCCGCCAAGTCCGGTGCCGGCGGCAAGACCGCCGCCGCCAAGCCGAACTGAGAGCGCCGGCCCCTGCGGGGCAGCCGCCGCCGCGCGGCCCTGACAATGCGGCGGTGAGCCCCGACCCGCCGCCCGCCGCAACGCCCGGCCCCCTCTGGCGCCACCCCGAGTTCCGGCGGGGCGCCGTGGAGATGATGCCCACCACCATCGGCATCGCCGCCTGGGGCCTCATCACCGGCGTCTCGATGGGCAAGTGCGGCTTGCCGCCCGAGGTGATGGTCCTGATGTCGCTGCTGGTCTTTGCCGGCAGCGCGCAACTGGCGGTGCTGCCGCTCATGAGCAGCGGCGCGCCGGTGTGGGTGGTCTGGGCCACCGCGCTGTGCGTGAACCTGCGCTTTGTCATCTTCAGTGCCGTCTGGCGGCCCTATGTGGTGCACCTGCCCTGGGCCGACCGCGTGCGCCTGGCCTACTTCACGGCCGACCTGAACACGGCCATCTTCACCCGCCGATTCCCGGACCCCCGTCCTGCGCCTGAGCAGTGGCCCTACTTCTGGGGCGGCGCGGTGTCGAGCTGGGTGGGCTGGCAGGCGCCCTCGATCGCCGGCATCCTGCTCGCCGACCTCGTGCCGCTGCACTGGGACGTGGGCTTTGCCGGCGTGCTGGCGCTGCTGGGCATCACCTTGTCGCTGGTGAACGACCGCGCCACCGCCGCGGCCGGTGTGGTGGCCGGCTGCGCCGCGGTGGCGGCCTACGCGCTGCCGCTGAGGCTGAACATCGTGGTCGCCATCGCCGCGGCGGTCGCGATGGGCGTGCTCATCGAGCACATGCGGGCACCGTCGGCCGGCCCCGGGGAGGTCCGATGAGTACCGGCGCGGCCCTGCTGGCCATCGCCGGCCTCACGGCGATCACGCTGCTCACGCGCGGCTTCTTCCTCTTCACCCGGCGCGAGATCCCGTTTCCCGACTGGCTGCGCGAGGGCCTGCGCTACGCGCCGCTGGCCGCCCTGGCGGCGGTGGTGCTGCCCGAGATCGTTCTGCGCGACGGGCGCCTCATCGGCACCCTGTGGGACGCGCGCGTCTTCGCCGTCGCCGCCGGCGCCGCCTATTTCTGGTGGCGGCGCGGCATCCTTGGCACCATCGTCGTCGGCATGGCGGTCCTGCTGGCGCTGCGGCTGGGGCTCGGTTGGTGAGTTCCTAGAATTTCGGCATCCCCGCTTCCACACTCCCCTCCGCACCATGAACGTCCTCCGCTTCTCCGACCTCGTGGCCGCCGGCCGCGCCAAAGGCGCACGCGTCTTCATCCGCGCCGACCTCAACGTGCCGCAAGACGACAGCGGCAGGATCACCGAAGACACGCGCATCCGCGCCAGCCTGCCGTGCATCCGCATGGCGCTCGAGGCCGGCGCCGCCGTGATGGTCACCTCGCACCTCGGCCGCCCCATCGAGGGCGCGTTCAAGCCCGAGGACTCGCTCGCGCCCATCGCCGCGCGCATGGGCGAGTTGCTCGGTGGTCCCTACGCGAAGGGCGTGCCGCTGGTCGCCCACTGGGTCGACGGCGTGAAGGTCGCGCCCGGCCAGCTGGTGCTGCTGGAGAACTGCCGCGTCAACAAGGGCGAGAAGAAGAACAACGAGGAGCTGGCGCGCAAGATGGCGGCTCTTTGCGACATCTTCGTGCACGACGCCTTCGGCACCGCCCACCGCGCCGAGGCCAGCACCTACGGCATCGCCCAGTTCGCCAAGGTGGCCTGCGCCGGGCCGCTGCTGGCCGCCGAGATCGA
>JALHOU010000330.1 GCA_022842825.1 Rubrivivax sp.
CTGCTGGCGCGTGTGGACGGCAAGTCGCCGGTCGAGTATCTCGACCGGCCGGCACAGCACGAAACCGTGCGCCGCGTGGCGCGGGCCCTGCTCGCCCGGCCCGCGCGCACGCTGGCCGAGGTGAGCCAGGCCTGGCAATCGGACCTCGAGCGCGGCCAGGCCGACCTGCCGTGACGCCGGCGACACCGATCACGCCCGCCCTGCGACCCCTCCCGCCCACCTGACCCATGAACACCGACACACGTATCCACCACCTCGTCGCCCGCCGCGTGTGGGACAGCCGCGGCCGCCCCACGGTGGAGGCCGAGGTGCATCTCGAAGGCGGCGCCGTTGGCCGCGCCATCGTGCCGGCTGGCGCCAGCAAGGGCCGCCGCGAGGCGCTCGAGCTGCGTGACGGCGGCGCGCGCTTCGGCGGCCTGGACGTGCTGGCCGCCGTCGGCCATGTGCAAGGCGAGATCGCGCGCGCGCTGGCCGGCCTGGACGCCACCGACCAGGCGGCGGTCGATGCGCGCCTCGTCGAGCTCGACGGCACGCCGGCGAAGATGCGCCTGGGCGCCAACGCCACGCTCGCGGTGTCGATGGCGGCGGCGCACGCCGCCGCCGCGGCGCGCGGGCTGCCGCTGTACGCCCACCTCGGCCAGCGCCGCGGCGCCGAGGCCACGCTGCTGCCGATGCCGCAGATCCAGATCTTCGGCGGCGGCGCGCACGCAGCGCGGCGCGTCGACATCCAGGACTTCATGGTCGTGTGCCCGGGCGCCTCGAGCTTCGCCGAGGCGCTGGAATGGACGGCCGAGGTCTACCGCGCCGCCGGTGCGGCGATGCGCGAGCGCGGCGCGCTCTTCGGCGTCGCCGACGAAGGCGGCTGGTGGCCGCACTTCGACAGCAACGAGGAGGCGCTCGGTGCGCTCGTCGTCGCCATCGAGCGTGCCGGCTACGCGCCCGGCACGCAGGTGGCCATCGCGCTGGACATCGCTGCCAGCGAGTTCGGCGAATGCGTGCACGGGCGCGGCCGCTACACGCTCGGCCTGGACCGGCGCGAGCTCGACAGCGACGGCTTCATCGAGGTGCTGCAGCGCTGGTGCGAGCGCTACCCCATCGCCAGCATCGAGGACCCGCTGGCCGAGGACGACCTCGAAGGTTTCGCCCGCTTCACGCGCTTGCTCGGCCACCGCGTGCAGGTGGTCGGCGACGACCTGCTCGTCTCCGACGCTGCGCTGGTGCGGCAGGCCGCGGCGGCGGGCGCGGCCAACACCGTGCTGCTCAAGCCCAACCAGCGCGGCACGCTCAGCGAGACGCTGCAATGCTGGGAAGCGGCGCGCGAGCTCGGCTACGCGGCCATCGTCTCCGCGCGCTCGGGCGAGACCGAGGACACGACCATCGTCGACCTCGCCATCGGCTGGGGCGTCGGGCAGCTCAAGGTGGGCTCGTTCGCGCGCGGCGAGCGCATGGCCAAGTGGAACGCGGCGCTGCGCATCGAAGAGCGGCTCGGCAGCCGCGCGCGTTTCGCCGGCGCCGCGGTCTTCGGCCGCAATCCGGCTGTACCGCGCGGCTGACCGGCCTGGAGAGTCTCACACGCAATGGCGTTCGATGACTCGGAAAGGCGACGCGAAGGTGGATGGCGCGAAACACATGCTCGTGTTCGTGCCGAAGCCGTGGCGCGCCGAGGCCGCCGGGCGATCGGCTCCGCGAATGTCCTCTTTGGGCGGCCCTGCTTCGCAGGTCCCCCCAATGCCCCCTTGATTTCGCTGCGCCGACCGCCCGGCGGCCTCGGCGTGGCACCGGGGTTTGTCTTCGACGATGGTGTGCCGCTGCGGGTGCCGGATCGGGTCGATGGGGCGCCCTGCGCAGCGAAATCAAGGGGGCATTCGGGCGACCTGCGAGCTTGCGAGCAGGCCGGCCGAAAGAGGACATTCGCGGAGCAGGGCGCCCCGTCGGCCCGATCCCGACACCGCGGGTGAAGTGCGAGAAGAGAAGTGCCATCTTGTCAGGTCGATCTTCAGAACCGGATCGATCGATCGCGAAGTGGAGTCAGCGCCGCGCCGGTGCTTCATCGGCCGCTTCGCCGGCGGCGCCGCCATGCACGATGCGCGCATGCCGCTGGTAGGTCCAGTAGGCCCAGGCCCAGTTGAGCAACACCAGCAGCCGATTGCGGAAGCCGATGAGGAAGAACACGTGCGCGGCGAGCCAGAACCACCAGGCGATGAGCCCCGAGAAGTGCAGGCCGCGCAGGTCCACCACCGCGGCCATGCGGCCGATGGTGGCAAGGTTGCCGTAGTCGCGGTAGACGAAGGGGCCCACCGCGGAGGCCGGCTGGCCGGCCAGCCGCGCGCGCAGCGTGCGGCCCACGTGCCGGCCCATCTGCTTGGCGGCCGGGGCCACGCCGGGCACGGGGCGGCCGTCGGGCTGCAGCACGGCGGCCAGGTCGCCGGCCACGAACACCTCTGGGTGGCCGGGCAGGCTGAGGTCGGGCAGCACCTTCACGCGGCCGGCACGGTCGAGCTCGACCGGGTGGCTGATCGGGCCCGAGGTGGGGCCGACGGTGGGGCCCGCGGTGAGGCCCGCTGCCGGGCCCGTGGTGGAGTCTGCGGTCGCGGCGGCGGCCCCGGTGCGGGGCTGCGCCGCCAGCATCGCGCCCAGCGGCGATGCCGCCACGCCGGCGGCCCACAGCACTGTGTGGCAGGCATGGCGCTGGTCGCCCAGGCGGTAGCCCTCGGCGTCGATGCCGGCCACCGGCACGCCGGCGGCGACCTCCACGCCCAGCCGCTCGAGCTGCGCGCGCGCCTTGGCCTGCAGCGCCGGCGGAAAGCCCGCCAGCACCGCCGGCCCCGCTTCAAGCAGGCGCACGCGCGCGCGGCTCGGGTCGATGTGGCGGAACTCGCGCTTGAGCGTGTGGTGCGCGATCTCGGCCAGCGTGCCGGCGAGCTCGACGCCGGTGGGGCCGCCACCCACCACCGCGAAGTGCAGCCAGGCGTCGCGCCCGGCCTTGTCGCCGACGGCCGCTGCCGCCTCGGCGCGCTCGAAGGCGGTGAGGACGCGGCGGCGGATGGTCAGCGCATCGTCCAGCGTCTTCAGCCCCGGCGCGTGCACGGCCCAGTCGTCGTGGCCGAAGTAGGCGTGCGCCGCGCCGCTGGCGACGAGCAGTTGGTCGTAGGCGAGCGCCTGCGTGGCGCCATGACCCTGACCCTGGAGCAGGACGTGGCGCGCGGCCAGGTCGATGCCCGTCACCTCCGCCAGTCGCACCTCGACATTGGCCTGACCGCGCAGGATGTGCCTGAGCGGCGCCGCGATGTCCGGCGCCGAGAGCCCCGCCGTGGCCACCTGGTACAGCAGCGGCTGGAACAGATGGTGGTTGGCGCGGTCGACGAGCGTGATGGCGACCGGCGAGCGCGCCAGCGCACGCACCGCCCACAGCCCCGCGAAGCCGCCGCCGATGACGACAAGGCGCGGCAGCGAAGGGCTGCGGGGGTGGCGTGTGGCCTCGGCGCAGGGGTTCATGGCTCGGCCTGTGCGAGGGGCTCGCGAGCGCGGACCGATGCGTTGGCGGGTTCGCGCCAGTCGCCCGGCCGAGGGCTGCGGGCGATCGCGTCGACCAGCGCATCGAGCGCCGGCCGCGCGGCGCGCGCGCGGTCGTGGTTGAGCATCATCGCCACCGCCCAGGGGCGGCCCTCGGCGTTGCGCACGTAGCCGGCGAGCGCGGCCACGTTGCGCAGCGTGCCCGTCTTCAGCCGGGCCCAGCCAGTGGCCGGGTTGTCCTTCAGACGCGAGCGCATCGTGCCGTCCTCGCCGGCGAGCGGCAGGCTCACCATGAAGTCGCTCGCGTAGCGGCCTGCCCGGGCCACCCGCAGCATCTGCGCCAGCGCGCAGACCACCGGCGCCGCGATGGCGGCCCCGGCCCGTGGCGCGACCCGGCGCGCCAGCCGGCGGACGAAGCGGCCGACCGGCCCGGTTCGCGGCCGATGTCTCGCGGGCGTGCTCATGCGGCTCATTGTGCGGCGGCCAGCGAAGTCGCCGTCTAGGGCGTCGGCGATCGGGCCACAATCCGCGCCCAACATGGTTGCCACCGTCTCTCACGACGCCCGTGCGGACTGCGCGCTGGGCATCGACGCCGGCGGCACCGGCACGCGCTATGCGCTGGTCGCCGCGGGCGGCCAGTTGCTGGCCGAGGGGCAGGGGCCGGCGATGTCGGGCATCCAGTTGCTCGACGAAGGCGGGCGCCTGGGCGTCGACATCACGCTGGGCGGCATCGCGCGCGCCTTGCCGCAGCTGCCACGCGCGGTGGTGACGGGCGTCACCGGCTACGACCACGCGCTGGCGCCGCAGATGCTGCCGCGCCTGTCGCAGATCTTCGGCGTCGAAGCCGGCGCGGCCAAGGCGATGAGCGACATCGAGCTCCTGTGCCGCGCCGCCTTCGCGCCGGGCGACGGCATCGTCGTCTACGCCGGCACGGGTTCCATCGCCGCGCTGCTCGATGCGATGGGCTTCCTGCACCGCGCCGGCGGCCGCGGCGCCACCATCGACGACGCCGGCGGCGGGCACTGGATCGCGCGCGAGGCGCTCAAGCGCGTCTGGCGGGCCGAGGACGAGGAGCCCGGTACCTGGCAGCGCTCGGCACTCGCGCAGGCCTTGTTCGAGCAGGTGGGCGGCAACGAGTGGCACCACACGCGGCAGTGGGTCTACGGCGGCCCAGGTACCTCGCGCGGCAAGCTCGGCGAGCTCGCCACCGTGGTGGCCGCGGTGGCCGCCAAGGACGCCGCCGCGATGGCGCTGCTCGAACAGGCCGGCCGCGAGCTGGCGCGGCTGCCGTTGGCGCTGATGCGCCGCTACGGCCGCCACCCCATCGCCCAGGCCGGGCGCGCGTTCACGCTGCATCCGGCCGTCGAGCGCGGCTTCTCCTCGGCCCTGCCGGCGGGCACCGAGATCACGACGATGCGCGAGGAGCCGCACCATGCCGCCGCACGCCTGGCCCTGCGCCTGGTGCCGCAGCCGGCTGCGGTGGGGGGC
>JALHOU010000331.1 GCA_022842825.1 Rubrivivax sp.
GGCCGCGGCGAACGAGTCGGCGAGTGCCTCGCCGATGCCCGAGGTGGCGCCGGTGATCAGGGCCGTGGGGGTGGCGGGCGCGGTGGGCGCGGTGGGCGCGGCGCGGGCCTTCATCGGGCGGCGTGGCCGGGCGTCGCCGCCGCCAGGCCGTCCCAGGGCAGCATCATCGTCAACAGAAGCAGCTTCTCGAACTCCTCGCCGAAGCGGTCGATGATGCGCTCGGGATGCGGGCACAGCTGGCGGTCGGTGATGAGGCCGAACTGCACGCCGCCAGCGTAGGAGATGATGCTCACGCCCATGCCGACATCGCCGGACGCCGGCACCCAGAAGATGCTCTGCCGCACGGCCGACCCGCCCAGGCGCAGCGGCAACGCCGGCCCGGGCACGTTGGTCATGACCGCGGTCGTCTTGTCGAGAAAGAGGCTGGACAGCGCTTTCTGGCCCGGCTCGATGAGCAGGCCCGACAGCGCGAGCAGGCCGTAGGCCAGCACCGGCTGGTAGCTGCCCTTGAGCGCCGACATGCGCGCGTGCACGGCGCCCAGGCGCTCGATCGGGTTCTCGATGCCCACCGGCACCAGGAGCGGCACGAGCCCGAAGCGGTTGCCCAGTTGCCAGGCCTCGCTGAGCGGGCGCAGATTCACCGGCACCATGGCGCGGATGTCGCAGCCGGTGGTGTCTTCGCCACGCTCGCGCAGGTAGCGCCCGATGGCGCCGGCCACGCACGACAGCAGCACGTCGTTGATCGACGCGCCGAGCGCCTTGCCCACCGACTTCACGGGGTCCAGCGGCAGCGGCTCGCACCAGGCGACGACCTTCCTGCCGCTGCCGTGGCCCTTGAGCGATGTCTTCGCGTCGTCGGGCAGCAGCGCCAGCGCGGCGACATCGTTGGCCAGTTGCATGCCGCCGGCGGCCACGTCGCGCGCCGCGGCGAGAGCCTCGCCGGGGTGTACCAGCCAGTGCAACGACTTCGCCACGGCGTCGCCGGTGAGGTCGATCGCCTTCACGGCGAGCCCGGTGAGCGGCTTGAGCAGCTCGTCGGCGACGCGGTCGCCGCGATGCCCGTCGCGTCCGTCATGGCCGCCGTGGCCCGCAGCGCGGTCCAGCTCGGCCGGCACCTCGCCGTCGTCGCAGATGGCCATCATCACCGAGTTCAGCGCCACGCCGTCGCCGATGCAGTGGTGGATGCGGCAGACGCTGGCGCTGCCGCCGTCGCAGTCCTCGAAGTAGTGGAAGGACCACAGCGGGTGCGCCGGGTCCAGCGGCGTCGACGCGAGCTCGCCCATGCGCTGCTGCAGCGCGCCGCGCGCGCTCTGCCCCGGGCGGCGGTGCAGCTTCTCGGCGATGACGTGACGGTGGATGTCGAAGTCCTCGTCGTCGACCCATTCGGCACCGAAGGTGCCGAGCACCACCTTCTGGCGGAAGCGCTCGAAGCGCAGCATGCGGGTGCGCACGCGCTCGCGCATCGTCGCGATCGGCAGCCGCGGCTCGATGAGCCAGACACCGACGATCATCATCAGGTTGACGTCGGTGTCCATGCGCCGCCAGGCGGTGTCGACGCGCGTCATCGGGTGGTGGGCGGTGTTCATCGTCTTGCTCCGTGTTCTGCGCGCCGGGCCGGGCCGGGCGCGGCCCGCCGGGCCGTGGGTGGCGCGGGCCGCGTCTTCGCGACGAGCTCGTCGCAGGCCGCCTGCAGCGCCACGGCGAGCGCGCGCGCCTCGGGCACCGCGTTGCGTGCCGCGACGAAGCCGAAGTACATCGTGCCGTCGTAGCTCAGCACCGTGAGGTTCAAGCCCAGGCCGTGCTCGGGGATCGACAGCGGCCAGTAGGTGCGCATGCGTGCCCCGGCCGCGAAGAGCGGCACCTGCGGGCCCGGCACGTTGGAGATGACGAGGTTGGCGATCGGCGGGATCGCGCCGGCCAGCCCCGAGCGCCCGTACATCGACGCCAGCCCGTGCAGCACCCAAGGCACGGCGATCGACGGGAAGTCGGTGGGCAGCACGCTCTTCGCGCGGCCGGTCAGCGCCTTGGCTGCACCGGCCGCGTCGCGGATGGCGGCCAGCCGCCGCAGCGGGTCGGCCACGTGCGTGTGCAGGTTCACCAGCGTCATCGTCGCCTGCGTCGAGAACTCGGTGTCGTCGGCGGCGCGCAGCGACACCGGTATCGCCGCGATGAGCGGGCGGCGCGGGATGCCGCCGTGTGCCGCCAGCCAGCGGCGCAGCGCCCCGCTGGCCAGCGCGAGGACGATGTCGTTGACCTTGGCGCCATGTGCGGCGGCCAGCCGCTTCAGCGCGTCCAGCGGCAGCGCCGCGCCGGCGAAGCAACGCTCGCCGGTGATCTGCACGTTCAGCGGCGTGTGCGGGCCGAACGCGAGGTTCTGGCCCATGCCCGTGCGCGGCGCGCCGGCACCCGCGCTGGTGAACAGGCCGGCCAGCGTGCGCACCACGTCGGGCAGGTGGCGCACGAGCTTCACGTACTGGGCGGCGTCGTGGCGCAGCGCCGCCGCGGCGAGCTCGGCCATGCCGGGATGCTCGGGGCGCACGGGGCCGGCGCGCGGCAGCGCGCGCGGTTTCGGTTCGAGATCGAACAAGGCGCGCGCCAGCAGCACGCCGGCCTGGCCGTCGACGGCGGCGTGGTGCACCTTGACGTAGTAGCCGGCCTGGCCGCTGGCCAGGCCGTCGATGACGGTCAGCCGCCACAGCGGCCGGTGGCGGTCGAGCAACTCGGCGTGCAGGCGGGCGGCGCAGGCCTCGAATTCGGCCAGGCCGCCGGGCGCGGGCAGCGTCACGCGCTGCACGTGGTGGTCGAGGTCCACCGCGGCATCGCGCACCCAGGCCGGGTTGGCGAACTGCAAAGGCATCGGTGCGAGCTTGCGCTCGAAGACCGGCGCGAGATGGATGCGACGGCGCATCTGCCGCTGGATGGCGGCATGGAAGTCGGCGCCCGATACGCCCGCGGGCAGGTCGAACAGGTGCAGCGACGCCACGTGCATCGGCGTCTGCCCGGTCTCCAGGTGCAGGAAGGCGCCATCCAGGCCGCTCAGCGGCTTCATCCTGTCTCCTCGTCGTTGGGGTGGGGCCTGCTTTTCCTCCGCGACGTGCATCGTGCGCGCACAACGCGGCGGCTTTAGTGAGCCAGGTCAAGCCCGGTGCGCCGGGCGCCGGCCCGCCGCGGCGAGAATGTGGGTGACGAGATCACCTCCGCATGGCGCAACGGCATCCCCATCAGGGCGAACCCCACCTGCTGCACTCGCTGCTGGAGTGGCGCGCCCTGTTCGAGATGGCGCTGCTGCCGTATGCCACGCCCTGGCTGATGCGCGCGCCACGCGGCGACGGCCACCCGGTGCTGCTGCTGCCGGGCTTCATGGCCGACGAGGCGACGCTGGTGGCGCTGAAGGTCTTCCTGCGCAGCCGGGGCTACGACGTACAGACCTGGGGCTTCGGCCGCAACGTGGGCTTTCGCAGCCGGCATGCGCTGGCGCTGGAACAGAAGATCCGCCACCTGCACCACGCCAGCGGCCGGCGCGTCAGCCTCGTGGGCTGGAGCCTGGGCGGAGTGTTCGCGCTGTACGGCGCGCACCAGGCGCCCGAGTGCGTGCGCACGGTCATCACGCTGGGCAGCCCGGTCACGGTGGACGCCGAGGGCAGCCAGTCGCCGGCGGTCGTGAAGGCCCTCTATCGCCTCATCGCCCACCCGCTGGGGCCCGACGCGCACGTGATGCAGCCGCGCGCCAAGAAGCTGCGCGAGCGCAAGATGCTGCCGGTGCCGATGAGCTGCCTGTACTCGGTGTCCGACGGCGTCGTGCCGCCCCAGGAGGCGACGATCCACGGCGACCCGGCCCTGCACGAGAACATCCGCATCGCCGGCAGCCACACCGGCCTCGGCTTCAACCCGATGGTGCTGGCGATCGTCGCCGAGCGCCTGGCCCAGCCCGAGGGCCAGTGGCAGCCGTTCAAGCCAACCGGCTGGTGGAAAGACGTCTACCGGCTGCTGACGCACGAGGCCGTGCCCGTCTGACCGCTGCGCGCGGCGCGGCAGCTCGGGCGACCTGGGCTGCGCCTTCGGCCTCTTCGGCGGCCTTGGCGGCCTCGGCGGCCTCGGCCGTGCTGGCCAAGCGGGCCGGCCTGCCGGTCGTCGCCTGCGCCGCGGCGCTCTGCGGCCTGCGCGGCCGGCGGCCACGTGGCTGCCGGGCCAGCGCCAGCAGTTCCTGGAAGCTGTCGCGCAGGCACTGCGCGAACACCTCGGGGTCGGGCATCAGCTCGCGGCACGAGGTCGGCGAGACGATGACCTGGCCGTCGTAGGAGGTGACCGCGAGCACGAGGCCCATGCCGTCGGCGATGGGCATGATCGCCGACATGTAGGTCATGCGCGCGCCGCACAGGTACAGCGGCACCGAGGGCCCGGGCACGTTGGTGATGGTGCAGTTGGCCAGCGGGGCGCGCCGGCCGGTGCTGGCCGCGGCGCGACCGAGCAGCTTGGCGGTGAGCGCCAGCGTGGCCGCCGGCACGTGCCGGCGCAGGTCGGTGAGCTCGCGTGCATCGACGGCGCGCGCCACGACCTCGGAGGAGGCATGGTGGGCGCAGATCGCGGCCAGGCGCGCCACCGGGTCCTCGACATCGCTGGCCAGCGGCACGCGGATCCACGACAGCGCCGGCGCGGCGTCGGCGCCGGCTTGCGCGGCGCGCACGTACAGCGGCGTCATCGCCGTGAGGCTCTCGGCCGGCAGCTCTTCGTGCAACGCGAGGTAGCGGCGCAGCGCGCCGCCGCACACGGCGAGCACGGCGTCGTTGACGGTGGCGTCATCGACCAGGCCGCGGATCTCCTTGAGCTCGTCGAGCTGGAAGCGCCGCGTCTCGAACACGCGGTGCGGCGAGACGACGGCGTTGAAGCGTGTGGCCGGCAGGCCGTGGCGCGGGCGCAGCAGCAGGTCGCCGGCGAGCGTGAGCGCGGCCGGCGCGGCCTCGCGCAGCGCGCGGCTGATCGGGCCGGCCAGGC
>JALHOU010000332.1 GCA_022842825.1 Rubrivivax sp.
CTGAAGGCGCTGGCCCAGGTGCCGCTGCAGTCGCTCGAGCTCGCCTGCGCCGAGGCCAGCCACGCGATGGCCGCGGGCTGCATCGGCGTGCAGATCGGCAACCACGTCGGCGACCGCGATCTCGACGACGAAGACCTCGTGCAGTTCCTGATGCACTGCGCACGCGAGGACATCCCCGTGCTCGTGCACCCCTGGGACATGATGGGCGGCGCGCGCATGAAGAAATGGATGCTGCCCTGGCTCGTGGCCATGCCCGCCGAGACGCAGCTCGGCATGGTCTCGCTCATCCTCTCGGGCGCCATGGAGCGCCTGCCCGCCTCGCTGCGCATCTGCTTCGCGCACGGCGGCGGCAGCTTCGCCTGGCTTCTTGGCCGCGTCGACAACGCCTGGCGGCACCGCGACATCGTGCGCGAGGACTGCCCACAGCTGCCCTCGAGCTACGCGCGCCGCTTCCACGTCGACAGCGCCGTCTTCGACGAGGGCGCGCTGCGCCTGCTCGTCGACGTGATGGGCGTGGACCGCGTGATGCTGGGCTCGGACACGCCGTTTCCGCTCGGCGAGCAGGAGATCGGCAGTCTGGTGCATGGATTTCCCGGGTTGACGACCACCGAGAAGGCGCGGATCATGCACGATAATGCATGCTCATTCTTTGGGCTTCCAGACTAGGGGTTCGCCCGAGCGCCCCGGAAATACTTTAGTCCTAAACTAATTTCAGGACCCTGACCAGGAGTAGACCGATGTTGAAGCGCCTTACCGCCCTGCCCGTGGGCCTCGCTCTTTGCGCCGCCGCCGCGCTCGTGCCCGCGTTTGCCCAGGCCCCCATCAAGATCGGCTTCATGGCCGAGCTGTCCGGCCCGCAAGGCGCGCTCGGCCAGGACCAGTACGACGCGTTCATGCTGGTCGTCGAGCGCAACGGCGGCAAGCTGGGCGGCGTGCCCGTCACCATCGTCCGTGAGGACAGCCAGCTCAAGCCCGACGTGGCCACGCAACTCGTGCAGAAGCTGATCGAGAAGGATCAGGTGTCCATCATCACCGGCATCACCTTCTCCAACGTGATGATGGCGGTGCACAAGCCCATCACCGAGAAGGGCGTGTTCCTCATCGGCAGCAACGCCGGCCCCGCGCCCATCGCCGGTGCACAGTGCTCGCCCTTCCAGTTCATCACCAGCTGGCAGAACGACAACCAGGCCGAGGTGGTGGGCAAGTACGCCACCGACAAGGGCTACAAGCGCGTCATCGGCATGGCCCCCAACTACCAGGCGGGCAAGGACTTCGTCGCCGGCTTCAAGCGCATGTACAAGGGCGAGGTCATCGACGAGATCTACACGCCGCTGAACCAGCCCGACTTCAGCGCCGAGCTGGCGCAGGTGGCGGCCAAGAAGCCCGACGCCATCTACGTCTTCTACCCCGGCGGCCTCGGCGTGAACTTCGTGCGCCAGTACCAGCAGGCCGGCCTGCTCGGCAAGATCCCGCTGCTCTCCAGCTCCACCACCGACGGCTCCACGCTGCCCGCGCAGAAGGAAACGGCGCTCGGCGTCATCAGCGGCACCTTCTGGGGCCCGGACTTCAACAACCCGGCCAACAAGCAGTTCGTCGAGGAGTTCGAGAAGAAGTTCGGCCGCATCCCGAGCCAGTACGCAGCCCAGAGCTACGACGCCGCCCAGCTGCTCGACAGCGCCATCGGCAAGGTCAAGGGCAACGTCGCCGACAAGGCCGCCTTCCGCGCTGCATTGAAAGCTGCCGACTTCAAGAGCGTGCGGGGCAGCTTCAAGTTCGGCGCCAACCACTTCCCGGTGCAGGACCAGCACATCTTCGAGGTGGCCAAGGACGCCAAGGGCCGCGTGAGCCTGAAGACCATCGCCACGCCGCTCAAGGACCACGTGGACGCCTACGCGTCCCAATGCAAGATGTGACCGGCTGAGGCTGCGCCCAGACCGCTCCCTGCGGCCGGCCTCGCGCCGGCCTTTTCTTGCCCCCGCCACCATGACCCTCGGCCTGCTGCTCACCCAGCTGCTCAACGGCATCCAGCTCGGCGTGCTGCTCTTCCTGCTCGCAAGCGGCTTGACGCTGGTGTTCGGGATCATGAGCTTCGTGAACCTGGCGCACGGCTCGCTGTACATGATGGGCGCGTACTTCGCGGCCGCGGCGTTCAACGCCTTCGACAACAGCTTCCTCGCCGCGGCGCTGGTGGCGATCCCGGGCACGCTGCTGCTCGGCCTCGTCATCGAGCGACTGCTGCTCACCACGCTGTACCGCCGCGACCACCTCGACCAGGTGCTGGCCACGTTCGGCCTCATCCTCTTCTTCAACGAGCTGGTGCGCTACATCTGGGGCCCCTCGTCGGTGTACATGAACGTGCCGCAGGCGCTCTCGGGCACGGTCGACCTGTTCGGCATGGCCTACCCCTCGTACCGCTTCCTCATCATCGGCGTCGGCCTCGCGGTGGGGCTCGGGCTCTACCTCGTCATCCACCGCACGCGCGTGGGCATGCTCATCCGCGCCGGCGCGGCCAATGCCGAGATGGTCTCGGCGCTCGGCGTCAACATCAAGGGCCTGAACAGCATCGTGTTCGCGCTCGGCGCTGGCCTCGCCGGGCTGGCGGGCCTGATGGCCGGGCCCATCGTCAGCGTGCAATCGGGCATGGGCGAGCCCATCCTCATCCTCACATTGGTAGTGATCGTCACCGGCGGCATCGGCTCCATCCGCGGCGCGTTCTACGGTGCGCTCATCGTCGGCATCGTCGACACCGTGGGCCGCGTGTTCCTGCCGGCGCTGCTGCGCGAGTTCCTCGAGCGTTCGGTGGCGCAGGCCGCGGGCCCCGCCATCGCCAGCATGCTCATCTACCTGCTGATGGCCGCGGTGCTGGCGCTCAAGCCGGCCGGGCTGTTCCCGGTCAAGCATGGCTGACCCCGGGGCGCCCTCCTCGGCCGCGCCGGGCGGCCGCCGCTTCACGACGCGCCACGCCGTCGCCGCGGCCGTGCTCATCGGCCTCGGCCTCGTGCCGGTGCTGGCCGCGCTGCTGAACCAGCCCTTCTACGTCACGCTCTTCACCCGCATCCTCATCTTCGCCATCGCCGCCACCGGGCTCAACCTCATCCTCGGCTACGGCGCGCTGGTGAGCTTCGGCCATGCCATGTACATCGGCCTGGGCGCTTATGCGGTGGGCCTGCTCGGGCACCACGGCATCACGAACGGCTGGGCGCACCTCGGCGCCGCCCTCGTCGCCGGCACCGTGGTCGCGGCGGCGGTGGGCGCCATCTGCCTGCGCACGAGCGGCATGGCCTTCATCATGATCACGCTCGCCTTCGCGCAGATGCTCTTCTTCCTCGCCGTGAGCCTGAAGGAGTACGGCGGCGACGATGGCCTGCCCGTGGCCACGCGCAGCGACTTCGGCCTCTTTTCGCTGGCCAACAACGTGGTGCTGTACTACGCCGCCTATGCGGTGCTGCTGGCCGTGCTGTTCTTCTTCTGGCGCCTCATCCACGCCCGCTTCGGCATGGTGCTGCGCGGCTGCAAGGTGAACGAGCGTCGCATGGCCGCGCTCGGCTTCCCGACGCTGCGCTACAAGCTCGCCGCCTACGTGCTCTCGGCACTCGTGTGCGTGCTGGCCGGCGTGCTGATGGCCAACCTGACCAAGTTCGTCGCGCCCTCGTACATGGCGTGGTCGGTGTCGGGCGAGCTCATCGTCATGATCGTGCTCGGCGGCATGGGCACGCTCATCGGCCCGGTCGTCGGCGCCACGGCGCTGCTCTTGCTCGAGGAGGTGCTGTCGTCGCTGAAGCTCGGCGTGGACTGGCTCGACAAGCTCGTCAACCAGCACTGGCTGGCGCTGATCGGCCTCTTCGTCGTGGCCGTGGTGCTCGTCATGAAGCAGGGCCTCTATGGCCGGCTGGTCGTGCGCGACGCACGCGCGGCAGAGCAGGAGAGCACCAAGTGAGCGCCCAGAGCGCAGACCCCGGCCGCGCCGCGCATGCCGCCGACCGCCTGGCCGGCCTGGAGGTGCGCGGCCTCGTCAAGCGCTTCGGCGGACTGCTCGCCACCGACCATGTCGACCTGACGCTGGTGCCGGGCGAAATCCACGCCGTCATCGGCCCCAACGGCGCGGGCAAGACGACGCTCATCAACCAGCTCTCGGGCGACCTGCTGCCCGACGAGGGTCGCATCGTCTTCGACGGCCGCGACCTCACGCGCGAGCCGCCGCACCGGCGCGCGCTGGCCGGCATCGGCCGCAGCTACCAGATCACCTCCGTCTTCCCCGAGTTCACGGTGCTGCAGAACGTGGCCCTCGCCGTGCAGAGCCATGCCGGCCACAGCTTCCGCTTCTGGCGCCAGGCGATGGACGAAGCAGCGCTCGTGGCGCCTGCGCGCGCCGCGCTCGCGCAGGTGGGCATGGCCGAGCTCGCCGACCGGTCCGTGGCCGCCATGTCGCATGGCCAGCGCCGGCAGCTCGAGATCGCGATGACGCTCGCCACCGGCGCGCGCCTGCTGTTGCTCGACGAGCCCATGGCCGGCATGAGCCACGTCGAGAGCGAAGGCGTGGTGGCGCTGCTGCGCCAGCTCAAGGGCCGCTACACGGTGCTGCTGGTCGAGCACGACATGGACGCCGTGTTCTCGCTCGCAGACCGCATCACCGTCCTCGTCTATGGGCGCCCCATCGCCTGCGGCACACCCGACGAGATCCGCGCCAGCGCCGAGGTGCGCGATGCCTACCTCGGCGACCAGACGGAAGCGTACTGATGATCCCCCCCGGAGCGCCTTCGGCGCCTCCCCCCCAGGGGGGCAACAGCGGCCCGGCAAAGCCGGATCCGCCGATGGCCGCCGATCTGTTGCAGGTGGAAGGCATCGAGACCGCCTACGGCACGAGCCAGGTGCTGTTCGGCGTGTCGCTCACCGTGCGCGCGGGCGAGGTGACGACGCTCATCGGCCGCAACGGCATGGGCAAGACGACGACGGTGAA